>JAETOX010000195.1 GCA_021771575.1 Bacteroides sp. | reverse complement strand
TTTCACTCCGATTTTAACGGCAAACTTATGGGCCGGGAGATTTTCCTTCCGGTAAGGCAAACGGATAACGGTATCGATTCCGCCTGCACAGCCGATAAACATTTCTCCTTCATCCTCAGAATCCAGATTTAATAAAATTTTTCCCTCGAAAAATCCAGGTTGTAAAGCAAAAGCACCTGTCAGACCGGTTTCTTCATCCACGGTGAATAAACATTCGATCGGTCCATGTTGAATATCTTCGGAAGTCAGCACCGCCAAAGCTGCAGCCATACCGATACCGTCATCGGCTCCCAAGGTAGTGCCTTTCGCTCTGACCCATTCTCCATCTACATAAGGCATGATCGGATCCTCGTCGAAATTATGACGGACATCAGAATTTTTCTCACATACCATGTCCATGTGAGATTGCAAAACCACTCCAGGAACATGCTCCCGTCCCTTCGTTGCTACTTTTGTTATCAACACATTCCCAGCTTCATCCTGACGAGCCTCCAACTGATGCTGACGAGCAAATTCCATCAACCAAGCGGCTATTTTTTCTTCTTTCTTCGATGGCCGGGGAATTTTACAGATTTCCTCAAAATATTCCCAGACAATCTCTGGTTTCAATCCTTTAAAAACTTCCATATTCTCTATTTTATTTAGTTGAATTTCAAAAAAAATAACCGATAAGAAGGTTATCCTATCATATCGGTCAATTTCTTTATTACCCACACACAAGATTTGATCTCCTGCGATGCAATGGTTAAAGTCAGATCGGCATGTAGCTGTTCTTCTATCTCCGTCAATGCCTTTTTCGCCTGTATCCCTTTTTCGGTAAGCACTACAAAATTATTCCGCTTATCCTCCTGACACATTTTACGCTGAACGAATCCTCTTTTAGTCAACGTATTCAACAATTTGGTGACATTGTATTTATCTTTCTGCAATCTTTTGGAAATGGTTTGCTGGTTAACATTGTCTTCAGCCCACAACACCTGTAATAATTCGTACTGTTCGCGACTTACCTCGTAACCTGCTTTCAGAAATTCCCGATTCAACGCTTTGGTATATCCCCGCTCGGCTTTACTCAGATAAGATACTAATTGTCTGACATCCTTCATAGTGTATGTTGCATTTTATACTATATGCAAACATAAACTTTTTCCTCTTAAATCACAAATATAAAGAGAAATTAATATAATACTTTTTCCGACTGAGGATAAGGCTCATAAGTATCCTGACGATATTCATATCCTCGCTGTGTATAAATATTCAGCATCCGCGAAAGTCGTTCCAGAAAATAGTTCACCTCCTTTTGTCGAAGCGATGTCCAGAAAATTTCAGCAGCAGCAGCCAAACGTGGCAAAGTCACATATTCCAACCGGGAAGTATCTTTGATCCACTCAGTCCAGATACTAGCCTGTGCCCCCAGAATATATTGCTGTTCATCAGTGCTTAAAACATCAGGAACAGGATCGAATTGATACACCCTTTTCACCGTTTCGAGTCCCTGCAATTTCAATATTCGCGGATTACTGAAATATAAATAATTTATGGGCGTCATAATCACATGGTGCTTTTTCTTAGCAGCTTCGATCCCCCCTTCTATTCCTCTCCACGACATAATCGTCGCATCGGGAGGCATCCCTCCTTCCAGCACTTCATCCCAACCAATCATCCGGCGTCCATGCTCACGAATAAAACTTTCCACCTGAGTCATAAACCAGGTTTGTAACTGATTTTCTGCCGTACGGCCAGGCATTGGTAAAATTCCTTGCTTACGGATCATCGCCTGACATTTCGGACACATTTTCCACCGTTCTTTCGGACATTCATCTCCTCCGATATGAATATAGATGGAAGGGAACAAATCCATTACTTCAGTCAAAACATCTTTGACAAATTGTAAAGTCTGTTCATTTCCGGCACACAATACCTCTGAAAATACACCGAAAGTCGTCGCAACTTCATAAGGTCCTCCGGTACATCCCAAGTGAGGATAAGAAGCCAGGGCAGCAGTCATGTGTCCAGGCAGATCAATCTCCGGAATAACAGTAATAAACCTTTCCGCAGCATAAGCCACTACCTCCCGAATTTCCTCCTGCGTGTAATACCCCTCATAAGGCAGTCCATCCATTTCTTTCGTTTGCCAATCGACGAGGGTTTCTTTCCGTTTAGAACCGATTTTAGTCAGTTCGGGATATTTCTTTATTTCAATTCGCCATCCCTGATCTTCTGTCAAATGCCAATGAAACGTATTGATATGGTGTAAGGCTAACATATCCATAAATTGTTTCAGATAGTCTACCGGGAAATAATGTCGTCCGACATCCAGCATGACCCCTCGATACGAAAACCGGGGAGAATCCAGAATCTTTCCGGCAGGCCAGGCTGCCTGTTCTTTATCTTTATCGAATACGGGCAAAGCTTTATATAAAGTCTGTATACCGTAAAATATGCCGGCAGCAGAGGATGCCTGTACCTGTACTTTTTCCCGATCTGTCACAATCCGATATCCTTCAGGTGAACTAATTGTCGTATCCAATTCTAAATAAATTCCTTTACCTGTTTCCGAATCTTCGGTTATCTCCAAAGTATTTCCGGTAGCTTGCTTTAATAAAGCGGCTAAATGCCAAGCATTAGTTTTCATTGCAACCGATTTCTCGGAATAGACAATTTTCACTTCCGGATCGATAACAAAACCCTCTCCCTGATCCAGAGAAATTTCCTGTGGCAAAGGTACCACCTCGTATCCCCCCATAACAATAGGTTTCGAACAGGAAAACATCAAACTAACTCCGATTACTATGATCGAGATAATATTCCTCTTTTTCATAAATCACCATATTAGGACCAAGTCAATACTTATTCATCCATACATTTGCCGTTTTCGTAATAATTCCGAGGCAGTAAATAAGAGAAATAAATATCCGAATCCATATACCCGACCATTTTCAGGCAATCGGCTATAATCCGCGCCACTTCATGCTGAATTTCCCGAGACCGCTCAAAATACACTACTTCAACAAAAGGCCAGCTCTTATCGGTTTTTATAGCGATTTCTTCTATTGTACACGAATGGATTAATTCAAATACGATATGTTCACGGGGACATCCTACAACTTGCTGAATACGGTCTGTCATCTGCCGCCTCACCTCTGTCAAGCGGGCAGCTTCTACAAAATGAAATCTGAAAAAAGGCATGAATATAATTTTTTAAAATAACACACGAATTATCCAATTATTCTTCTTCGGAAAAACCGGTTTTCAGGTGATCGAAAAACCAGGGAATGGTTTCATTCACCTTCTTGATCACTTCTTCCAAGGACGTATTCATTTGTCCGCCGGCAGCATTCAAATGCCCTCCTCCATTGAAAAATGCTTTAGCCCACTGGTTTACCGGTACTTCTCCCTTGGAGCGAAAAGAAAGCTTTACCCGTTCTTTCCGTTCGGTGATCTGAATGGAAACACATATATGATGAATGGACAACGGAATATTGACCAATCCTTCCAAATCCCCGTCTTTATAATCATAACGATTCAATTCCTCCAATGTAATAGGCATAATCGCCACCGGATAATGGGCATCAACCTGCAACTTATTCAACAGCACATTCCCGATCAGACGTAAACGCGACAGGTGGTTCATCTGATAAATCTGTTCGTGAATATAAGCTTTATTCAATCCCAATTCCAACAAATCTGCAATCACCCGGTAAGTCTCAGGACGCGAAGAATTATGGCTTAGTCCACCGGTATCGGTATTGATCCCCGTATATAAAGCATTCGCCATATCCGGATTGATTATTTCTTTTCCCCAGATCTGCGAAATCACCGAATATAACAATTCACAGGTAGAAGAAACCCGGGTATCGGATATCACCCATTGCCGTTCGTCCGGATCGGGATGATGGTCTATGATGACCCGAAGGGCTCCCGCAGCAGCAACCCAAGGCTCCAGATCTCCTTCCCGTTTCATCGTATTGTGATCAAGCATAAAAATGATTCCGGCCTCTGCAATTAACTGGCGACACCATTCCGGTTTATCCTGATAAGAAACCGCTCGCGAAATATTCTTCAAAAAACGCAAGTATTCCGGAATATAATCACAGGTCAGTATATGCCATTCCACCTCCAGTTGCCGGAACACTTCGGCCAAAGCCGAACAGGAACCAACAGCATCACCATCCGGAGAAATATGCGGGATAATAACGACTTTAAATTTTGTCTGATTCAACCGTAATTTCAATTTCTTAATTACTTCCTCATTTTTATTCATAAATATTATTTCAATTTTATATTCCGGTTTCTCCTTCTGCCCTCACATA
>JAETOX010000194.1 GCA_021771575.1 Bacteroides sp. | reverse complement strand
TGGCAATAGTCGATGATCCCAAGTACTTCTTCTTTTGTTAGCATAATTTTTTTTGACAACAAAATTATATCTCAATTCAACGCCTGGCAATACGTACTTCTCCGATGGCTTACCTTCCACACGGATTTTATCTACTGCAAGGTTGATTCTTTGTGCTTCGACGCTCTTGCCCGAAGCACGGTTGTTCTTCACGTCCCACAACCGCAGGGGAACGTCCATCTTGCAACTGAACTGTTTAATCTCTCCGTCCACCGTAAGGCGGCACATCAGAGGCAGGTTGCCGTTGGGCTTCTCGCTGCCTTTCTTCACGTAAAATAAGACCTTGAATGTACTTCATAACTCACTCCTTTTTTTGGTTACAAAATTAGTTTATAGTGAGTTACCGACAGCTATGCAGAATTGCGCAAATCACAGAAAAAGAACCATTTAGCAAGAAATCTGCACCCGTTACGGGGGTAATGAGGTGGTAACTGAACTCCTGCCGCTTTTGGCTTCAAAGTGGCTTTCAGTTGCTTCCTTGCCATACAAAAACGAAGCGTAACGAACACTGTTTCAGTGCCATTCGCTACGCTTCGCTCAAATTTGTCTTATCGCTATCTGTTTATTTTATAATTTTTCCGGTGGGATCGATGGAAAGATCAACATCGGTATCTCCTTGTTCCAGCTCGAAATGATAATAGGAATTGTCGGGAGTTTCGAAAAAATGAATCTCGTCGATCCGGTATTTGGCATAATCGGAATTACGCAGAGCGTCCATCACGACAGTAGGTACTTCGGCTTTACTCACTTTCCATGAAGTGGATTCCCAGTTATTCCCGTTAAAAATCACTTCTTTGGCTTTTCCGTTTTGTAAAATATCGATTTCCTGCTTTCCTCTTTCCATTTCGGTTTCGATAATTGTAGCATCGGGATATTTTTGTCTTACTTTATCCCAGATATTGGCAGCAACTGGCATGTAATTGAAGCGTTCGTCTTTTTTTACGTCGTTGAGGGTTTTGACCAGGTTCCCGTTTTCGTTGTAATATAAATCCGTATCCTGACCTTCTTTTTCTATTTCGATCACATAGACGGGTTGCATTCCGGCCCGTTCGATTTTGTCGATATCGTCTCTTTTCCAGTTTTTGTACATGCTTCTTTCAAAATCGTTCCGGATAGCCTGAGGTAAAGCATTATAACGGATATCGCTTTCTGTCATCACCCATTTGCCCGCATTGTCGAACCAAGCTTCGGTTTCGGTATTATTATCATAGAACTTAGCGACGTAGTAGCCTTTTTTCTCTTTCCATTCGATTTTACTAGCTTTCGGGTATTTGGTATTGAAAGCGTTGACAATTTTAGCATCCGGGCGGTATGACTGTTTGTTGTTGCAGCTTGCCATAACTATCCCACTCGCTAATAAAAAGACCATTAATAAAAATCTTATTCTCATAGTTTTATTGTTTTATGTGTGTTTAATGAATTTAATTTCTCCGGAAAACCGCTCCGAATTGCAGTATATACGTTTTTTAGTAAGGCAATGTTTTATGGCCTGACAGAACTTTCGTTCTTTTTTTTCGTATAGGCGAATACTAAAAATTGTACGAATGGAACATTTTGATGCGATCATAATCGGTTTCGGAAAAGGCGGGAAAACGTTAGCCCTGGACTTAGCCGCAAGGGGAGAGAAGGTAGCTATGGTTGAACGTTCGGCTGACATGTATGGGGGAACTTGTATCAATATCGCCTGTATCCCGACGAAAGCTTTGATACACCGGGCGAAAATAGCGGAATATCTTTCTTTGAAAACGTTTGGGGAAAAAGCTGCATTTTACCGTCGGGCTATTCAGGAAAAGAATGCCATTACCGCTGATTTGCGCCAGAAAAATTTCAATAAGCTGAATGCTTACCCGAATGTAGAAATCTATACCGGCCTGGGTGCTTTTCTTTCCAGCCATCAGGTAGAAGTGACGACAGAGAAAAATCGTTTTGTTATCGAAGGTGACCGGATTTTTATCGATACCGGGGCAGAGTCGATAATTCCTCCGATTCGTGGAATACGTGAGAGCCGACGGGTGTATACCAGTAGTTCGCTGATGGAACTGGAAGAATTACCTGAGCGTCTGGTAATTATCGGAAGCGGATATATCGGTTTGGAATTTGCTTCGATGTTTGCCGGGTTCGGTAGTAAGGTGGTCGTATTGGAAAATAAGCCTACTTTTCTGCAACAGGAGGACCCTATCGTGGCGGATACGGTAAAACGGGTGCTGGAAAAAAAAGGAATAGAGTTTCGTTTGAACGCAGAGGTCGACTCTATTACAGATACAGATGAAGAGTCGGTTGTCGGATATCGACAGGTAGTGGACCAAACCGAACATAGCTTATTTGCCGATGCGATATTGGTGGCTACGGGACGTCTGGCGGCCACTGAAAGCTTGAACCCGGGAGCTGCGGGAGTCCGTACTGATGCACAGGGCCGGATTCTGGTCGATGAATATCTGCAAACCACGGCGCCTCATATCCGGGCGATGGGGGATGTAAAGGGAGGAGCCCAGTTTACATATATTTCTTTAGACGATTACCGTATTGTCCGTGATCACTTATACGGTCCGGGGATACGGAATACTCGCGATCGGGAACCGATCGTGTACTCCGTGTATATCGATCCTCCTTTGTCACGTATAGGCATGACCGAGCAACAAGCTATTGCTCAGGGATATGAAGTGATGAGTAAGACGATTCCGGTAGAAACCATACCGCGTGCCAGGGTTATGGGAAACACTGACGGGATTCTGAAGTCGGTGGTCGATACGCGGACTGGAAAAATTCTGGGGTGTACGATGTTTTGTTTGGATTCGCACGAAGTGATCAATACAGTGGCTTTGGCAATGAAAGCACAAATGAGTTATTTGTTTCTCCGCGACCAGATATATACCCATCCTTCGATGAGTGAATCTTTTAATGATTTGTTCTCTTTTTAAAAGGTATTGACCGGATTTTGTTAATTTTGCCTTGTCATAGACGCCGGCAAAATGAATTATTTAGCTCATATTTTTCTTTCTGGTCGTCACCGGCAGGTACAAATCGGTAATTTTGTCGGTGATGCAGTGAAAGGTTCGGATTATTTGCAATATCCCCCGGAGTTTCAACGGGGAATGTTGTTACACCGGAAAATCGATGCTTTTGCGGATGCACATCCCGATGTGAGGGAAGCCATCAAGTTAGGAAAGCCTTTGTTAGGAAGATATACCGGGGTGGTCATGGATATATTCTTCGATTATTTTTTGGCATCTGATTTCGAATATTATGCAGGAGTATCGTTACAGCGTTATGCCAGTGGGTTTTATCTTGCTCTGCTCTGGTATTATCATTATTTACCGGAGCGTTTTAAAGGTTTTTTGTGGCATTTTATAGGAACCAACCGCCTTTACCGCTACGCTTCTTATGAGGGAATAAGGCAATCACTGGAAATTATGGTGAGTTACCGGGGATTGAAGGTCGATCCTGAGGAAGCGATAGATTTTTTAGTACAGTATAAAAATAAATTGCAGGAGTTATTCCGGCATTTTTTCCCGCAGTTGCAGGAAATGTGCCGGGAGGAGCTTTTGTTAACCCATTAATCAAAAACGGATATGAAGTATGTATTGGATGACAAAACTGGAGCCTTTCCGATGTTTATGTATGGTTTACAATGGTGGATCGTTTCCATTCCTTGTGTGGTAATTATGGGGATCGTTGTGGCCAGATTGCATTTTTCCGATGTGGTACAGCAGATTTTTTATATGCAGAAGTTATTCGGTTTGATGGGGATGGCTATGATTGTGCAGGTGATTTGGGGGCATCGGTTGCCTTTGGTGATCGGCCCGGCTTCTGTTTTATTGATCGGTATATTATCGACCACGTCTTCGGGGATTTCGGTTATTTATACTTCCATCCTGATCGGTGGGGCTTTGTTGACTATACTTGCTTTCGGGGGATTCTTATCCCATTTGCAGGCCCTTTTCACTCCCCGTATTATTGTAGTAATCTTATGTTTGATCGCTTTTACCCTGGCACCGGTCATCCTGCGTTTGGTTTTTGAAGAAAGTGAACATTTGCTTTTTAATTTATTTTTCGCTCTTTTGTTGGCTTTGGGAATGTTGGTCGCCAATAAATTATTGAAAGGAATCTGGAAGTCGGTGGTGGTTTTGTGTGGAGTAATCGGGGGATGCCTGGTCTATTATGGAATTTGGGAATTTCCCGGTTTAGAAAATTTGCAGGATGAATCTATGAGCTTGTCTTTATGGTCGTGGCCTTGGAAATGGGATTTGGGTGCTGTACTTTCCTTTGTTTTCTGTTTTATTGCTTTG
>JAETOX010000193.1 GCA_021771575.1 Bacteroides sp. | reverse complement strand
TTTTTATTTCCTTTTTAGACACGGCAATCTAAACATTGGTTTCACAAACTTCAGTGTCCGTTTTTATTCTGCTCCCCGGACATTGAATATAATATTTCCGATATAATTCTCTCTCAGCGGACAAAGATAGTTTATATCAGTAAAATTAAAAAAAAATTTTTAAACCCTGCCCATTTATTATAGTTAACTATTAAATAGTGGTTCATTCAAAAAAAGAGTATACCGATATACAGAAATATTAAACTGTACATCTTTACTAAAAAAATTTCGGCTTTACATCCGGCACAGCCCTAGATACTATAAAAAAGGTGCCGAAAACGAATTTCCGGCACCTGATAGAGGATATAAAATAGAAAAATACTAAAAATTCAAACTCTCGATCAAACGATCGTCTGTCTCATAAGGCAAGGTAACCTTCAGTTGTGGGTTGATCTGCATAGCCCGTTTGATGGCGAAGACAGCCCCTTCATTACGAGCCCAGCTACGCCGAGAAATACCGTTGTTTACATCCCAGAACAGCATATTCTTCAACCTTCTGTCGGCATCAGCAGAACCATCCAGCAACATACCGAATCCACCATTAATCACTTCTCCCCAGCCAACACCACCGCCATTGTGTATCGATACCCAGGTAGCACCACGGAAAGAATCTCCGATGACATTCTGAACCGCCATATCTGCCGTAAATTTGGAGCCGTCATAAATATTAGAAGTCTCCCGATAAGGAGAATCTGTTCCAGAAACATCGTGATGATCCCGTCCCAACACAACCGGAGCTGAAATTTCACCCCGTTCGATCGCTTTGTTAAAAGCTTCAGCGATACGGATACGTCCTTCTGCATCTGCGTACAGAATACGCGCTTGCGAACCGACAACCAAATGATTTTCTCCGGCAGCTTTGATCCAACGGATGTTATCGTGCATTTGCTGCTGGATTTCGGCCGGAGATTCGGCAGCCAACTCTTCCAGTATCCGTGCTGCAATCTCATCGGTCTTGGCTAAATCTTTCGGATCGCCACTGGTACATACCCAACGGAAGGGGCCAAAACCATAATCAAAACACATCGGTCCCATAATATCCTGCACGTACGAAGGATATTTAAAGTCACCGTCAGGTTTCAATATATCAGCACCAGCCCGGGAAGATTCCAGCAAGAAAGCATTTCCGTAATCGAAGAAATAGGTTCCGAAACGCTCAACGCAAGTATTGACCGCTGCTACGTGACGCCGCAGGGTTTCCTGTACTTTTTCCCTAAACAATTCAGGTTCCTCTGCCATCATCCGTTTGCTTTCTTCGAAGCTTTGTCCCACCGGATAATACCCACCGGCCCAAGGATTATGCAAAGAAGTCTGGTCGGACCCCAACTCAACTACAATGTCTTCTTTCGCCAGGCGCTCCCACAGATCCACCACATTTCCCTGATAGGCAAGAGATACTACCTCTTTAGCGGCTTTCGCCTTTCGCACACGCACCATCAAAGCGTCGAGGTCATCGATCACTTCATCTACCCATCCCTGTGTATAACGGGTTTGTGTAGCCTTGGGATTAATTTCAGCCGTAATGCTTACACAACCAGCAATATTTCCTGCTTTGGGTTGTGCTCCCGACATACCACCCAAACCGGCAGTCACAAATAACTTACCAGCCAGTCCTTCTCCATGCTGAGAAATCTTCCGACCTGCATTCAAAACGGTGATGGTCGTCCCGTGTACTATTCCCTGCGGTCCGATATACATATAGGAACCGGCAGTCATCTGTCCATATTGAGATACACCTAAAGCATTAAAACGCTCCCAATCATCCGGTTTAGAATAGTTGGGAATGACCATTCCGTTGGTTACTACTACCCTCGGAGCATCTTTATGTGAAGGGAAAAGCCCCATCGGATGTCCGGAATACATCACCAACGTCTGTTCATCAGTCATTTCCGACAGATATTTCATCGTCAAACGATATTGAGCCCAATTCTGGAACACAGCTCCGTTTCCACCGTAAGTAATCAATTCATGAGGATGTTGAGCGACTGCTTTGTCCAGATTGTTATTAATCATAACCATGATGGCTGCCGCCTGTAGACTACGGTGAGGATAATCGCCGATCGGGCGGGCATACATTTCATAATCAGGCCGGAAACGATACATGTATATTCGTCCGTATTTTTCCAGTTCTTCAGCAAACTCTTTCGCCAATACGGCATGATGGCGTGGTTCAAAATAACGCAAAGCATTCCGGATGGCGAGTTTTTTCTCTGCCGGGGTAAGAATATCTTTTCGTTTCGGCGCATGATTTACTTCGGGGTCATAAGGTTTTGGCGCAGGTAATTCCGCAGGTATACCTTCGCGAATAGCTTGTTGGAATTCTTCTAATGTCATAGATATTATAAATTTATTTGTATCGTTTGGATAAACACTTTTTCAGACCCGCTAAATTAATAATTTCAAACGATTCCACACAAAATAAACTTAAAATATACTGATCGAATTCGGTTTTATCACAAATCCTATCCGGATATACCGCTGAAAACGATTATAATCGATCATGCTTTCTGCATAACCACTATAATATTGAAGATATAAGTATTGATTGTCTTCTTTAAACAACCGGTAAGCGATATCGAATTGCCAGTTTGCATTCAGATTCCACCCTCCCCGTTTCACTAATAGAGCAGAGCAACTCAAACGGTCGCGATCGTCAGTAAAGGTAGCAGCCAAATGCCCGATACCGGCATATCGGGTCAAATGCTTATTTTCTTTGGCCACCATCATGGCAATCCAGGCCTTGGCCTGAAAAGTGAAATACCGGTCTGGTATGTAGATCCCGGTAAAAGTAATCCGATTCCAGCTTCTCGAATTGATGCCATCTCTCCCATTGGATTCATGCTCAAATTGTATCATCCCGATACCGGCAATGCGGCCTTTTTGAAGAAAATTACGACCGACACCCAATGTAGGATTGTAATTATTTTCAGCAAAAGGAGCCGATTTCCGATAAATATCCCAAAAAGATTTCTGCGTATAAGTCAGAAAAACATAAAGCTGGTAAGGTAACAATTTCCGGTAAAGCCGGTGTCGCAAACTGATCTGAAATTTTGCATCCGAGTTGTATTTCGTTATCTTACCTCCGGAAAAGCTGGTACCGGTGACAACATAATTATCCTTATAGATCGTAAAGACTGGAATATTTCCCAACGCCTGCATTAGACTATCTTCAGACTCTGTTAAAGGTAATTCCTCTTCTATCCGGGCAAAAAGGGGAATACTCCAAATGCAGCATAATCCCCAGATTACGATCGATTTTTTGAGATTCATACGTTCCAAACCATTGCAAAAAATTATACTGGTAATTTTTTCAAACAGAAAAACCAGTCGTAACAATGCGTTCCTGGCCCAGAAGCCTCCATTCGTTCGTCGGCAGCCTTAAGCGATCCAGGAGTCGACGCAATCACTTCGTCACCAGGATGCCAGTCGGCAGGTAAGGACACATTATATTTATCGATCGTTTGTAATCCGATCAGCACTCGTTTGATTTCGTCGAAATTCCGCCCCAAAGCCATCGGATAATAGATAATCGAGCGAATAACACTTTGCGGATCGATAAAGAATACCGCCCTAACGGCCTGGGTTTCGCTTTCGCCGGGATGTAACATTCCGTATAAACGGGCAATATCAGCATTGATATCGGCAATCAGCGGAAAACGGACATCGACATGTTTTTTTCCCCGATACTCTATTTTTTCCCGGATTGTGCGCAACCAAGCAATATGACTGTATAATCCACCAACAGAAAGCCCGACTAATTGACAATCCAAGGCTTCAAATTCTTTCATCATAGCCCCGAACATAACGAATTCGGAAGTACATACAGGTGTAAAATCAGAAGGATGACTAAATAAAATGATCCATTTTCCGTTGAAATCCAGTGGAAAATGGATTTTTCCTTCAGTAGTAACAGCATCGAACACCGGTGCAGGATCCCCGATACGGGGCATCATCATGGAGTCATTAAGCAATTCATTCATCATACTATTGTTTTCAAAAGTTTATATATACAGGAAATACGTTCGATTCAGAAAAATGTTCAGAAGTATTTTCAAAGCGATGATAACGAAAACTTCATAAAATTTATAACTGCTATAAACCGATTTTAATGTAACTTTGTCCCCAAAATAGATTGATCATGAAAATAGCCATTCCAACCCGCGACGACAGGGTAGACGACCATTTCGGTCATTGTGAATATTATACAATTTTTACTGTCAGTGAAAATAAAGAAATTATTTGTACAGAAACCCAAGCCTCTCCTGAAGGCTGTGGTTGTAAATCCAATATCGCTTCGGTATTGGAAGCAAAAGGAGT
>JAETOX010000192.1 GCA_021771575.1 Bacteroides sp. | reverse complement strand
TCTTTGACTTATAATTCCGAACTCAGCAGAGTTTGTAAATGTTTCTACATATTGTAGTCCGGCATTTTTCTCCGTGACTTTATCTGTAATTTCGGATAGCTTACGCTGTTCCCAAGCTATCCGGTCGCAGGCGAACTTATTCAGGTGTGAAATATGGGAACTAAGTTTGAAATATCGGGATTTATGGTTGATATTTCGGGATTATGTGCTATAATATAAGTTGTGTTTTAGCACTTACTCGCAGGTTGAGAGAAAGGAATGATACGATGGCTGTAAGCTATAAAAAACTTTGGCACATTCTGCTTGATCGAGATATGAAGAAAAGAGATTTGCAGGAAGCTGCTGGACTCACTAAATACGCAATCAATAAGCTCAGTCGTGATGAAAATGTAAGTACTGAAGTGTTGGGGAAAATCTGCTCAGCTTTGAATTGCACGACCGATGACATTATGGAGTTTGTTCCCGACGAGAAGTGAGTCCGTTTTATGGGACACTAATTGTTGTATCATAACAGTGGGGTAGTATATCTCCCTTAGAAAATGAAAAAGGATGGGTTCACAGGATGAATAAGCAACAGCTTGCTCAGAAAATATGGGCTTCCGCAAACCAAATGCGTTCCAAAATCGAAGCGAATGAATATAAGGATTACATACTTGGCTTTATCTTTTACAAGTATCTATCTGATAAAGAAATCAAATTCTTGAAGGAAAATGACTATGACGACGAACTTCTGAAAACCGTATCAGAAGAAGATGACGAAACGGTTAAGTGGGTTCAAGAGAATATCGGCTACTTTATTGCCTATAAAGACCTCTTTTCTACTTGGCTCTCGATGGGTAAGGACTTTGATGTTTCAAATGTCCGTGATGCACTCTCTGCGTTCAGCCGGTTGATTTCCAACACGCACAAAAAGGTGTTTGATAAGGTGTTCGACACTTTGCAAACAGGTCTTTCCAAACTTGGCGATAGCTCCGGTTCGCAAACAAAAGCAATCAGCGGGCTTCTGACGCTGATAAAGGATATTCCTATGGACGGCAAGCAGGACTACGATGTTCTCGGCTTTATCTACGAATATCTTATCAGTAACTTTGCGGCTAATGCCGGAAAGAAGGCAGGCGAGTTCTACACCCCGCACGAGGTATCTCTGCTGATGTCTGAAATCGTTGCAAGCCACTTGAAGGGCAAAAGCGAAATCAAAATTTACGACCCGACAAGCGGTTCGGGATCGTTGCTTATCAATATCGGTCAGAGCGTTGCCAAATATATGACCGATGACAACAACATCAAATACTTCGCTCAGGAATTGAAGGAGAACACCTACAACCTGACCCGGATGAATTTGGTTATGCGTGGCATCAAACCGGATAATATCGTCACTCGTAACGGCGATACTCTTGAGGAGGATTGGCCGTACTTTGACGAAAATGATCCGGTGAATACCTATAATCCTCTCTATGTGGATGCGGTCGTGTCCAATCCGCCGTATTCGCAGGCTTGGGACCCGTCCAACAAAGAGGGTGATCCTCGTTATGCTCGTTTTGGACTTGCTCCCAAAGGAAAAGCCGACTATGCTTTCCTGCTTCACGATCTGTTCCATATCAAGCCGGACGGCATTATGACAATCGTTCTTCCCCACGGCGTACTGTTCCGTGGCGGTGAGGAAGGTGAAATCAGAAAGAACCTGATTGAGAATAACCATATCGACGCCATTATCGGACTTCCTGCAAATATCTTCTTCGGGACAGGAATACCCACCATCATTATGGTGCTGCGCCAAAAGCGCGAGAATACCGATGTCCTTATCATCGATGCATCCAAGGGCTTTATCAAAGAGGGTAAGAATAACAAGCTCCGTGCGTCTGACATTAAACGCATAGCAGATACCTTTATAAAGCGTGAAAGCATTCCGAAGTTTTCACGAGTAGTCAGTCGTGAAGAAATTCGCAGCAATGATTATAACTTGAACATTCCTCGCTATGTTGATTCCTCTGAAGCTGCCGAGCATTGGGATGTCTATGCGTCTATGTTTGGCGGTATCCCGACAGCAGAAATTGACGAGATGAGCGAATTCTGGACGGCGTTCCCTGCACTGAAAAAGGCGTTGTTCACCGAGAGTGGCATTCCTTATGTGAATGTGTCTACCCCTGATATTAAGAGTGCCATCAAGAGCCATCCTGATGTGGTCGGCTTTGAGAATGCTTTTAACGCTGCCTTTTCCACTTTTCCGGCGTTCCTGAAAGAAGAACTTATCGACCGGATGGGAAGCATCGAAATCTCTAAGGCTGAAACCGTTCTAAGTGCTGATATTTTCGAGCGATTGAAGGAAATTCCTCTTATCGACAAATATGCGGCGTTCCAGCTTCTTGACGACGATTGGACAGGTATTTCCATCGACCTCGAAATGTTGCAAACCGAAGGCTTTGTTGCAACAAAGAAGGTCGATCCGAACCTTGTCATCAAGAAAAAGGACGGTAAAGATCAGGAAGTTCAAGAGGGCTGGGTAGGTCATATTATCCCGTTCGACTTGGTTCAGGCGACTTTGCTCTCCGCAGAAACGGACGAGCTTCACGGTTTGGAAAGCCGTTTGGCGGAAATCCCTTCTGAGTATGAGTCTATCCTTGATGAAATGACAGAGGAGGATAAAGAGAGCTGCAACGATGTTCTCACCGAGGAAGGCGATGCTTTCGTTCCGAAAGAAGTATCCAAAAAGATTAAGGAACTGAAGAAAGACCGTTCTCCTGAAAGCGTTGCGCTTCGTACACTCTTAGAAAAGGTTGAGTCTTTGATCAAGAGCGAGAAAGAAATCAAGGCGGAGATCAAGGCAAAGAGTGCTGCGTTGCAGGCAAAAACAAAGGATACGATTGAAAGTCTGAGCGATGAGCAGGCTTTGGATTTGCTCGAAAAGAAGTGGATTGCTCCTCTCATTGAGAGCATTCACAAACTGCCTGATACCGTAATCGACAGCTTGGTGAGCAAAATTCAAGCCCTTCAAAACAAGTATGCTACAACTTTCTTCGAGGTCGAACAGCAGATCAGCGAAACCGAAGCAACGCTTTCGGGAATGATCGATGACCTTGAGGGTAATGAGTATGATATGCTGGGACTTAAAGAGTTGAAGAAATTGCTGGGAGGTAGTGCAGAATGACGAAAAAATCAGATGCTCCCGCAATTCGCTTCAAAGGATTCTCAGATGCTTGGGAACAGCGTAAGGTTGGCGATTTGCTCATAGAGCGTAACCAGCAAGCACCAATGAGCGACGAATATCCTCTTATGGCATTCATAGCAAATGAAGGTGTTGCCCCTAAAGGTGAGCGTTATGACCGAAGTGCCTTAGTTACGGACACGGTAAGCAAGCTGTATAAGAAAACAGAGAAAGGCGATTTCATATATAGCTCTAACAACCTCGAAACCGGCTCAATAGGTCTGAATAAGTACGGAAAAGCCTGCATTTCACCGGTATATAGCATTTTTGAGCCTACTGGAATTGCTGACTCGGATTTTTTGGGAAGAAGATTAGTCAGAAAAGACTTTATAAATGCTATGGTCAAATGGCGTCAAGGTGTTATCTATGGACAATGGCGAATACACGAGTCTGATTTTCTGAAAATTGAAATACCTGTACCTTCAGTCGAGGAACAACGGAAGATCGGTGCTTATTTAGACCAACTCGACAACCTTATCACCCTTCATCAGCGTAAGTTTGAAAAGTTGACGAATGTGAAAAAGTCGATGCTCGAAAAGATGTTCCCTCAAAATGGCAGCAGTTACCCCGAAATTCGCTTTAAGGGATTTACTGACCCTTGGGAACAGCGTAAGTTTGAAGAAATCGCTGTGCGATCATCGGTAATATGCTCCGATGATACCCTTCCAAGAGTTGAATATGAGGATATAGTGTCAGGGACAGGTCGGCTCAACAAAGACATCTACGCCAAGCAAAGTATCAAATCAGGCATCGCATTTCATCAAGGTGATGTCCTTTACGGAAAACTCCGCCCGTACTTGCAAAACTGGCTTTTGCCCACATTTGATGGGCTTGCTGTGGGCGATTTTTGGGTATTACAGCCTCAAAATGCTGATAGCAGCTTTCTATATCGATTGATTCAGAGCCGGCAATTCGATGAAGTAGCTAATCAATCGACCGGGACGAAAATGCCGAGGGCAGATTGGAAATTGGTGTCCAAAACTGTGTTCTCCATCCCGTCAAACATTAGTGAGCAGGCTGCTATTGGTACATACTTTACAGCACTCGATAGCCTTATCACCCTTCATCAGCGTAAGCCATTTTTAATGAAATTGATGTTGTATCATTTTAGTTGACACCTTATATTCAAGGATTTGATGTATAATCAAAGAAAATCAAGGAGGCAACTACAATGGCAAAAAAGCAACGAAAATACGACATGGAATA
>JAETOX010000191.1 GCA_021771575.1 Bacteroides sp. | reverse complement strand
ATCGCTTGTAATGCAATGTCGAAAAGTGAAATCGTTATTCCAATCTGTGATCGTCAAGGAAATATCTTTGCCTGCTTGGATATCGATAGTGACCGGCTCGATGCATTCGACCAGGAAGATGAAGAAGGGCTGAAAAAGATTTTGTCTTTATTGTACGATTGACAAAGGCTTAGTAAAAAATATGTCTAAATACAAAAAAAATAAAAATGATTTTGAATTTTAAAGAGACATTTTTACCTTAGACCCATAAACAAAAACTAAAGAATAAACTATTAAATATTAAATTACGATTATGAAAAGAATTGCTTTTATACTTTTAAGTATTTTGTTTTCTGCTGGTGTTTTTGCTCAGGAACCCGGAGCTGCGGAAAAAAATGCCGGAAATGATGCTTTGAAGGCGAAAAATTATGCCGAAGCATTTAAAAAATATGAGGAATATCTGAAAATAGTGGATTATAAGGACAATGCTACTGTATTCAATACAGCCTATTGTGCAAACAAAATAAAGGACTATGCGGCTGCTGAAAAGTATTTCGACATGTCGATCAAAAACAAATACAAAGCTGCGTCGTCTTATTTAGGAAAAGCACAGGCATTGAAAAATCAGAAAAAAGATGCTGATATGCTTGTTACCTTGCAGGAAGGGTTGAAAGCATTCCCCGGCAATATGAAGCTCGAAACGATGTATGCTACCTATTACCTCAAAGAAGGACAAAAATTCCAGAAAGCCGGTAACGAATCGAAGGCTGCTGAAAATTATACCAAGATCACTTCTTTGAGCAACAAGAGCTTTAAAACACAGGGATATGTCAGTCTGGCCGGTTTGTTCTTCAATAACGGAGCTAAAATTCTGCAGGATGCAACTCCTATCGCGAATACCGATAAAGCAAAATATGATGCAGAAAAAGCAAAAGCTGTGAACGACTTTAAAAAGGCAAAAGACTATTTGACACAAGCACAATCTTTAGAACCTGCTAATCAGGATGTAAAAGATTTGATGAAACAAGTAAACGAAGCTTTGAAATAATTCTGACTGAAATTATACAAAAGGCGGTTCTTACACGGAGCCGCCTTTTTTGATGGTGTATAATTTTTAGTTTTTGAAATAACTTTGAATCACCTGATCGGCCTGCTGAAATCCCAGCCGGGAGGCTATTTCCAGATCTTTCAGGGCTTCTTCGGAGTGGTATAAAGCCATTTTAGCGATAGCCCGGTTGTAATAGGTCCGTGCGCTTGACGGATCGATACTGATGGCCTCTGTATAATCTTTTATAGCTCCTTGCAAATCTCCTTTTTTTTGAAGGACAACTCCGCGGTTAAAATAAAGTGCGCTGGAATTCAGACCGTATTCTTTCGCCATATTGACGTCCATCGCTACATGTTTACCTAGCCGGAGAGCCTCATTATAATCGTTCAGGGCACCGTCGAAATCCTGCATACGGAAACGGGCAATTCCCCGGTAATGATAGGCCAGAATAAAATCTGGACGTAATTTCAGGGTTTCCGAATAATCTTTTATAGCATTGGCATATAAACCGATATTTTCATATACAAGGGCCCGGTTAAAATACGAGTCCGCATGATCGGGATAACTGGCCAAAACATAATTGAAGTCGGTTAAAGCTTCCTGATAACAATGAGCGTTGGCGTAAGAAATAGCCCGGTTATAATAAGCCGGAAACCAGGTGCTGTTTATGCTCAGGGCATGATTGAATTCACTGATCGCCTGATCGTAAAGATTTTGTTTCATATATTCCAGTCCGCGCTTATTGGCTTGTTTCACTTTACTGTCACAGGCTGTCAATAAAAATAGGAATATAATCAATAATCGGTACTTCATCGGAATAAGGTTTTTGTCAAAGTTAAGGAATCAGCATGAAAAATTAAAGCATTATTTCTTTTTTCTCAGCCTTTTCCATATAATTTCAACAGAAGATCCCTACGGCGAATCTGCTTCAGAAAAGACTGAATTCGATCGTGGTATTCCGGTTTATACCAAAAGAAAAACATGTTCTGCCATTTTTTTTCTTTTTCATTTTTGGGAGTTTCTGTCTTTTTAAGCGAATAAGGGTGGTATCCGCTATAGTAGATGGTAGTCGCAATAGTCATCGGAGTCGGAGTAAAATCCTGTACTTGCTCCAAATGAAAATTCAACTGTTTAGTTACTATAGCTAATTCCGCCATGTCTTCCGGACGGCAGCCGGGATGTGAAGAGATAAAATAAGGAACGATTTGTTCATTCAGTCGGTACTTCTGGTTGATTTCGTCGAATTGTCTTTTCAGTTGCTGAAATAAGTCGAAAGGAGGTTTGCGCATCAGTTGCAAAACCTGAGGGGAGGAATGTTCGGGAGCTACTTTAAACCGACCCGATACGTGGTAACGGATAACTGTTTCCAGATATTCTTTATTTGTTTGATTTATATGAAGATCCCCACTGTCATGTAAACATAAATCGTAACGTATTCCAGACCCGATAAAACAATGTTTGATTCCGGATACTTTTCTGGCAGCTGCATAGAGCCGGAGTAACGGTCCGTGATCGGTATTTAGGTTTTTGCATACGCTGGGATAAGCACAGGAAGCCCGTTTACAGCGTTTACAGATTTCTTGGTTTTTTCCTTGCATCCGGTACATATTGGCCGAAGGGCCGCCCAAATCGCTGACCGTTCCTTTGAAGTCGGGCATTTCGGTTACCTGTTGCAATTCCTTTAGTATGGACTGTTCGGATCGGGAGACGATAAATTTGCCTTGGTGGGCAGAAATCGTACAAAAAGCACATCCGCCGAAACATCCTCGATGGAGAGTGACCGAATGACGGATCATGTTATAGGCTGGGATTTCCTTGCCTTTATAACGGGGATGCGGCAGGCGAGTAAAAGGAAGGGCATAAATGGCATCGATCTCTGTCGTTGTTAAAGGGGGATACGGAGGATTGACGATCACTTGTTTATCCCGTACCGTTTGGATCAGGCGGGCTGCTTCTATGCTGTTTGATTCTTCTTCGATATAACGAAAATTCTCTGCATGCTTTCTTTTTTCTGTCACACAGCTTTCGTGCGAATGAAGCCGGATAGTTTTCCACTTCTTGTTCGTAGCGACCGTTTCCTCTTGGCCGCGGACAATCACTGTTTGGGGGATATTGGTTAAATTCCGAAAGGGGATCCCTTTTTGCAGCAGATTGCAAAGTCCGGTAAGCGGTTTTTCTCCCATGCCGTAAATCAGCATGTCGGCTCCGCTTTCAAACAGGATGGAAGGGCGTAAAGAGTCTTTCCAATAGTCATAATGGGTCAGGCGACGGAGCGAAGCTTCGATGCCTCCGATGACAACTGGTATATCCGGATATAGTTTTTTTAGAATGGCGGTATAAACAAGAGTTGGCATATCCGGGCGTGCGCCTGCGCGGCCTTCCGGGGTATAAGCATCGTCCGACCGTTTCCTTTTGGCTGCTGTATAATGATTGACCATGGAATCCATACATCCGGCACTGACCCCGAAAAAAAGCCGGGGGATTCCGAGCTTCCGGAAATCCCTCAGGTCGTCACGCCAGTTCGGCTGTGGGACGATAGCTACCTTCAGGCCCAGCGATTCCAGTAACCGACCTATAACTGCCCCGCCGAACGAAGGATGATCTACGTAGGCATCTCCGGAGAACAGGATCACATCCAACTGTTCCCATCCCCGTTCTCTCACTTCTTTGGCTGAAGTGGGTAACCATGTTAATTGCCGCTCTGTATTCATATTCGAAATATTGTACAAAGATAGCGTTTTTTTATACCTTTGCCGGTCTTTTGGATATTTTGTATTTTATAGCGTTATACGGAGCATATGAAAAAAGTGAATATAATCAGTTTAGGGTGTTCTAAAAATTTGGTAGATACCGAATTACTTTTAAAGCAACTGGATCGGGCCGGATATGCCACCGAAGTTGACGCAGAGGCCTCCGATGCCGGAATCGTGGTGGTGAATACCTGTGGTTTTATCGGTGATGCCAAGGAAGAATCTGTCAATACTATTTTGGAACAGGTAGAACGTAAGAATGCCGGAATTGTCAAGCAGTTATACGTGATTGGCTGTTTATCCCAGCGCTATGGTGAAGAATTGAAAAAAGAGATTCCTGAAGTAGATGCTTTTTTCGGTAAATTCGATTGGAAAGAGGTATTGAAAAAGATGGGAGAAGATTTTGAAGAACAATGCCGCAACCAAAGAATATTGACTACTCCTGCCCATTATGCTTATCTGAAAATATCGGAAGGATGTAATCGCACCTGTTCCTATTGTGCTATACCGTTAATGACCGGAAAACACGTTTCCCGTGTATTTGATGAAATTCTGGACGAATGTCGGGAATTGGTGAAAAATGGGGTAAAAGAAGTGCTGGTAGTGGCTCAGGATCTAACCTATTACGGGATAGACCGATATGGCAAAAACCGCTTACCTGAGTTGATCGATTGTATGGCTGCTATCGAAGGGCTCGAATGGATCCGCTTGCATTATGCTTACCCT
>JAETOX010000190.1 GCA_021771575.1 Bacteroides sp. | reverse complement strand
TGGTTCATGTACATGAAAGTCTGGCTGACAGATCGGCTCCATTGTTTATCTATCTGTAGGTTGATGTCGCGGTAATACTCCGGTCCCATTCCGAAGAAAGTGCTGTGATAGCCGTCTGTGCCCGCTGTCACGCCGTCGATTATATAATGAGGCGCATTGCGGTCGAGTCCCCGGATGTAGCTGGCGTTGATTTTTACTTTTGTGCCATATTTGCCTCCGAGGGCTGTCCGGCGTCGGAAATTATACGCGAATGAGGCCTGAAATGCCCACTCGCCGTCGGCAGCCTGAGTCGCGTATGGATACATGGCTGCAAGAGCATAGGTATGCAGATATGAAAACGCCGGCATGTTGTTGATGAATGCCGATATGCCGTCGACTCCGCGTTGGGAACGGAATGCCATATTCTCGCTTCTTTTAATCTGAATCTGTGCGCTGATGCCGGTTTTGGAGTATGTGGCGGAAAGCATCGCCGCGTTTCCGTACCCGTATGTGAATTCGTTGTCGGTCGACGGGTCCTGACTTTTCCAGGCGTATTCGGCCAATATTCCGAAGTCGCCTTTCTGGAAATTTGTTCGCAGATCAAACGCGCTGACGTATTCAGGAAAATTCAGACTGTAGTCGGTTCCCGGTATGGTCATTCCATTGGAGTCTTCATGTTTCAGGACATAGGAAGCGCCAAATGTCCACGCGATATTCTTTTCGCGTAATTTCCGAGCCATTTCATCGATGGATATCTCGCCGTCGGCGCCGTATATCCGGGAGTTTCTGTCCCAGCTCCAATAACGGCGTTGAAGTCCGCCGAGCACAGTCAGCCGTACACCCGGAATCGCGGACACCCGCAGTCGTCCGCCACGTATGGAATTGTCGATTCCGAGCGAACGTTCTTCGTAAGTGCGGAGTATGAAACCGCTGCCGAACTGTTCGTAAAAATCGCCCGCGGTCAGTTCGAAGCCTTTGTAGCGCCCTTTTATGTAGATGTTGGGGACTCCCCAGCCTTTAAAATCGTTTTCGAACCCGGGGAGTGGCCATTTCATGAATTCCAGACGGACTCCGGCATCGACGTAGCGGCTGATGAGGTTCAGATCGGCATAGGTGTTGAACAGCAGCTTTTTGTCGAAAGTGCCGGTATTTATTGCATCATCTTCTTTGGGAAAGAGCAAGTCGGCCTGTACGCTTCCGTGGAGTGCTACGCCATTGTCGCCTCCTATGTTTATTGCATGTGATTGTATTGCCGCTGTCAGCAGCAATACAAATGTCGGCAGGAGCTTCAGTCTGAAAGTCATCTTTTATAGTTTTCTTATTTTTTTGAGCTGCATTTGCGGACGGCTTTGATTATTTCCGATTCGGAACCGTCGGTATAGCCTGAATGGTTGTAGACGATTTTTCCGTTTCCGTCAAGCACAAGAACGTGGGGAACGCTCTGAAGTCCAAGGCTATTGAAAAATTCCTGTTTTTCATCGAGGAGTACATCGTATTCCCAGGATTCAGCGTCGACAAGAGGCTTTACCTTGTTGGCGTTCTGGGCTTCGTCGATTGATACGATATACATGTTGACACCTGTTTCGTCCTGCCAGTCAGGGTAGACCTCAGCTATGGCTCTGAGTTCCCGCATGCAAGGCTTGCACCATGTGGCAAAAAAACTTATGATGACAGGTTTGCCGTTTTTTGCAAGTTTTGATGAATCGATCGCTTTTCCGTTGAGGCTTTTTAGAGGAACGGATGGCAACTGGGCTACTGATGCAAGAGTGAATGCAAACAGAAACACTGATGCTAATAATGATTTTTTAATCATATAGATGTTTTGACTTAATTTATTTCGCAAAAATAAAAATATTATTTTATTATCACAAGATATTTTAGTTTAAAATATTCCATATTTATGTCGCAATAAAAAAAGTCCGCATGGTTAGTGGTATTTTTGACAAAATGTTATTGATATCGGGTTAAAGTTTTAGATATGTCAGAGAAAAATATTTTGATATATAATAGATTTTTTTGAGAAAAAGATTTAGATAAAGAAAAATGTAGCTATATTTGCCATGTGATTTATATTTGTTTTGAAATTCAATGAAAAAATCGATATATCGGAAGATTTGCTGTCGAGATTCATCCATTAATCAATATATGTAATATGAAAAAAACTTTACTTTTTGCTTTGGGCGCATTTCTTCTTGGAAGCGCATCTGTCCATGCTGTTCCGACTATGGAGCTGGTTCCCGGTTTTTGTGGTACCAAAGTGTCGCCGGACGGTCGTTATATCGGTTCATCATATTTAGGTGTAATCCTTATAAAGGATCTGCAGACAGGTGTTGTGTATGAGTATGGCGACGGTACGATTGAAAATTCCTTCGGGCATTGCAATGCGTTCTCGAAAGTCGGTACGGCAGTCGGCTCTATGGGCGATGTAGCCGCAATCTGGGACGGATCTGATTTCAGGATACTCGATGAAGACAGCCCTTATTCGCTTTCTTATGCCAATGCCATCACTCCCGATGGAACACGTGTGGTGGGTGATGTTTCAAATCCGGGTAATGACGAGGGTCAGGAAGGACAGTTGCTTGTTCCTGTATACTGGGATGTTAATCCTGACGGTACTGTTAGTGATGCGGTGATTCTTCCCCATCCGAAACTGGATTTTACCGGCCGTAAGCCTATTTATGTAACGGCATTGTCTGTAAGTGAAAATGGCAAGACCATAATAGGTCAGGTTATGGATTACTCGGGAGCAGTTTGCACTCCTATCGTATATACCCAGGACGACAGCGGCGAATGGAGTTACAGCGAACCGGGTGCCGAACTGGTTAATACATTGAATCTCGAACTTCCTGAATATCCCGAAGAAATCGGTCCCGGACCGGATCCGAAAGATTTCATGACTCCTGAGAATTTGGAGGCTTATAATAATGCTTATCAGGAATGGCTGGATAGCAATTATACTACCGAATATCCCGAATACGGATATTATATGAGCGCTGAAGAGATTGAAGCTTACAACTCCGCTGCAACGATTTACAACGAAAAGGCTGAGGAATTCAATGCAAAAATCGACGCATATTTATCCACGTTTAGGGAGATATTGAGCTGTTCGGCGCTTTTCACTTTCAATAGTGTGGTTGCATCTCCTGACGGAAAAAAATTTGTTATCGCTGTGACTGTCCAGTCGGAAGAAATGTGGGGGCCGGATTCTTCCTATCAGATCTATTTTGACCTTGAAAAAGGCACATATACAGAGTTTCGATCAGATCTAAACCTTTCGCCCACAACGTGTCTGAACGACGGACCAATAATCTCTTCTGTCATTCCGTCAGGTTACGCCGATCCTACACCTGTTGCATCTTATGTCAAGGCTGCCGGTTCTGACAGTTTTGTGCCTTTTGAGGATTTTATTGCCGCGCGTAACCCTGTATTCGGCGAATGGATGAACGACAATCTGCGTCATGACTATGAAAGTGTTGATATGGATACGTACGAACCGATTATCGTAGAGAAACATCTTTTCGTAGGCCAGGTACGTTGCAGTGACGACATGAATGTTTTCCTCGGATTGGTTGAGAGTTATGGATGGCTTGACCTTCCTGCCGGTGATATGCCTGCCGACTATAGCTCATACGTCATTGTCGACGATCCGGGAAGCGGTATCCATGGAGTCAGAAATGATTCTGTATCCGATGTGACAGTACGTTGCATAGGCAGCGGTGTCCTGAGAGTGGAAGGTGATGCGGTAGACGGACTTTCGGTTTATGATCTTTCAGGTCGTCTGGTGTTCGTTGTATCGGATATCGAGCGCGATATTCCCACCGGTCTTAACTCAGGTGTTTATGTTGTGAAAGTGTCTTCCAACGGCACTTCTTCGACAATCAAAGTTGTGATATAAGATAAATTCAATACATCCGGTCGCAAGGCGGCCGTCATGATATGTCAAGGTCGATTTTCCGTTAAGGGAAGTCGGCCTTGCTTCGTTATATGGAAAATTTGAAAAGATTTGTAATTGTGACTCGGTATGTTAGAAATTTTTTCTTTGTAGGGTTTCATATTTGTCTGATTTTTAATAAAAACGTACATTGTCCAATAAATTGTCCAATACATTTCTTTGTTTTTTACTTGCGTACAGCTATAATTTTGTATTAAAATCCGGTATCGACAAAAACCGGAGATAAAAACTTCAATTTTGCAACTGATAAAAAGACATATTAGATCTGCAATAGCTTCTATTGTCGTTTCCGGAAATCGGCAATTTCTAAATAAGCGACCAAGAATGGCGGCAGACTACCACGTTACAGTACAGGACGTGGGCGTTTGCACATTAAGGTTGCATGGTGTTTGCCGATACCTCAGAAACTTAATGGCCGCAGGCGCCCATTCTTTTTTTGCCTTTATCTTTAATTTAAAAGCTTGTATCACAGTCTTGTACCCCCCCCCCCCAGTATGTTGCGCGTCAGGCAAACGATAATATCGTTTCCCGCACCTTGTACCGGAACCGCTTGTCGGTCGCGCACACAATCTTACCATAGTGTTTTTACAATGAAAATACTTTCAACCTGTC
>JAETOX010000189.1 GCA_021771575.1 Bacteroides sp. | reverse complement strand
CCGACTTCTCCAAATTTTTTGAGAAGTTTTTTCGAACTTTTTTCATCCAACCCCGTTTAAAAGGTTTTATGTGGAAATTCAGGTATCAATATGCCTCAGAACTCAACCGCTCCTCTTTCCGCCCCTGCTACCGACTCCCGCAGATTGTTGGTGTCTCGTGGAGTATCTCTCTGAAAGCGGGTGCAAAAGTAGAAACTTTTTATTTATATACAAATTATTTTGATGGATTTTTTCAAAATATTTTTAAACAATTTCATTTATGCCTCATTATCAAAAACTTCATATATCAAAAAAAACGACAAACATCATCTTGGTTATTCCCGGAGAATTGGGGAGGGGGCGATCGGATAGAAATGTTTGGCAATATCATTACTTCCTCCTTTCCCATTTATGCTGTAACAACACATCTGTGCCACCTTTCATCATCGGGTTGCCCGGCTGATAATTTCCCTTTGACCTCGCAACGAAGTCGACCAATATATGCCTTCCCAGAATCACATATTGTAACACTATGTGGCGACATACACATCCACCGGGTCGTCATCGGACTAGCATTGCGCTCCACCAAGTATTTATGCACCATGAAGGGCATATAGTAATCCGCCATGTACTCCTCGCCCTGCAGGTTGGTGAAGGCGATCCCGAACACCGAATCGACGGTCACAATCCTAGGAGCTAGCAATTCCATATACCCGTAGACTCCTGCCAGCCAGTCATACGCTTCCGCCAAGAAAGCCCAAGCCGTGCCTCGGCTAGCATACTGCTTGTTAGTGACGGTGTTGCTGTTGTTATCCTTCGGCGCACTGGCCGGGGGAAGCAGTTCCGTCTCCTTCCGCAAATCATCGGCGGCAATCCGGACCAGTTCCTCTCCAGTGACACAAATCAAAAAATAAAGTTTAAGGTAAATCGTTTTACTACATTATATATATAAGCAGAAAACCGGACAAAGTTAAGAATTCACTCCTTTGCCGGAAATAAACAAGAATAGAGAAAAGCAACGCCAGATTATATTAAAGATACCCAGGTATCAGATGGATCGATGCCTGTAAAAGCAACAAATTAGATCCCAAGCTGCTTTATCTCCCGCATATCCCTGATTGTCCAAAAGCATATTTCCATCCGCTTACCTCACTCCCTTTCCTTCCATACATTATGCTGGACTTTGGCGGGATTCCATTTGTCTTTTGGGCTGTGGGGCATAGCTGGATAGCCGACGGGAATAACACAAAGAGATTGAATTTCATCCGGAATAGCTGTGTATTTCCTGACAATATCCATCCGTTCGACATAAGGGTAAGTAGCGGTCCATACGGCTCCCAATTCCAAGGCTTCGGCTGCCAGCAGGATATTCTGAGCAACGGCAGAACAATCCACATACCAATAGGAGGATTTTGTCGTATCCCCGCAAACAACGATAGCCATCGGAGCATCTTTCAGCATCTTGGCATATGGCAGTGCAACGGCCATGCTATCGAGCACTTCGCGCTTATCGATAACAAGGAGTTCCCACGGACGCGCATCTTTGCCACTGGGAGCTGCCATACCCGCTTTTAACAATAATTCTATTTTTTCTTTTTCTACCGGTTTCGGAAGATATTTGCGGACACTTTTACGGGCAAAAATAGTTTCCAGTGCATCCTGAGTCTGGGATTTTTCTTCTTTGTTGTGGGAATTACATGCTGTCATAGTCAAAAAAATGAAAGAGATCGTCGATAATAATAATAGCTTCATATTTCAAAAATTAACATAGATGAAATTTTAGGAGATTTCTTCTTTCGCCCGGACATAAAACGGTAACCTTTCCTGCAAATGACGGGAAACGAACTCCCGGATTTCAGCCTCACTCAACCGGCTCACTATAGGACGTTTATGTTTTCCCCGGATCAGACGTTCCAGGATAATGTTTATATCGGTACGGAGAAAAATGGTGTGTCCACAAGCATTCATATATTCCATATTATCATTGAAACAGGGCGTACCTCCCCCTGTCGAAAGCACGAAATCCTCGTATAGCTCACAGACTTCATGCAGATAACGGGTTTCCAGTTTGCGAAAACCCGCTTCACCTTCGGTGGCAAAAATTTCCGAAATACTACGGTGTTCCCGGCGAATAATGTAAGTATCCAGGTCGATAAAGCGGATCCCTAACTCCTGCGACATCACTTTCCCCTTATAGGTTTTACCACTAGCCATATAACCGACCAAAAAATACTTCATATCCCGTTTATTAATCGAAATCTAATTTCATTTGTTCGTCCCCGGCTATTTCTTCCGGATTGGTCACTTCAAATTCTACGTCCTGATTAATTTCCTGCTCTTCTTCTTTCACCAAAGGCTCTATTTCCCGGATCTCTTTCACTTCGAAAGTGGTAATCCGTTTCCCTCGGGCTTTAAACGATTTTTCCCCGATAAACTCATCAGCGACGATCACTTCGGATGGACGCGCTTCGTATTTTCCACCGAAAACAACTTCGAAACGGGGATGCCGTTCACAGCTAAGACATAACAAACGCGCTCCTTCAGTATCCCCGATAATAGAATTGCATTTCGACGACTCTTCAAACCGGAAACGCTTCAGATAATAGTATTGTTGTTCGGCATCGTAAAAGACAGCAGACCACACTTTGCCGGATTCGAATTTCTCGAAAATGAGATAGCCTTCGTCGTAATGATTATTCAAATCAAAATCCGTCGTGAGATAAGTGCCGTTTTTATTCACCACCAGAAGACGGTCGTCACCCTGAAATTCTCCCAAGTACTTGCCACGGTTGTCCGTATTCAAGCGTAATACATCTTCGTCCAGCCAAATCTGACAACCTCCGAGGGTGGAAACTCCTTTCTGTACGACGCTGATTTTATGTACATCAGTTTTAGAAAGGATATTCCCGACAGAATCACGGCCTTTGATGGTCAAGATGGCAAAATCGTATTCGAATACCAGTTTTTTGAGATTGGGTTTAGGCTTGAGGCATACTTTGATTACTTCGGCCTCCCCGTTCGGATTAGCCGAAAAATACAAAATCCGGGACCCGGAAGTTCCCTTGGTCAGGTTGTACACTTTATCGCGGGTCACTCCCGTCACATTGAACCGCTTCACGTATGCCGAGCCGTATTTCCCATCCCGGTAAACCACATTATAGATCGTCCGCTTATCGTTCTTCTTAAAGACATTGACATACTGTACGTCCTTGCCGACAAAAATCTTATCTGCCACTTTGGTCACATAATAGGTGCCGTCTTTTTTGAAGACGATAATGTCATCCATATCCGAACATTCGCAAATCAGCTCATCTTTCTTCAAAGCGATTCCGATAAAACCTTCTTCCCGGTTAATGTATAATTTCTCGTTGGCAATGACCACTTTAGCCGCTTCAATGTTTTCGAAATTGCGAATTTCCGTTTTGCGTTCCCGGCCTTTCCCATAACGCTTCTTAATACGCTCGTAATAAGCGATGGTATAAGGAATGATATGTGCGATATGGTGACTGACTTCGTCGATTTCTTTTTCCAATCCCTCTATATAACGATCGGCTTCGTCGGAACTGAATTTCAAGATCCGCTTCATCTTAATTTCCAGTAAACGCCTGATATCATCGTCGGTTACCTTCCTATAAAATTTAGGTAAGAAAGGTTGCAGACGCCGGTAAACATGAGCGATGACCTCCTCTATGTTTTCGCCTTCTTCGAATTGTTTATCTTTATAAATCCGTTCCTCGATGAAGATCCGTTCCAGGGATACGAAATGCAGTTCCTCCAATAATTCGTTGAGCCGGATTTCGAGTTCCTGTTTCAGCAGGGAAACTGTATCGCCGGCCGATTGCCGTAAAATATCGGAAACCGGCATGAAGCGCGGCTTCTCATTTTCGATCACACAGGAGTTGGGCGAAACCGATAATTCACAATCGGTAAACGCATATAAGGCATCGATCGTTTTGTCAGAGGAAACACCCGGAGCCAGATGGATGAGGATTTCCACATCGCGGGCCGTATTATCGTCGATTTTTTTGATCTTGATCTTCCCTTTTTCGTTGGCTTTGATGATACTGTCGATCAAGGAAGAGGTCGTACGTCCGAAGGGGATTTCCGTAATTTTCAATACCTTGTTATTATTATCTTTTTCGATCCTGGCCCTGATTTTGACATTTCCTCCACGCATGCCGTCGGCATATTTCGACACATCGATCATGCCTCCAGTAGGGAAATCAGGATAAAGCACAAATACCTCCCCTTTAAGGTGAGCAATACAGGCATCGATCAACTCATTAAAATTGTGAGGCAAAATCTTCGAAGCCAATCCAACGGCAATCCCTTCCACCCCCTGAGCCAATAACAACGGAAACTTAACCGGCAGCGTGACGGGCTCTTTGTTACGCCCGTCGTACGAAAGCTTCCAATTCGTGGTCTTCGGGTTGAAAACAACCTCAAGGGCAAACTTCGACAAACGGGCCTCTATGTACCGGGGAGCAGCTGCACCGTCTCCTGTGAGTATATTTCCCCAGTTTCCCTGACAATCTACCAGCAGGTCTTTCTGCCCCAATTGCACCAGGGCATCGCCAATGGAAGCGTCTCCATGGGGGTGATATTTCATGGTATTACCGAT
>JAETOX010000012.1 GCA_021771575.1 Bacteroides sp. | reverse complement strand
GACCGGCGACAGGCTGATCCGGAGACCGGTGAACCCAAGCACGAGGTGTTTTATTCGGAACACGGATTGCGGGAATTTGTAGAATACCTCGATAATACCCGTGAAAAACTGATCGACACCACCATCGATATGTCTACCGAGCGCAATGGAGTGCCTATCGAGGTAGCCTTGCATTACAATACCGGTTTTTCTGAAAATGTTTTTTCATACGTCAACAATATCAATACCATCGAAGGGGGTACCCATTTGACAGGATTTAAGCGGGCGTTGACTTCCACCCTGAAAACCTATGCCGAAAACCACAATATGCTTTCGAAGCTAAAGTTCGATATCAATAGCGACGATTTCCGCGAAGGTTTGACGGCTGTCATTTCCGTGAAAGTGGCCGAGCCACAGTTCGAAGGTCAGACAAAAACGAAATTGGGGAATACGGAAATCGGTACGGCTGTGTCACAAGCTGTGTCGAACATGCTGGAAAACTACCTGGAAGAACATCCGAAAGATGCCAAAGCAATCGTTGATAAAGTGATTCTGGCTGCAACAGCACGCCATGCTGCCCGAAAAGCCCGGGAGCTGGTACAGCGCAAAACGGTGCTGAGCGGTTCCGGACTGCCTGGAAAATTGGCTGATTGCTCCGATAACGATCCGGCGAACTGCGAGATTTTCCTGGTAGAGGGAGATTCCGCAGGGGGAACTGCCAAACAAGGACGTAACCGCCGTTTTCAGGCTATCTTGCCATTGCGCGGAAAAATCCTCAATGTGGAAAAAGCCATGCTCCACCGTGTGTTCGAAAGTGAGGAAATCAAAATAATTTTCCAGGCACTCGGGATTACGATCGGTACTGCGGAAGACAGCAAAGCCGTCAACCTGGAAAAATTGCGTTATCATAAAATCGTGATTATGGCCGATGCCGACGTCGACGGAGCACATATCGCTACCTTGATTATGACATTATTCTTCCGGTTTATGCGGCCTGTCATCGAAAACGGTTATCTCTATATCGCTACTCCACCCTTGTATTCGGTGAAAAAAGGAAACAAAGAACAGCGTTATTGTTGGACAGATAAAGAACTGGAGCAGTTGGTCAATGAAATGAGCAATGGGAAAGGAGATGCCGGTTTACATATCCAGCGTTACAAAGGTTTGGGAGAAATGAGTAAAGAACAATTGTGGGAAACGACGATGTCGCCGGAAAACCGGATTCTGCGCCAGGTATCTATCGAGAATGCTGCTGAAGCCGACCGGATTTTCTCTATGTTGATGGGAGATGATGTTCCGCCCAGACGACAGTTTATCGAACAAAACGCAACCTATGCAACAATCGATGCCTGATGGAACAGGGAGTGTAAAAACGGATGACACTCCCTAATCTATGAAAATAGCCGTTTTTTGTGCTTCTGCCCAGCCGTTAGAGCAGGTATTCATTGATGCTGCCCGTACATTAGGCCAACAGATCGCAGAAGAAAGATGGCAACTGGTATACGGAGGCACAAACATTGGATTAATGAGAGAAGTTGCCGAAGCAACCATTAACAGGGGGGGATACGTAACCGGTATTATTCCCGAGTGCATCCTGCAAAGGGGAGTTGCCGCCCGGCAGTTGTCCCATTTGATTGTTGCTCCGGATATGAAAGAGAGAAAACACCTGTTGAGAGAAAATGCCGATGCTTTTATTGCTTTACCGGGCGGATGGGGAACCCTTGAAGAAATCACCGAAGTAATTACTTTAAAACAATTGGGACAGCATACAAAACCCATTATCTTTATCAATACAGCCGGATTTTACGATCGTTTTTTCGATTTCATTTCCGGTCTAACTCAACAAGGTTTTATTTCGTCTGTTTATAAAGGATTATATGAAATTGTCGGCTCTCCTGAAGAAGCTGTTCATTACCTGAAAACCTATCGGGGGTCTGCTGTCGTATCGAAGTATTAAACCTCGATTTCGTCCAGCAATCCCCGTCCTGATTTTATAATCTCACCATTATCTTTCAATAAAGCTACGGTTTTATCCAGTACGCCATTGATGAAAGCACCGCTTTTAGGCGAACTGTAGGTCTTGGAAATTTCGATATACTCGTCCAGTGTAACTTTGACCGGTATAGAAGGGAAATGTTTCAATTCTGAAATGGCACAGGACATAATAAGTTTGTCCATATCGGAGATTCGTTCGAGCTCCCAGTTATAGGTGAACTTATCGATCAATTGAACATTCTTATCATATTCATTATAAGTTTTACGGATCAGGGTTCTGCCAAATTCCGTATCCTCTTCTGGTTTATAAATGGGATAGAAGATGTTGTCGTCTTCGTTCAAATGGGCTTGAAGGTGCCAGAGCGTTTTGTGCACGATACTCAGTACCAGTTCGAAATCGTCGTTCCAGAAAATACTTTTCTCCTCCATGGTCTGGAAAAACAAATCATCCTGAATAATAATATTGGCAAAGAAATCGATAACCAATTGTTTATGCTGCTCGAAAGTAACCTCTTTTCGGTGCATATATTGCTGATATTCGGGCCATTCCTGAAGTTTATTGTAAAAATAAAGTACGGTTTCCTGATCATCGTTCCAGGAAATCAGATTATTGTTAATATAATTCTGAAACCGTTTATTTTTTTCGATTATGTCGAAAATCGGATTCGTGATAAACCGGGTATTGGGGTTCAGGTCGATATCCGAGGCCAACCGACGATTCCGGGCTGCATCGATTTTCAGATAAGCTTTACGGCGGATCTCGGTTAGTAGTAATAGGGTTTCGTAATATAAATCCGAGCTTTTAGACATGCTTTTCAGTAAATCGCGTTCTATTTCTGCTAATGTCGGGTTTTCTTTCTTGCCGAAAGCGTAAAGTAATTGTAGTACTTTAATTCTGATTAATCTTCTGCTTGTCATTTTGAAGAACTATAATAGTTAGGTCGTTTTTTTGACCGCGCAAAAGTAGGAAATAAAATGAAGAATGAAAAAGGATGTATAAAAAATTATCAGAATCATGATAAAACTCTATCTTTGTATGCTTAATCGATTCCGCTTAGGGTATCGGAATACGGTAAAAGGGAACACTATGATTGAGAGTATTAGTATAAGTAATTATGCTTTAATAGATAAGACCGATATAACGCTGGAGGAAGGCTTTTCTGTCATTACCGGAGAAACCGGAGCAGGTAAGTCTATTTTATTAGGTGCTATCGGACTAACGTTGGGCCAAAGGGCTGATTCCTCTGCCATTATGGATAAGTCCAGAAAATGTGTGGTGGAAATTGAATATGATATTTCCGGTTATGGATTGAAAGAATGGTTTGAAGTGAACGATCTTGATTATTCGGCGCAAGTAGTTGTGAGACGGGAATTGAATGCTGAAGGGAAATCGAGGTGTTTTATCAACGACACGCCCGTCAGTAATAAACTCTTGAAGGACTTCGGCAGTTTTATGGTAGATATCCACTCCCAGCACCAGTCTTTATTGTTGGCTCAACCGGAATACCAGACGGAGATACTGGATGCCTTTAGCGGGGGCCGCGAAGAAGTGGAGCATTACCAGAAATTATATCAGCAGAGGCAGAAACTGGTGACAGAGTTGAAGGAATTGAAAGATAAAGCTGCCGATGCCCGCAAAGAAAGCGACTATCTGAAATTTCAGTTCAGCCAGCTTGAGAGTGCTCGCCTGCAGGAGGGAGAGCAGCAGGAACTCGAAGAAGAACTGGAAATGTTGACACATGCCGAAAATATCAAATCGGCCTTGTCGGGAGCGGTATGGAATCTAAGAGATAAGGAACAGGCGGTAATACAGGCGCTGAAGAGTTCCCGGAATGCCCTGGCCGCGATCGAGTCGGCCTGGAGGGAAGCTGGAGCGTATCGGGAGCGGCTGGATTCGGTGATTATCGAACTGAACGATTTGACCGATGAAGCCGAACGGAAAGCTGAAAGTGTGGAATATAACGAGGGACGGGTAGAGTTGATCAACCAACGCCTGAATGTGATTTATGACCTGCTCTTTAAATATAAGGTGGAAACAGTGAGCGAACTGATTCGGATGAAAAATGATCTGGAAGAGAAAGTGAAACAGGCAGAAGGAGGGGTGGAAGAAATCGGAAAGTTAGAGAAAAAAGTACAGGTCATAGAAAACGAGATGCAGAAATTGGGAGCAGAAATCCATCGTTTGAGGCAAGAAGCAGGGGATGGCCTTTGTGCGGCTATGAAAAAATTATTGATGGATTTGGGTATACGGCATGCTGAATTCAGGGTGGAAGTGAATTCTTTGGAACGTTTTGTCCCCAACGGAATGGACGAAGTGAAGTTCTTATTTGCTGCCAACAAAAAACAGACACCCGGCGAGCTTGCCAAGGTCGCTTCCGGCGGTGAGATTTCACGGGTAATGCTAGCGCTGAAATATGTCCTTTCCCAAGCTAAACAATTACCGGTGATTGTTTTCGATGAAATAGACACGGGATTATCGGGGGAAGTAGCTCATCGTATGGCACAGATCATGCGGGAAATGGCTCAACGGATGCAAGTAATCAGTATCTCTCATCTGCCCCAGATTGCTGCTGCCGGAAATTGTCATTTTAAAGTATACAAAGAAGATGCGACCGATGCAACGATTTCCCGGATTCGTAAGCTATCGGAAGAAGAACGCATTCAGGAAATTGCAGGGATGATTAGTGGGGAAGAAATTACCGGCGCAGCGATCGAGACAGCTAAAAATCTGTTGAAATAACCATCCGAAGCCGGGAGCGTAAAAAAATAAACTATAAATTAAAAACGAGAACAATGGCTTATCATTTATTAAAAGGGAAAAAAGGAATTATTTTCGGTGCGCTGAATGAGATGTCTATCGCCTGGCAGGTGGCCGAGAAATGTATAGAAGAAGGAGCTGAGATCGTATTGACCAACACTCCGCTTTCTATTCGTATGGCGGATATTCAGGATTTTGCAGCAAAACACGAAATACCCCTGATTCCTGCCGATGCTACCAGTGTAGAGGATTTGACTTATCTTTTCGAAGAAGCGATGAAACATTTTGGAGGGAAAGTGGATTTTATTCTTCATTCTATAGGCATGTCTTTGAATGTAAGAAAAAAACGTCCTTATGACGATCTCGACTACGATTACTTGCAAAAAACACTCGATATTTCTGCTATTTCTTTTCATAAAGTTTTGCAGACGGCTAAAAAACTGGATGCCATTAATGAATGGGGATCGGTGGTAGCTTTATCGTATGTGGCGGCCCAGCGGACGATGTATGAATATAACGATATGGCGGATGCCAAAGCTATGCTGGAATCCATAGCCCGGAGTTTCGGATATATTTACGGTCGGGAGAAACGCATACGGGTAAATACTATTTCGCAGTCGCCGACAATGACGACCGCAGGAAGCGGTATAAAAGGTTTCGATTCACTGGTAGACTTTGCCGACCGGATGTCGCCATTGGGAAATGCTACGGCGGAAGAATGTGCCAATTACTGTGTTTGCCTGTTTTCTGATCTTACCCGGAAAATTACCATGCAAAATTTGTATCACGACGGTGGTTTTTCTAGTATGGGTATGAGTTACCGAGCTATGCACCAGTATAATAAAAGTTTTGAAAACGACGATCAGAAATAATTTTCAGGCATGTATTTATTTTTCGATACGGAGACAACCGGTTTACCCAAGCGCTGGAATGCGCCGGTTACTGACTCCGATAATTGGCCCCGTTTGGTTCAGTTGGCGTGGATGACATACGACGATCAGGGACAGTTGCTGGAAAGCTGCGATTCGCTGATTCGTCCGGAGGGGTTCATTATTCCGGCGGAGGTTGCCCGCCTTCATGGTATCACCACTGCAATGGCACAGGAAAAGGGACGTCCCTTGCGGGAAGTGCTGGATGAATTTTCGGATAAGATAGACGAAGCGACGGCATTGGTGGGGCATAATATCGGGTTCGACGAATGTATTATGGGGGCGGAGTTCGAACGGCAGCGTATGATGACCACACTTTTTCTGAAACCGAAATACTGTACAATGAAGAGCGCTGTCGACTATTGCAAACTTCCGGGAAAAAAAGGCTATAAATCTCCACGTCTGGCCGAGCTTCATCAGATACTTTTCGCTTGTGGATTCGAGCATGCACACAATGCACTGGCTGATGTGGAAGCGACAGCCAGGTGTTTTTGGGAATTGAAAAAAAGAGGGGTAATCAAATAATTTTCGTATATCGATATGGCAAATAAACCCGAATTCGGGACAAAAAGAACTGTAAAAGACTTACAGGCAGAGTATGGTAAAATGCCGCCTCAGGCGGTAGATCTTGAGGAAGCAGTATTGGGAGCCCTGATGTTGGAGCGGGATGCTTTCTCAGTCGTCGGGGATTTATTAGAGCCCGATGCTTTTTACAAAGACGCTCATCAGCGTATCTTCCGGGCCATCCATAAGTTGTTTCTGAACGATGATCCCGTGGACTTACTTACTGTTAGCGAAGCCCTTAAACAAAGCGGGGAATTGGAACAGGTGGGGGGATACTATTATCTCTCGCAGCTGACTTCCCGGGTAGCTTCGGCGGCTCATATCGAGTTCCATGCTAAAATCATTGTTCGGAAATATCTTCAGCGAAAACTGATCGGTGTATGTACGGAATTACAGGAGATGGCTTACGACGAAGCTACCGATGTTTCGGATTTGATGGACAAAGCTCAGAAGGCTGTATTCGATATTGCCGACGGAAATATCAAAAAAGATACAGCCGAGATAGCTCCCATTATCGACGAAGCCATCAAAGGCATACAGGCGGCAGCTCAGAAGCCCGACGGTATCAGCGGGGTTCCTTCTGGTTTTAATGCGTTGGATGCTGTGACCTCGGGTTGGCAACCTTCGGATTTGGTGATCATCGCTGCCCGGCCGGCCATGGGAAAGACGGCCTTTGTATTATCAATGGCCCGGAATATGGCGGTGAAACATCGTCAGCCGGTGGCTATCTTTTCTTTGGAAATGTCGTCTGTACAGTTGGTAAATCGTCTGATAGCCAGTGAAACCGAGTTGAGTTCCGAGAAACTCAAAACCGGACGTCTGACGGAAGAAGAATGGCAACAATTACATAGCCGCATCAAAGCATTGGTGGAAGCGCCTATTCTGGTGGACGACACACCTGCTTTATCTATTTTCGAGCTGCGGGCCAAATGCCGCCGCTTGAAACAAAAATACGATATCAAGGTGCTGATCATCGACTACCTCCAGTTGATGACTGCTGGTGCCGATATGCGCGGCAATCGTGAACAGGAAGTCAGTATGATCTCCAGACAGTTGAAGATCATTGCCAAAGAACTGAATATTCCGGTTCTGGCTTTGTCACAGCTGAACCGTGGGGTAGAATCACGGCCCGACAAAAAACCGATGTTGTCGGATTTGCGGGAATCGGGATCAATCGAACAGGATGCCGATATGGTACTTTTTATTCACCGACCGGAAAAATACGGTATCACGACTGATAACGAAGGTAACTCTTTACTGGGGATCGCCAGCATTATCATAGCCAAACACCGTAACGGAGCAGTGGGAGAAGTCAATCTGCGTTTCCGTGCCGAACTTACTCAATTCTGTGATTTGGACACCAGTTCGCCCTTTGCCTCCAATACCTCGACCGGTGAAGTTGTGACTCAGATCTACAGTTCGCGCATGAACGACGAGATGTCTACACCGCCCCTGGAACAGAATTTCGAAGGGATGCGTGGTGATTTCGAGGGAGGAAGCGACGGTGCGCCTTTTTAAGGGGGCATTGGTGACCGAAAAACAAAGTAAGTTTTAACCGGAAGGAAGATGAAAGCAAAAATAATCTTTTTATTGAAATACTACCTCTTTTGGGTGATATTGTCACTGGTGGCTAAAGTCGTATTTCTTTTTTATCAATGGCAGGACAGTATTGAATTGAGTGTCGGGGATTTTTGGCATATTTTTTTCGGAGGTTTGCAGCTCGATCTTTCCCTGGGAGGTTATATCATGATGCTTTCTTCCCTTGTTTTGGCTTGTTCTGTTTTTCTCTCCGACAAAGTACTCCGTACTGTTTTTTCTGTCCTGACTTTTCTGCTATTACTTTTCTTTTGCAGTGTTGTAGTCGGGGATTTGGAACTATTCAGAAACTGGGGATATCATATAGACTCTGCCCCTCTCCTGTATCTGAAAACTCCTCGGCAGGCCATGGCTTCGACGCCGGTGTGGCTTATTCTTTGTCTTTTGGCAGTAGTGGTGGTATCAGTAGCAGGAAGTTGGTGGGCCTTCAGGCGTTGGGTGCTCCCTTCGTTGCATTATGCGAAAAGAAATTTTTGGTCCGTACCGGTATTTCTGCTGATCGGAGGAGCGATGATCCTCCCGGTGCGGGGAGGTTTCAATGTGGCCCCTTTAAACAGTAGTTTTGTGTTCTTTCATCCGAAGAATATGTATGCCAATCAGGCGGCTGTCAATCCGGTTTGGAATTTTATGTACGAACTGATGCATATAAAGAAATTCGGAAAGAAATATACTTTTATGGCCGATGATCGTGCCGAACGCATGGTCGACAGTTTGATGTTTACGGGAAAACAGTATCCCCGTTTGTTGAACACCGAACGCCCTAACATTGTTTTTTTGCTTCTGGAGAGTTTTACGGCCAACGCGGTGGAAGTCCTGGGGGGAGAGCCTGGAGTAACACCCTCTTTGAATGCTTTGGCCCGCGAAGGAATTCTTTTCTCGAATATTTATGCTACCGGAGCACGATCGGACCGGGGCATGCTGGCAGCTATCAGCGGAATTCCTTCCCATCCGGCTGTCGCGATGATTAAGTACCCTAATAAAATTATCGAACATCCGCGTTTCCCCAAGGATCTGGAGTATGCAGGATATACCACCCGTTATTATTATGCCGGGGACATCAACTTCGGGAGTTTCCGTTCATATGTGACCATGAGTTTTCAGAGCATGGTTACCGAAGACGATTTTTCGGGAGAAGCGATAGAAAACCGTTTTAAATGGGGGATCCATGACGAATACATGTTCGATCGGTTGTTTGAAGATATGACACAGGCTCCGCAGCCTTTTATGTATATGGCTTTCAACATGAGTAGTCACGAACCTTTCGAAGTGCCGGGAGAGACCGTTATCCCCGGAGAGGATACTGAACATCAGTTTCTGAATGCCATTCATTATAGCGATCGTTGTATTGGAGAATTTATCCGGAAATGTAAGGCTTCGGGGATTTGGGAAAACACCCTTTTCATTTTAATGGCAGACCATGGAACCCGTCATATTCGTCATGTCGATCCTTCGAGCTCTGCAGCTTACCACATTCCACTGGTATTAGCAGGAGGGGCCTTGAATGTACAGGACACGGTTATTACAACGATCGGTTCACAAACGGATATGGTGGCCACTGTACTGGCACAACTGGGTTTGGACCATTCGGGTTATAAATACAGCCGTAATTTGTTGGCCGACGAAGTGGTTCCCTTTGCCTTTTATTCTTATCCCAATGCTGCCGGAATAGTTACCGACGATGGTTTATCTTTGTTCGATTTGCAAAGTTTCAAATTTGTTGAAAGGGATTCCGTTCCCCGGCATCAGGAATGGCTGAAAGCCTATTTACAGATGATTAATACGGAAGTCGGCCGGCCTTAGTCGTTTCGGGTGTAACGCTAACGGACATTAAAACGTAGCCGCCGTTTTCGGATTGAATTCGGAGGGTGGGATCGGCTTTCAGAGCAGTACGGACCCGGCTGGCATATTTTTTCAGTTCCGGTTTTTTGTTTATGCTTGCTTTTCCCCATATTCCCTCGACAAGATAAGCTTTGTCGGCCAGCCAGTGGGTTTCCGGACGGTGAATCAGAGCTTCGGGTGGTATGAGGACAGGGGTACTCAATATTGGTTGATTTTGCTTATTGTGGTGATTATCTTTTTTACCTGTTCGATCCTGTTCGAGTCTTTGCGTCAACCCCTCGTGATTATTTCGTTGATCCCGATCTCGTTTATCGGCACTTTCCTGACTTTCTATTTTTCGGGCGTCAATTTCGGAACAGGGGGATTTGCCTCCCTGGTTTTGTTGAGTGGATTGGTGGTCAACGCAGCCATATACGTTATCAATGAATACAACGGTTTTGTAAAAAGAAACCGGGATAGGACGAAACGGATCGATCCGATCCGGCTTTATACCAAGGCCTATAACCACAAGATCATAGCGGTTTTATTAACCATATTGTCGACTGTATTAGGTTTGGTACCGTTTTTGATAGACGGACCGAAGGCTGAAGAATTCTGGTTTTCCTTCGCGATCGGTACGATTGGAGGACTGTTGTTTTCGATTGTCGCCTTGGTATTTTTTATGCCGATATTGATGCCGTTCTTCGGTTTTTTGAAGAAACGGATTTTAAGTTGAATTTACGAACCGTCAAATACGAAATTCTGCTGGTTTTAGCTGTTTGCCTGAGTCGGATCGGTGTAGTGGATGGCCAATAAAGTAAGATCGTCGGATTGCTTTCCTTTGTCGATATGCCGGCAGATATCTTTGAGTATAGACTCTATAAGAACTGTCGGCGTTTTTTCTATATCCGAGCGGATAGACCGGATCATTTTCTCTTGTCCATAGAATTGACCGAAGACATTCTCTGCCTCTGTAATGCCATCTGTATAAAAGAGGAGGGTTGTGTTTTCAGGAAAAGTGTAAGTATGTTCGTTAAAAATATGATCTTCCAGAACACCGATCGGAACATCGGGATATTTGTCCAAGAAACCGGTTTCACCGTTTTCATGGATAATGATGGGATAGGGATGCCCTGCATTGGTAAAAGTCATTGTACCGGTATCGATATCCAGGATGCCTAAAAACATGGTGACATACATATCGTCTTCTCCGTCGTCGCACATGTGCTTGTTGATGATGTTGCAAATAGCAGCGGTAGAAGGATAATGGCTGGCTACATAGTGGAAAAGTTTACAGATCGAAGCCATATAAAGAGCTGCTGGGGTGCCTTTGCCCGAAACATCTCCGATGGCAAAATAGAGGAGACGACCTATAAGAAAAAATTCATAAAGGTCTCCGCCAACTTCCCGGCATTGGCGTAGTTCTGCCGCCAGTTGTATATGAGAGGGAAGAGTTATGCTTTTAGGGAGAAAACGTTGCTGGATTCGCCGGGCCAACCGCATTTCTGAATTGAGCTGTTCTTTTTCGGCAGTTGTCATTTTTAAACGTTCGATATAATTGTTCAGATTGAGTTGCAGGTAATGAAATGAGTCGTAAAGCTCCTGAATTTCTTTGCTGCATTTCGGAGTGGGAAGTTCGATATTGAACTGTCCTTCAGCCAGTCGGCGGGCGAAAAATGCCAATTCATCGAGTGGAGAGGAAAGACGACGAACAATGTTGATGATGCCGATAAATAGGAAAAACAGGCCCAAACCCAAAATGATAAACAGAAGATAATACAGTTTTGCCGATGAGTGAAGAATGTTGGAATAAGGGCAGATGATGCCGAGACGCCAACCCATCAAATCGATAGGGGTATAATAAAGATAATGTTTCGTTTGGTCCAGGTATATACAGGTTGCCCCGCTTTCGCCCCGCAGTATTTTCCGGGTAATTTTTTCCGAATGACCTTCTGAAAAATGTGTCATGATCGTTTGTGTCTTCAAAACTTTGGAATCGGGATGGAAGATATAATGCCCCTGACTATCTGTGATAAAAAGATTTCCCGATTGGAATAATTTGTAGCTGCAAATGATATCGGTAATGGTCTTTAAGGGAAAATCGATTTTCAATACTCCACAAGCCTGTTGTTTTTCGTTGTAAATGGGTTGGCAATAAGCAATGGTCCTGGTTGTATTGACTGCCGAATAAATCCAGTAGCCGGCATTCGGACTCCTACGGATGATACGGCTACTGTCTGGCCGATAAAAATCACAATGCATGGCCGGAGGTGTGAAATGAATACGTCCGTCTTCGGATCGGAAAGCCGTCACATGGGGGATGTGAGCTACCGCTGGATTGCGAGTGTCGTAATGTATAGAACTTCCGATAAGCGAAGGATGGCTTTTTAAAATTCTTACTGGTAGTTCCGAAATATTCTCATAGTCCAATTTTCCCTGCATATCCGTGACATTCTGAGGGATGCCTTCTATGCGCGAAATTTCCCGTTCGAAAATAATCAATACATTACTGGCAATTATTTTGGCCTGGTTATAAGCATTATTTTCGATAAAATGTTTTAATGAATTGGTAATCGCCAGAGAGATAAACAAAAAACCGATAACCAGGGCAAGAATCAGGTAAATAATTAATTGTTTTGCAAAACTGGTGTTGTTATTCATGGGAAAATGTTGGTACAGAAATTATTTACCGGTAGTTAGAATCAGTTCGGTGATGACAGGAGAAAGGCCGATACGACCAGGATAACCGAGATAACCCTGGCCGCGGCTTACATGCAGGTATTGATCTCCCTGTTGGTACAGACCGTCATATTCTGGATAAATATAACTGGCCGGGCTCCATTTTTTCGGGCCGATTTTTATACCGAATTGCATGGCATGGGTATGACCGGAGAGAGTCAAATATATATTCGGATGGTCGAGGATTTCGGCACGCCAATGGGAGGGATCGTGCGATAACAATACAATCGGTCGGGGGTGTTGGATGGAATCGATAGCCTCTGTCAGCTTGCCGTAACGGGGGAAAGGCGGTTTCCCCCAGTTTTCCACTCCCGCCAGCCAAAGAGTATCCTGCCGGATGACCAAAGGTATACTTCGGTTGTTGAGCATCCGGAATCCCATGGCTTCCATATTCCGGAAAAACTGAGTCATATTGTTCTGTTTGGCTCTGGCATCCGGCCAATGGGTGTAATCACCGTAATCATGATTGCCGGTTACGGCATATTTGCCGTATGGGGCATGTAACTTTCCCAGGACATCGATCCAGGGAATCATTTCGTCAGCAAAGTTGTTGACCATATCTCCGGTAAAAACAATTACGTCCGGTTGCAGCTGATTCACTTGGTCGACCAGTTTCTCCATGCCTTTGTAACCGGGTCCGAAACTGCCTAAATGGATATCCGAGAGCTGGACGATTTTGAAATTGCGGAAAGCTTCCGATAAGTAGGCGATAGGTACTTCGACCGTTTCCAGTTTATAATTATAACGTCCCAGGGTGATGCTGTATAAGAGGATCAGAAACAAAGAAAGAGAGAAAAAAGTAGCAAGCATCCGGAGGCTTTTCGAAAAAAGAAGACAGCAGCTGCGAAGGAGTATACTGATGCCGTTGAAAAGAATGAAAAACAGCTTCGGGACATAAAAAAGAAAAAACAGACCGATAAATTTTTCGATCCAGAAATAGGCCCCTGGTCCTTTTAACCGGGAAATTCCGTATTGAAACATAATCAGGGCAAGCAAAAAGAACAGGGTATGGAGACTGTAAAGTATGATCTGTTACCGTTTATGTATATATTTTCTCAATTGGTACCAAAGTGTTCCATCTGTTATTACAATGAAGAGAATTCCAACTACAAATATCATTACACTACTCCGCATACGTTTTAAAATTTAGAATGTTATCCTATTATAGGAATGTGAAATAAAGTCTTTACAGTTTTTCTCAGAAATGCAAGTGCTATTGCATTCCTGAGAAGAGAGGAGAGAAGAAGCTTAGAATAGTCCGCTGATGTGTCCATTTTCATCAATGTCGATGTTTTCGGCAGCCGGTTTCTCGGGAAGACCTGGCATTCGCATGATTTCACCAGTGATGGGAATCACGAATCCCGCACCTGCAGCGATTTCAATTTGACGGACAGTGACGATAAAATCTTTTGGGCGACCTAATAATTTAGGGTTATCTGACAGGGATTTTTGGGTTTTGGCTACACAAACAGGAAGTTTATCCAATCCCAGTGCTATGATTTTCTTCAAATCGCTTTTAGCCTGTGGTGTATAGTCGATAGCTGCCGCTCCATATATTTCTTTGGCGATGGTTTCGATCTTTTTTTCGACACTCCAATTCCAGTCATAAAGCGGTTGAAGTTTACAGGTACATTGTTCAGCGACTTTTGCTGTCAGAAGGGCCAGTTTTTCGGCACCCTCACCGCCTTTGGCCCATACATCGGCAACTTCCATCGGAACTCCCAATTCCCGGCATTTATCTGCTACGATTTGTATTTCGGCCTCGGTATCGGAAACAAAACGATTCAGAGCTACAATCGGGCAGATATTGAATTTTTTCATGTTTTCCACATGCTTTTCGAGGTTTCCGATCCCTTTGAGAAGGGCTTCCGGATTTTCTTCCTTCAAGTTTTCCAGCTTCATGCCCCCGTGATATTTCAATGCCCGGATAGTGGCAACCAAAACGACAGCACTCGGATTCAGGCCGGCTTTGACACATTTGATGTCAAAGAATTTTTCAGCTCCCAGGTCAAAACCGAAACCAGCTTCGGTCACCACAAAATCCGAAAGAGATAATCCCATTTTAGTTGCCAGTACAGAATTGGTGCCTTGAGCAATGTTGGCGAATGGTCCTCCATGAATGATGGCCGGATTTCCTTCGATTGTCTGGACCAGGTTGGGTTTGATGGCATCTTTCAATAAGGCGGCCATAGCTCCATGGGCTTTCAGGTCTCTGGCATATAAAGGTTTTTTATCATATGTATAGCCAATAAAGATATTACCCAGCCGTTCCTTCAAATCCATAAAACTCTCTGATAGACAAAGAATCGCCATAATCTCGGAAGCTGCTGTAATGTCGAAACCGGTTTCCCGCGGTACACCCGATGAAGTGCCTCCCAGTCCGACGATGATATGCCGCAGGGAGCGATCGTTCATGTCCATTACTCTTTTCCAGGTTACAGTACGCGGATCCAAGCCAAGGGAAGAAGTCTTACTTTGAATGTTATTGTCGATAAGAGCTGCTAATAAATTGTGGGCTTTTTCGATGGCATTGAAATCTCCGGTAAAGTGGAGATTGATATCTTCCATCGGAAGTACCTGAGAATAACCGCCTCCGGTTGCTCCCCCCTTGATACCGAATACAGGACCTAAGGAGGGTTCGCGCAATACAACAGTTGTCTTTTTACCGATACGGTTGAGCCCTTCCGTCAAACCGATAGATATCGTGGTTTTTCCTTCTCCGGCAGGAGTAGGGGAAATAGCAGAAACCAGGATCAGGTGTTTGTCTTGTATCTTCTCCGGCCGAATGAGATCCAAGGGAAGTTTAGCTTTGTATTTTCCGTGAAGTTCTATCACTTCGGGATCTATTCCCAGTTTTGCCGCAATTTCAGTGATGGGCTTCAGTTTTATTGTATTTGCAATTTCAATATCTGTCATAGTTCGGTTTTATTTATAGTCTAGTTTAACGTAAATTCTGTAGTTCCGATTAGTTCGCCGTCACTGAATAATTCGGCTATGTATTTCCCTTTGATTAAGCTGCCGTCATTAGGCCAGTAGATCGCCATTTCCAACCGGTCGCCTTCATAATTAATTTCGCGTTTGGCTGAATAAGTGAGTGAAACATTCTGGTACTTGAAAAAAGATTTATCACTGAAAGCGATGACTTTATCGTCCGGACGTTTCAGGCGCAGGTAAATCACCCGGTCGCCCCGTTTTGCCGTAATATTTTTGGTAATGACAAATTCAGCTTTCAGGTTAAAACATTTTTTCCAATTAGTTTCCCGGTCTTTTTTGTTTACCGGATAAACGACGAAGTTTTCTGTGCGCAGAGCGCTGGCACGAGCGATCACTTCTTTCATATCTTTTTGTTGATTCTCCAGTTTTTGATTCCGTTCGCGTACCCAGTTCATCTGTTGTTTAACTTCGTTGTTTTCTTTTGCCAGCTTTTGGTTCAGCTGATTCAGAGAGTCGATTTGAACGACATAACTGCGAAGGACGGTTTTCAGGGTACCGATTTCTTTTTTATAGCGATTGATTTCGGCGTATGAATTATCGCGGAATTTCTTCATTTTATCCATCAACGTGGCAATTTTTTCCTGTTCCTGGAGCAATTTTTCATTCAACGTATCATTATTGGTTTTCAAATCGTCGTAGTGATGACTCAGATCGGTCAGTTCTTGTTCCAGTTCTTGTTTTTCTTCGTGAATGGCTGCAATATGTTTCCGGTTTTCAGATCTTTCTATTAAAAAGAAGATAAATAGGCCAATGAGGACGACTGATAAACACCCGATAATCACCATTAGTATTTTATCCTTTTTGTCCTTGATTAATTTGTTTTCTTCCATAATGTGATGCCGTTTATCGATTTTATCATTTCTAACCTGTTTTGGGCAAAGGTAGCACAATTTAAGGCAATTTCTTTCGCTGAAATGGAGTTTTTATGCGCTAAATTTTGTAAATTTGTAAAGGCCATCAATCTTTTTTGTATATGAGAGAAGAATTCTTACAATATATCTGGGCAAATGCTTTGTTCAGAAATGGGGATTTCATCACTATTTCCGGACAACCGCTATGTGTGCTCGATCCTGGTAAGCAGAACCGGGATGCTGGTCCTGATTTTTTTAATGCCCGGATCCGGACCGGAGAGATCGAGTTAGCCGGGAACATAGAAGTACATTTGTGTAATAGCGATTGGTATCGTCATGGACATCATACGGATGCAGCTTATAATAATGTGATTCTATCAGTTGTCCGGGAAGCGGATGTCCGCATTTATAACAGTTGCGGTCGGGAAGTAGAGACGATCGTGTTGGAATATGCGGATCGGCTTTACGATGAATATCTTTATATGTCGGGGGGCGCGGTACGTCCGGGATGCCGTCATGCGGTGGGCCGGATCGATCCCGGTTACTGGCAGATTGTCCTTCAGGCCCTGTCGATGGAACGTTTGCAAAGAAAGTGTGGCGGCATTCAGTTGATGTTGGAGCAAACTCACCGGGACTGGGAGGAGTGTTTCTATCGTATGCTTTGTAAATACTGGAGTGGGCATGTGAATGCAGAACCTTTTTATCAGTTGTCTCTCTGTTTACCGTATCGTATCCTATTGCGTTATGCCGATAAACTTCTGGTGCTGGAAGCTTTATTGCTGGGGTGTGCCGGGTTATTGGACGATGCTCCGGAGGATGAGTATGTAGTAGCTTTGAAAAAAGAATTCACCTATCTGCGAAATAAACACCAATTATTTTCTTTACCTCCGGGAATATGGAAATTTATGCGAATCCGCCCGGATGCTTTTCCAACCCTGCGGTTGGCCTTACTGGCCTCTTTTCTGCAAGGATACAGAACGCTTTTATCGAGGATATTAGAAGTTGGAGATTTAAAAGAGCTCTATGCATTGCTGGATGTAGAAGTATCAGCATATTGGGAAAATCACTATCGGCCTGGGATAGTGTCAGGTGGTCAGACTCATCGGTTGGGAAGAAATACGAAGCAAATTCTCTTGATTAATGCCATCGTTCCTTTACTTTTTTTATATGGGCAAGAAAGGCAGGAAGCGAAGCTACAGGAAAAAGCTTTGATGTGGCTGGAGAAATGCCGGGCTGAAAAAAATTATATTGTCAGGGATTGGGAAAATTTAGGTTTTGTTTTCCAGTCTGCTTCCCAAACTCAAGGGGTGATCGAATTGACTCAGGAATATTGTGAGCGTTACCGTTGTCTGCAATGCCGAATCGGGCGGGAAGTATTGAAGCACGTAGAGGAGTGAATCAAGGTAACATTTCAAAGGCTTCGGGACGAAGGATTTCAGGGAGATCGATCTGGCGTTTTTCCAGGCTGATCAGCCAGTCTTCGATATCTTCCGTACGTAATGTGTACAGGATTTCGCGGAAAGCCTCAATTTGTTCATCGGAATAAGCGTTCGCCGGAATGTTTTTATAAGCATCCAATTCCTCGTCATCGAAGTAATCGATATGTACATCCGCTTTCTTCAGGCCTTTCTCGCAAATAGCATGAGCACCGCAGCATTCCACAGGAGGAGCGACGATTTCTTCAGGTTCGCTTTGTTTCCGGTATCTTATATAAGTAAACAGAGCAACTATGAGTAGCAGCCCTGTTATTCCTAATATTAAATAAAGCATCTTATTTGCTCAATTCTTTCTTTAACAGATTTACCTGATTAGTCAGTTTTTTGATTTCGGCATCGGCTTCCGATTTTGTTTTTCTAATCCAGTTTAGTTTTTTGTTCATTTCTTCATTGTCGTTTTTCAACCGTTGAATTTCGGTGTCTTTGGCTGTAAGGCTACCGGAAGCCGTTTCGAGCTGAGCCTTGATTTTACGATTCTCGAATTCCAGACCGGTTTGTACTTCAGTGAGTTGTTTTCGTAATTGATCACGTTCGGCACTGATTTTCTGAAGATTTTTTTCCAATGTTGTAATCTGTTCGTTCGAAGAAGCTGTCGTGGTTTTGATCTGATCAGCGACATTACTGAGTTCCGATTTCAATTCAACTTGTTTGCTTTCGAGCGAACGCAATTTAGTATACAACTGATCGATGGTTTTGTCTTTGACAGCATTGTTTTCTGTCAGTTTATAGCGGATACTGTTGAAATCGTCTTTTGTTACTTGAAGCTGATCCTCTAATTTTTTCTTTTCTCTTTGCAGTTCCAAGATATTACGGTCCACTTCTCTTTTGGCACGAGCCAGTTCTTCAAATTTTTTCTTCGATACGCAGGATACAGATAAAGAGGAAAGGATTACGAATCCACCGATGTATAAAACCGTCTTTCTCATAAGGGATATCTCAATTATTTCGTTGATACATTTTGGTTTTAAGCATTATAATTGCTTACTTTGGGGCAAATATATAAAATAAAAACAGAAACGTAACGTAAAACGAGCTTGAATTACTTAAAAGGATGAATCTATGGATAGGAAATTGTTTTTGCTACTGATGTTGATTTTGGGGAGTCTGACTATCTGTCGTGCTCAGAACGATGGAAAAATAACGATTAAAGGAACGATTATTGACGGCCAGACAAAAGAGCCGGTTGCCTTTGCCAATTTGGGATTATTGGGGACGGTGGCAGGTGTGGCTTCGGATGTGGATGGTCGATTTGAGCTCACGATTCCTGACAAATATTCTACCCATGTGATCCGGGTATCGGCTGTCGGTTATGCACCCCAGGAGATGAAAGTGTATGAAGCCCAGGCTAAACCAGATTTTACCATTATCTTGCGGCCGGTGACTTACGGGATCGGAGAGGTGGATGTATATGGACAATTGTTGATTTATAAAAAGATGTTGCAGAATGTCGTATCCAATATCAATAAGAATTATATTATCCGCCCTTATAATTACGAAGGATATTTCAAATATTTGACCCGGACGGACGGACAGGAGAAAGTAAAGGAAGCTACTGTGACTATTTACGATGCAGAAGGATATCGCCGGGAAGATGTAGTCTCTGCTTTTAACGAAGTGAACTACAAATTCAATCAGGTGCGTCGTAGTGAGCCTGCTGCATGTATATGGGATGGTTTGACTTATTTTGACGATATTCTGACTGCCGATATTGTGCGTAATACCCGTAACGTACTGGATCTTGTTAATTCGAGGGATTATAAATTGAAAAGCAAAGGGAAGCTGGTGTATGAAGGAGATTCCGTACAGGTCATCGCCTATCAGGCGGTTAATCCCTCACTCTCTACTACAGGTGACCCTTCTGTACAGACCTATAATGGGGAGATCTATATCAACCTGAAGGATTTAGCCGTATTGAAAAATGTAACGGAAATTACTTCCCGGGATTTTAACCGGTTGGGAAGAAATTTGGTAACTGTTGGCGAAAAGCCGAAATCGGACGTCAAGATGACTATTACTACTACATATAAAAAACTCCGCTCTGTTTATTTTCTGAGTGGAATTCAGATTGTATACAGTTATCAGGAAGACGGTAAAGAGGTGGGAGGAGAGATGGAATATCTGACTACCCGGGTAAATATGGATACACCAACTCCTGTAAAAGGGCGGATTTATTACGAAGACATCCAGGCCAACGAAGAATTCTGGAATCGCTTTTCTACCTATTTTGAAGAGTAAATTTAGAGAAATTTATAAATAAAAAATTCAAGGAAATTTACTTCCTTGAATTTTTTTTGGACATGAAACAGACTGAAGCTATTCCAGGAAAATATCTTCTTTGCGCAAAGGTTTCAAGTCGATATACCAATGAAAGTCTTTTAAAAACCGATCTTCCGGTTTGACAAGAAACAGGGGATTCAAAGTTCCTTCCGGTTTATTGATAAAGACGATATCCACCACCTTTTTGTCTTCCAGAAAAATTTTGATATTGGAACTGATAGTTTTGTTCAAGCCGATAATCACGCCCTTATCGTCTGGATAATAAAGTACTTCGCCATTTCCGTCGACATATACGAAATACAATTCATTATTCCGGATATATCCGGTCATTTTTCGTCCTTTAATCTGATTGTATTTGGTTGAATCCAGCGGATTGACGATCATTGCCCGCGTATTCAGGTGAAACTGATCAACCTGATTATTTTTCATGTGCATACTAATATCTTCGGCAGTCATTTGATTGCCGCTAGCCCATACGATAGGCTCTTTATACAGATAAACCGTGGAATCGGCTACCAGGAAAACCATAGAATCGCATCTGCCTTGCAATTCTGGATTGAAAAATTTAGTATGATGATAGGCCTTCATTACGTTATTGCCAAGCGAATCTTTGCTGACAGAGAGGGTATCGCCATGTACAAACAGCGAATCCGTTTGTCCGATCAGGGTGAGCATCGCTTGACGGGTAACAAACGCATACTCGTTATTTTTTAATACTTCACCATAGTTTCCCTGTACGATAACCTGATTAACAGTATCGTATAAGTGGATATTCTGATGCATAACCGCCGTATTGGTCACACTATCAACTACCAAGGTATCGGCGATACCCCAGTATTCGTTATAGGCTAAACGATTGTTTTTATAAAGTTCCGCGTGTCCCGTAATGGAGTTATACCAGCCTTCTTCTGAATACAACGTCCGGTTGTCGCCGACAATCGTAGTGGGGCCCAGAATGGTGATAACTTTGGTTTCGGTTTGATATTTCATGGTATCCGAATACATCGTGTAGTCGGGGGTGTACACTCTTACACTATCTTTGAAAAACATTTCATTGATCGGGACATAATAATAACCGACATCACTGACCAAGGTATTTACTTTGTCTTTAATCGTGCCACCATTAAAATAATATCCGATCCGGTCGGCTGCGTTGTAATCGAGAAAATTGGTAGTAAGGGTGATTTGTGGATCCTGCATGATTACGTTTTCCCGGACCTTAGCTTGTTCGGTATTTCCATTGTATGTCATGAAATCTCCCCATAAATTCAGCGTATCATTTTGAATGATGTGGACATTTCCGAATGCCTCGACATAATTGCTGTCGGGATAATTATACAAACTATCGCAGAACATCAGCATGTCGTTATGCTTTAGTTTGACATTCCCCAGCAACCGATTCATATTGGTTTTCAGATTGGGGATGAGGCTATCGGAATTGAGAATCTGAATGACTGTTTTCTGTTGTGCCTGAGAGGAAAACGTCATTCCAAAAAAGAAAATAAATAGAGATAAAATCTTCAATCGCATAATCCGATTTTTCATATTTCTCTTTTACTAGCTTTATTTGATCCAGCCGTCGTAGCGGAATTTTGCATTTTTAAAGCTATCGTCGATATGGATATAAGTGACAGCTTGTTTTTCTTTTACCCATTTTTCCAGCTTTTCCAGCTGTTTTTCTTCCTGCAACATCAGTTCGAAATTTTGCCAGTCATCATCGAGATTGGCTTTGTGATGGGGATAAAAAGCTTTAATTTTAACGATTTTATATTCCTCTCGTCCGTCGGTATGCGTGATGAAAGGTTCGGATATTTCGCCTGTTTTCATACCATTGACAACCCGGGCCATTTCACCGGGAATATCTGCCCGAGCAATCCGTGCTTCTGAGGTGCGCGGATCGGCAAACAATCCACCGTTATTTTTTGTTTTTTTATCAGTTGAAAAATAATACGCTGCTTCCTCAAAAGACATCTTGCCTTCGTTAATGTATTGACGGATTGTGTCAAGACGATTCAAAGCTTCCTCTTTTTCTTCATCCGAAATTTTCGGTTGAAGCAGGATATGGCGGACATTGATTTTTTCTCCTTGACGGTCTATCAACTGAATAATATGAAAACCATATTCCGACTCGACGATTTTGGATATCTTACCGGGTTTCAGACTGAAAGCTGCTTCTGCAAATGCCGGGTCAAGGTCTTTTTTAGACATATATCCTAATTCTCCACCACGAGCGGCCGAATATCCGTCTTCGGAATACAGTACTGCCAGTGTGTTGAATGTTTTTTCTCCTTTAAGAATCTGATCCCGATAAGTACGGAGAAGTTCCCGGATTCTTGCTTTCTCTGCGTCACCGATGTTAGGACGTAAAACAATTTGCTGTAATTCGTAACGGTCAGGCATTTCGGGTAAGGAGTCTTTGGGTATTTTTTTGAAATAATTTCTCACTTCGGAAGGAGTTATCCGGATTTTTTCTACGATCTTCTGCCGCATTTGCTCGGTGATCAATTGCTCTCGAAGCGGCCTCCTCATATCGTCTTTGATCTGTTCCAGCGGTTTTCCGAAATATTGTTCCAACCGCTCCTGAGAACCGATATTGCTTATAAAATATTCTACCTGACCGGCAACGGCATTTTCCACCTGATCCTCGGTCACCGAAATACTGTCGATCTGAGCTTGGGCCATCAACAGTTTTTGGATCAACTGGTTTTCTAGTAATTCAGCCTTATAATCTGGAGAAGAAGAAACGATGCCCTGGCCTTGTTGTTGCAAATAGGCATTCTCAATATCCGATTTCAGAATGATTTCCTCTCCTACGATAGCGATAATCTTATCGACTACATTTTTTTGTGCAAAAATGTATCCGAATTGAAAAGATAAAATAAGCAATAATAAATACTTTTTCATGTGTATCAAATTGTTTTTTATATAGGCATTTTGAGCCCTCTAAACTACTATTTTTTATTTAAAACGGAGAAAGATAAAAAGAGTTTAGTAAATTTTTACATACTTTTTCCGTATACCTTCCTGATTAATTTGTTTTTCCAGTTCATTTTCAAACTGAAGTTTCTTTTTATTTTTCAAGATGAGAGTGATTTCATCCCGTACATAATCTAGCGGTGATATGGTTTGTTCCTTTTTCATTTCCTGAATGCAGAGGAAATAATAATTTTCATCATCATCTTTTTCAATATGTTTCTTGACCAAGATTTCTTTTTCCAGCACATCAAAGTTGCCAGGTATCAGATTCAATAAATATTTTACTTCTATCCATTTGTTTTGGAACTTATCATATTTACGGGCATTGGTCAGGCAATATTCTTCAAGACTTTCCTGATCTTCAGCTTTGTCGGAGGCAAACCATTTTTTCACTTCTTTCAAGTTAGGAGCATTTTTAGGAAGAATGAAAAAGATCGCTTTAACAATAGGAGTGGCCAGTACAAAATTTCTTTCATTATCCTGATAATAAGTCTCGATTTCATTTTCACTGATATCGTTTACCAGCCGTTGAGCAATTAATTTTTGTTTGTATTGGTGGATCAGCAAAGAAGTACGGTAATCTTCCACTTGTTTTTGGATATTCATTTCTTCACTGGATAAATTTTCGATTGCCTTATGTAACAGTAATTTCTGGGTAACCCAATCCCGGATGTAATTTTGGGCCATGAGTAAACTGTCGGTAGAAGGAGTCCCCTGAGGAACAAAGTCGGCAATTTCGGAACGGTAGAGTGTGCTCTCGAAAACCTGAGCAACCGGGAGTTCCTGATTTTTGTGCTGCTGACACGAATACAATAAAAGAGTAAGGATGAATGGGGTAAAAAATCTCATTTTTATCTTATTCTAGGATCATGCGGGCGAAAGTAGTAAATAATTTTTGAATTTCAATTTTTGACCTCGATTCATTTATTCCTTTGTAGCAAACAGAATAAATATAATTAAGTACTCTTTATTAAGGTATTATTTTGAGGTTATTAATAGGTAGTAACTCCAATTTTTATTTTATATATTTGTCTGCTTGGTCTATCGCCAAGTGAACAAATATGAAAAAACAGGGATATTTTGCTTTGATCGGAGACGATTTTTTTATTCGTGAAGCCACACTGGCCGATGCTGCCATTATCTGGCAAACTATTTACGATAACCGTAGTTATCTACGCATTTGGCTACCCTTTGTTGATATGTTGAAGGACGTAGCTGATGAAGAAGCTTTTCTTGCATCCTTGCTTGCCATTCCTTATGAAAACCGAAATCTTGTTTTTGTCATCGGACATGGATCGGAACTTTGTGGGTTAGTCGGTTTTGTCACGACCGATCGCCTGAATCACCGGACGGAAATAGGCTACTGGCTAATTCCCGAATATCAGGGACAAGGAGTTATGACCCGTTGTGTGCGCCATCTTTGCCAATGGGCCACGCGTCAGAGAGGAATGAACAGCATCCGAATCCGCTGTGCCGTTGGAAACCAACCCAGTAATGCCATTCCCCAACGGCTCGGTTTCACCTTGGAAGGGAGAGAAAGGGAGGGGGAATTACTGGTGACGGGTGAATATACCGATTTAAATGTTTATAGTATCTTAAAAAAAGAGGTTGAAGCTTGGTAAAAAAAGTTCACCGAATTTTATATTTTTACTCACCGAAAAAAATGATAAAAATCGATATATCGAAAAACAATGGTGAAAGCGTTTTTATTTCCGATCTTTTTATGTTGTTGTATGTGGGCCTACGGCCAGTGGGATGAGGTGGTGGTGTTAAACGAAAATTGGTCTTTTTCGCAGTCAGGGACAGATAAATGGTTACCGGCAGAGGTTCCAGGAACCGTTCATGGGGATTTGCTCCGTCATCATTTGTTACCCAACCCGTTTTATGGTACCAATGAAAAGGAAATCCAATGGGTAGAGAATGAGGATTGGGAATATAAAACCACCTTTACCGTTACTGCAGCACAGTTACAACGCGATGCGGCTGTCCTTTCTTTTGAGGGGCTGGATACGTATGCCGATGTTTATCTGAACGGAGCTTTGATTTTACAAGCCGACAATATGTTTGTCGGGTATAAAATTCCGGTGAAAGCGCTTTTGCGCGAAGGAATTAATCGTTTGCATATTTGTTTTCGTTCACCGATCCGGCAGACCTTACCACAATGGCAGTCCAACGGATTCGATTATCCGGCCGATAACGACCATCGCCGGGAACGATTGAGTGTGTTTACCCGGAAGGCGCCCTATAGTTATGGTTGGGATTGGGGTATACGTATGGTGACAAGTGGGATCTGGAGGCCGGTAACTTTGCATTATTACAACAAAGTAGCAGTAGAAGATTTCCATATTCGCCAGCTTGCTCTGACGGAGGAGGCGGCTCAACTGGATTGCCGTTTGGAATTACAATATGTAGCACTTGTTGCAGAAAATGTGGTGGTAGAGGTTGGATATGCTTTGCCTGGTGAAACAGAGAAAAGAGTTCGGCAAGAAGTGATATTGAAAAAGGGGATTAACCGGGTTTCCCTGCCGCTGGAAATCTTGTCCCCCCGGCGTTGGATGCCTAATGGGTGGGGAGAACCGGTATTGTATCGGTTTACGGCCCGGGTGATTGCCGGTAGAGATACGCTGGCTGATTGTCAGCGGCGTATCGGTTTGCGTACAGTACGGGTTGTGAAAGAACGGGACGAAGCCGGCGAGACCTTCTATTTTGAAGTAAACGGTATTCCAATGTTCGCCAAAGGGGCGAATTATATCCCCGGGGACATCCTGTTGCCGGCAATGACGACCGAACGTTATCACGCTTTGTTTCAGGATATCAAAGACGCGAATATGAATATGATCCGGGTGTGGGGTGGCGGTTCGTACGAAGACGATCGTTTTTACGATTTGGCTGATGAGAATGGGATTCTCATTTGGCAGGATTTTATGTTCGCCTGTACCACTTATCCGCATGATTCCGTTTTTCTGTCCCGGGTGAAGGCTGAAGCCGAATATAATATCCGGCGTTTGCGTAACCATGCCTGTCTGGCTATGTGGTGCGGGAACAACGAGATCCTCGAAGGCATTCAGTATTGGGGGTGGAATAAAAAATATACACCGGAAATATATGAGCAGATGCGGAAAGGCTATGATATGCTATTCCGGAAGTTATTGCCCGATTGTGTGCAGCAATGGGATACAGATCGTTTTTATATGCACGGTTCACCTTATTTTGCGAACTGGGGACGTTCGGAGAGTTGGAAAATCGCCGATAGTCATAATTGGGGGGTATGGTATGGACGTAAACCTTTCGAAAGTCTGGACGCAGAAATTCCCCGGTTTATGAGTGAATTCGGTTTTCAGTCGTTTCCCGAGATGAAAACGATCGCTGCTTTTGCTACTCCCGAGGACTGGCAAATCGAATCGGCAGTGATGACGGCCCACCAGAAAAGCTCTATCGGGAATGACTTGATCCGTACGTATATGGAGCGGGAATATCGGATACCGGAAAAATTTGAGGATTTCGTATATGTCGGTCTGGTAATGCAGGGACGGGGAATACGACACGGGGTGGAAGCCCATCGGCGTAATCGTCCTTATTGTATGGGAACATTATATTGGCAATTGAACGATAGCTGGCCAGTGGTTTCTTGGTCCGGAATTGATTATTACGGTAATTGGAAAGCTTTGCATTATCAAGCCCGTCGGGCTTTTGCACCGCTTGCTCTGGATGTTTACCGGGAAGAGGATCGTCTGCAGCTGTGGTTGATGTCGGATAAAACGGAGGATACGAAGCATTTGAGCCTCGAAATGAAATTATGTGATTTTAAGGGAAAAATATTACGTAAACATTGCTTGAAAACCGGAATGAAAGCGAATGTTTCCATTCCGGTGTGGGAGGGAAATGTCACAGAATGGGTGACGCCGGAGCAGCAGAAATGGACCTATTTACTCTTGACACTGAGGGACCGGAAGGGCCAAAAAATAGTGGAGGAACCTTATTTTTTTGCAAAACCCAAAGAGTTGGAGCTTCCTCTGGCAAATGTGTCAGTCCGTTCGCAAATGTGTGACGGTACGTGTGAAGTTGTTTTAACCTCTGATTCCTTGGCTAAGGATCTTTTTTTGGAGATACCTGTGCAGGGAGCACGTTTTAGCGATAATTTTTTCGATCTGTTGCCAGGAGAAGTGCGGAAAATCGAAATAACCTCTCCGGAATTCAGAAAAGGAGGGAAACTGAATTTGCGTGTAAGGCAATTGCGGGAAACCTATCATTAAGGAAATTAATTCAATATCTGATACTTATGAAAAGAATATTTATTACTATTGGAATGGCGTTGACAGCCGGTTTGTTGCTGTCGTGTACCTCGGTGCAGGAACCGGCAGACTATCGGGTAGTACCTTTACCTCAGGAAATTACCTTAGGGCAAGGGGAGCCTTTTGTTTTAGACCGGCAAGTAAAAATTCTTTATCCGGAAGGGAATACGGATATGAAACGGAATGCCGAATTTTTGGCACAGTATGTAAAAAAATCGACAGGGAAGGTGTTGACAGTGGAAACTGGCACTGAAGGTGAAAAAGCGATCGTGTTGCAATTGGGGTTAGCGAATGAAAATCCGGAAGCTTATCGCTTGAAAGTTGACGACCGGCAGGTAGTCATCCAGGCTCCGTCGGCTGCCGGCATATTTTATGGAATACAAACCTTACGAAAATCCCTGCCTGTGGTGAAAGAAGGTAAAGTGCTTTTGCCTCCGGTAGTGGTGAATGATGCTCCCCGGTTTGCTTACCGGGGTATGATGCTGGATGTCGGGCGTCACTTCTTTGCTCTGGATTCGATCAAGCGTTATATCGATTTATTGGCCTTGCACAACATCAACCGTTTTCATTGGCATTTGACAGACGATCAGGGCTGGAGGATAGAAATTAAGAAATATCCGGAACTGACATCGGTCGGTTCGATGCGCAAGCAAACGGTAATCGGACGGAACAGTGGGAAATACGACGGTATTCCATATGGAGGATTTTACACCCAAGAGGAAGCACGGGAGGTTGTGGCTTATGCTGCTGACCGTTATATTACAGTGATTCCGGAGATCGACATGCCGGGGCACATGCAAGGCGCGTTGGCTGCTTATCCGGATTTGGGGTGCACTAGCGGGCCATACGAGGTGTGGCAAATGTGGGGTGTGTCGGAGGACGTACTTTGTGCCGGTAATCCGAAAACATTGGAATTCGTGAAGGGGGTACTGAGCGAGTTAATTGAAATTTTCCCCTCGGAATATATCCATGTCGGTGGGGATGAATGTCCGAAAACCCGTTGGGAAGCCTGCCCGGAATGTCAGGCTAAAATCAAAGCACTTGGTTTGAAAGCTGATCAGCAGCACAAGGCTGAAGAACGCTTGCAGAGTTATTTTATCTCGGAAGTGGAAAAATTTTTGAACGAACACGGCCGGCAAATTATTGGTTGGGATGAGATTCTGGAAGGCGGTTTGGCTCCTAATGCCACGGTAATGGCTTGGAGGGGTGTCAACGAAGGAGTAAAGGCTGTGAAATTGCAGCACGATGTGATTATGGTGCCCACATCCTATCTTTATTTCGACTATTATCAAACCGATGACCGGGAAAAAGAACCGCTTGCTATTGGCGGGTATGTTCCTTTGGAAAAAGTGTACAGTTTCGATCCCGTACCGGAATTTTTGACAGCAGAAGAGAAGAAATTTGTCATCGGTACTCAGGCTAACCTGTGGACAGAATATATACTGAATTTCCAGCATGTGGAATATATGGTTTTACCACGTATGGATGCTTTAGCGGAAGTGCAATGGATGCAACCGGAGCAGAAGAATTATGAAGATTTCCTGACCCGTATGCCAAACATGTTTCGGATTTATGACCTTTATGGATATAATTATGCCAAACATGTATTCGACGTGAGAGGAGAGTTTACCCCGAATACGTCTGAAGGGACTTTAGATGTGACTTTATCTTCCGTTTGTGACGGCGATTTTTATTACACTCTTGACGGTACGGTTCCGACTTCCACTTCGCCGAAATATACCGAACCGTTGAAGCTTCGTGACGATTGCACTTTTAAAGCAGTGGCCATCCGGCCTGCTGGTAATAGTCGCATCCTGGAGGAAAAAATCGGTTTCAATAAGGCAACCTTGAAGCCAGTCCAATTGTTACAACCTCTTCATTGTCAATATACTTTTAAGGGAGCGTCGACTTTGGTCGACGGCTTGCAAGGAAATACGAACTATAAGACTGGCCGTTGGATCGGTTTTTATGGTAGTGATATGGAAGCGGTGGTAGATTTGCAGCAATCAACAGAAATATCTTTTGCCGGAATTACGACTTGCGTTGAAAAAGGCGATTGGATCTTCGATGCTAGGGCATTTGCCATTGAAATTTCGACAGACGGAGTGGAGTATACCCGGGTGGCTGCCGAAGAATATCCTGCAATGAAGCAGGAGGATCGTAATGGTCTCTATCCCCACTGTCTGACCTTCGAGCCAGTGAAAGCGCGCTATGTGAAACTGATCGCCCCCTCGGAACGGTACATCCCGGAATGGCACGGAGGAAGAGGGAACCTCGGATTTTTGTTTGTGGATGAGATTATAGTGAAGTGAAAACGGGGGAAGTGGATAAAACGGATAAAATTGAGGTAGCGGTTTATTAAAACACTCAAACCTTTTATCCGCTTTATCGGTTTCATCTTTATGTTTGGGCAGAATGGAAAAGGAAACGGATATAAATAAGATACTAAAACAATATTGGGGATATGAGGGATTTCGTAGCTTGCAGGCCGAGATCATCCATTCGGTGTTGAGTGGAAGAGATACGCTGGCTTTGATGCCGACAGGAGGAGGAAAATCTATTACTTATCAAGTGCCGGGACTTGTATTGGAAGGAATATGTTTGGTGATTACTCCTTTAATTGCCTTGATGAAGGATCAGGTTGAAGAATTACAGAAACGGAATATAGTGGCCGATGCTATTTATACTGGTATGTCCAGCGAGCAGGTAGAATCCGTTATTCATAAATCTATCGCCGGAAAAGTAAAGTTTTTATATCTATCGCCAGAACGGCTGACGTCTGCCTCTTTTCGTCTACGGTTGCAACAGATGCCGGTTTCCCTGATCGCCGTCGATGAAGCTCATTGTATTTCTCAATGGGGGTACGATTTTCGCCCTTCTTACTTACGGATCGCCGAAATCCGGGAGTGGTTTCCTCTGGCGCCGGTATTAGCACTCACAGCGACGGCAACACCGGAAGTGGCAGAAGATATCCAACGGCAATTGAAGTTTTCCGTTTCACATCTTTTGTCGAAAAGTTTCCGACGAGAGAATATTTCCTATGTAGTCAGAAAAGCCAACGACAGACTGGGTGAATTGCTGCATATCCTTTCGCGGTTGCAGGCCGCTGCGATTGTCTATGTCCGTAAAAGGGCTACGGCAGAAGAACTGGCGGAATTTTTATCTTCCAATGGAATAGGAGCCGATTATTATCATGCCGGTTTGACTTCCATGCAACGTGCTGCTAAACAGGAAGCCTGGAAAATGGGGAAAACTCCTGTGATTACAGCAACCAATGCTTTTGGCATGGGGATAGACAAACCGGATGTTCGGATTGTCGTTCATTTTGATATCCCGGAAAGCCCTGAAGCCTATTTTCAGGAAGCCGGACGTGCCGGAAGAGACGGGAAAAAGGCGTATGCTGTATTATTGTACAATGAAGCTTCCCTCACTGCTTTGAAGAAAAGAATCGATCAAAGTTTTCCCGACAGAAAATACATTCAGGAAGTGTACCGGTTACTAGGAGATTTTTTCGGTCTGGAAGAAGGAGGAGGGGGGGGGATGGCCTTTGAGTTCAATCTTGAGTTATTTTCGAAAACGTATAAGTTGCAACAGATGAATGTTGCGTCAGCCATTGGCATATTACAGGTGGCCGGTTATCTGGAATGTACGACCGAAATACATGCCCGCTCCCGTGTTTCGTTCCGGGTATTGCGTGATCAACTCTACAAAATAGATCTGCAAAGTGTTTTTCTGGAACAGCTGGTGGAATTTATCCTGCGAACCTATCCCGGAATTTTCGTTCAATATGCTTATCTCGATGAACAATTTGTGGCAGAGAAACTAGGAACAGGGCGGGAACAGGTTTATGACGGTTTATTACAATTGGCTAAACGGAAAATTATCGGTTATATACCGGGCAACGATCGTCCTTATATCGTTTATCATCAGCCCAGGGTTCCTGCTTCATACCTGCATATTGGACGGAATGCATATGAGGACCGTAAACAGGCATATGCAACCAAAGTAAAAAGTATGGTCGGTTATATCGAAGCCGGACAGAGCTGTCGGCAATTATTGTTGATGGACTATTTTGGCCAACGAGAGAAACAGCCCTGCGGTATTTGTGATCATTGTCTGGAAAAGAAACACCGGAAAGAACGGCCCGATAAACGACAAACAGAAAAAAGAATACTCGCTCTGTTACAACAAAGAGACTGGCAAGTGAGGGAATTATTAGACCAGCAGGAAGATCAACTGCGGGAGATGTCTATTGAGATCATTCGGAATATGCTGGAAGAAGAGAAAATTTACTATAAGACACCTACTTTACTCGCTTTGAAAAAATAATTTTTATACCCCTGCCTTATCTCCGAACAGGGAAATGTGAAGGCGATCACAATAGCGCCAACCGTTCCGAAGACATTGCTCTAAAGTTTTTTGGATATTGATTCGCAGAATTTCCGGATTACCCCCTAAAGGCATCAACAGGATATCTTCACTTTTCCAACCGTGAAGTTGACGGAGAAGTTCTCGGATTTCCGTGATGTCGTTCTCGCAGGAATATACAAACTTCAGCTGAAAATCTTTTTCCGTTTCCTGAGTGTCGTCGATAAAAGCCTGTATTTTTTCCGGGCATAGTCGCTGTACGGCAGAGGAGGCCTTGAAATGAGAAGACACTAATTTGGGAGAAAGACTGAATAAATCGATATACTGGGCTACTTCTTTATCATAGAGAGTGGCGTTAGTTTCCAACGTCAGATGAAAACCAGCATCTTTCAATTTGTAACATAGTATACTAAGTTCTGCTGCTTGTAGTAAAGGTTCACCTCCGGTAATAACAATATGGCGGATAGGGGGCGTATTATGTAAAAGTGTTTGGTAAATATCTTCTATTGTCATGGAATGGGCTCCCTGTAGTTTATAGGCTGCGTAAGTGGTGTCGCAGGGCGATGGCTTTCCGTTGGCTGCTTGCCAGCAGCAATGTAGGTTGCAGCCTGCCAACCGGACAAACAAAGAGGGGACGCCACTCAACTTTCCTTCTCCTTGAATCGTACCGGGTATATCGAAACCAGAAGCTGGAGCCGATGGAATGGGGTGGCCGTTTTTATCTTTTGTCACCGGAAAAATACCGTCGTTTGCCAATAACATGCCCGAAATTTTATAAGAGTTTTTCCCACCATTCGGCAGATTTCCAATCTTCTGTCACTCCCTCAGAGAAACGGATATCCTCGATTTTGAATTTTACCAATTGCAGATCTTCACGGAAAGCTTCAGCATGTCCGGTATCTGTTTCGTGTACCCGAACAGAATGAAGACGGACTTCGCTTTCGCCATTGATGCGGGGAGTATGTCGGAGAATCTGATCGATGCCATAGAAAAATAGTAGGGCATAACCTTCAGCCGAAGGAGATACCGGAATTTCGGCTACCCGTCGGTTGTAGCGATAGATAAAGGATTTGAAATCAGGGTTTTCTTCGGTCCATAAGGAATAAGAATGATCGAAACTTTCGATAAATTCTTTCACTTTGTCCAGCCGGCAGAAGTCCATCACCATATATCCCCGGTCGAGTTGGTCGGCTTCGATAAATACTTCTACTTTATAGGAATGGCCATGGATGTTTTCCCGACATCGTTGTGACGAGCAATTTCGCACAATATGGGAACCTTCGAATTTGAACAATTTACGGATAATCATAAAGAGTCGGATTGAAACTGAAATTTCAGGATTTGGTTACTAATGGATCTTCAATGCCAGCTTCTGCAAAAGCTTTTGCCCGTAGCAGGCAGCTGTCACAGGTGCCGCATGGTTTATCATCGCCCCGGTAACAGGTCCAGGTTTGCGTGTAGTCCACTCCCAATTGCATACCTAGCTTGACTTCCTCAGCTTTCGTTATATGCATGAAAGGAGCATGTATCGTGATGTATTGTTTTTTCTCGGCACCGGTAACTGTACCTAGATTAATGGCATTTTCCATAGCTCGTATAAATTCTTCCCGGCAATCTACATAACCGGAATAGTCTACTTCGCTGACCCCAATGAAAATGTCTGTGATATTCAAGGCATCGGCCCAGGAAGCTGCTACAGAAAGAAAGACCATATTTCGTGCTGGAACGTATGTCGAAGGGATATCCTTTCGTTCGATGTTGCCATCTTCGACTTCCATATCCGGATCTGTAAGTGCACAACCATTCCATTGATTCAGCAAAAGCTTCACTATTTTGTGTTCTTTCACTCCTGCTGTTTGGGCGATTGCCATAGCACTTTTCAACTCCTTGTCGTGTTTTTGTCCATACAAGAAAGTCAGAGCATATATTTCGTCGAATCCCTGATTTTTAGCTAAGTACAAAGCCGTTGAAGAATCTAAACCTCCGGATAACAATACTATCGCTTTTTTCATAACGCTTTTTTAGTCAATAAATACCTTATTCTTTGGTGTCAGATGGAGACGGATATCCCGATCGGCATCAAAAGAAGTCTCAAAAGTATTATTTTTGATTGTAATATGAGCTGGTTTTTCAAAAAAGAACGGAAATTTATTCCCGTGGAACGGTCGTATTCGCTTTCAAGCCATATTTGCTCAGATGATAATTCTTTGCCTGCATGGGCAAACCAATCATTATAAAAAACAAAAATTATAAGATTTCATGATTAATGCCTTTTCTAATGGTGAAATTAAAATTTATTTATCCATGTTTGTTCCCGATTATTTTGTAATTTAGCTCCCTCAAAATATTTTATGAGAAGCGGAAAAAAAATACCTCAAAACTGTTTGTATTTTTCTTGTTGGAGTAAAAAGGGATATTCCATATTTGCAGGTTTGGGACGGGAAATTCGGATTTCCCGTTTAGCTACTTCCATGTATGAAAATGTATTGTTAAAATCTGCTCTTCATGGACTAATCATCAATACAGATTCCACTTCAGAAGTAATTCCGCTTTTGGTTCAAATAGTGGCATCTCGAAAATTTGACGGAAAAAACAAGGGCGAAGTGTGTGCAAATTATTCTAGTATAAATAAAATATACCAAAAGGGATATATGCAGAAAGCAATATATCCCTTTTTTCATTCATAATAGAGAATAGAAATGATAGAGATTCTGAAAGAAAAAGTTCTGAATGGCGGGCAAATTTCCCGTGAAGAGGTCTTGCTGTTAGGGTGCGAGAAAGAGAAGGAAGCTTTATACCTTGCAGCTGGAGAAATCAGGGACAAACGGGTTGGAAGAAGGTTCGATACCTGTTCCATTATCAATGCCCGTTCTGGAAGATGTTCGGAGAATTGTAAGTGGTGTGCTCAGGCAGGAATATTTAAAACCAATATTCAGGAATATGAGTTAATAGACGAACAGACATGCTTGAAAATGGTCCGGTTGAATGCCGAATATGGTGTGGATAAATTTTCATTTGTTACCAGCGGACGTGCTTTATCGGATAAAAATATAGAACGTATTTGTGAATACGCCTGTAAAATAAAAGCACATGCTGATTTACACTTGTGTGCTTCTATGGGATTGCTGAAGAAAAATCAGTTACAAAGGTTAGCCAATGCCGGAATAAAACGTTATCACTGTAATCTGGAAACTTCTCCACGGTATTTTTCCACGCTATGTACTACCCATACTACAGCAGACAAAATTGAGACGATTCGTGCAGCCCAGGAGGTTGGCATGGAAGTTTGTTCCGGTGGGATTATTGGAATGGGAGAAAATAGGGAAGATCGGATTGATTTGGCCTTAATTTTGAGGGAATTAGGAATAAAATCAGTTCCTATAAATATTCTAAGTCCGATACCGGGCACTCCTTTGGAAAATGCGTTACCCTTGAGTGATGAAGAAGTACTGACGACAATTGCATTATTTCGTTTCATTTTACCAGATGCTTATCTGCGATTTGCTGGGGGAAGAACGTTGATCGCTCATTTGGAAACCCAGGCTATCCAGGCAGGTATCAATGCGGCTATCGTAGGAGATTTGCTTACGACTGTTGGTTCTAAAGTACTGGAAGATATGAAAAAGGTGAAAGCATTGGGCTTTACAGTTTAGTTAATCATTTAAAAATAAGAATAGCATGGATACAAAACAGTTACTTCAATATGACCGGGAGCACATCTGGCATCCCTATACTTCGACAGTCAATCCCTTGCCGGTATTTCCGGTGAAGCGGGCAGAAGGGGTGTATCTGGAATTGGAAGACGGACGTCGCCTGATCGATGGAATGTCTTCCTGGTGGTGTGAAGTGCATGGATACAATCATCCGGTGCTAAATGCTGCTGTCGAAAAACAATTGAAGGAAATGTCGCATGTGATGTTCGGGGGATTGACCCATCGTCCAGCGGTGGAATTAGCGGAGAAAATACTTTCACGGACTCCAGCTGGAATAGACAAAATTTTCTTTTGCGATTCCGGTTCCGTGGCTGTGGAGGTGGCGATGAAAATGGCTATTCAATATTGGTATGCTGCTGGTTGTGAAGAAAAAAAACATTTTCTGACCATAACCAAAGGCTATCATGGCGATACTTGGAACGCCATGTCCGTTTGTGACCCGGTGACCGGTATGCATGGCATTTTCCACGGTTGTCTGCCGATCCAATATTTCATCCATCGTCCGGAATGTAGGTTCGGGCAAGCTTGTAGGGATGAAGATATCCGTGAACTTCGCGAATTTCTGGAACAGCATCATGCGGATATTGCTGCTGTTATACTTGAACCGATTGTTCAAGGTGCCGGTGGAATGTGGTTTTACTCAGCAGATTATCTTCGGCAGGTAAGAGAACTGTGTACCCGGTACCAGCTTCTTTTGATTTGTGATGAAATAGCCACCGGTTTCGGCCGTACAGGGAAATGGTGGGCAGTAGAACATGCCGGAATCAGTCCGGATATTATGTGCATTGGTAAAGCAATCACAGGAGGATATATGAGTTTTGCAGCTACACTGGCAACGGATGAAGTGGCCCGGCAAATTTGTTCCCGTGATCCTTTTGTATTTATGCATGGTCCTACTTTCATGGGAAATCCTTTGGCTTGTGCGGTGGCTCATGCTTCCATCGGTTTGCTGGAAAGTTATGATCTGGAACAAAAGATTGGGGCCATCGAACGACAACTGGAAGCTGAACTTCGACCGGCAGCCGGTTTGCCTCAGGTTGAAGACGTGAGGGTGTTGGGAGCCATAGGAGTAGTCGAAATGAAAGAACCTGTTGATATGGCTGTCTTTCAGTCGCGCTTTGTCGAAGAGGGGATTTGGGTGCGTCCTTTCGGTAAATTAGTATACATTATGCCTCCTTTCGTTATTCAGCCCGATGAACTGAGCTGTTTGACACAAGGATTGTTAAAAGTGATTGCCCATGAATAAAGAGCGTTATTCTAAGAAATTGGACATTATACAGGAAGCTGGTAATTACCGTATACTGCGGAATACCGAACACAATGGATTCCTAATTCACGAGGAAGGACGTGAAATGCTGAATCTGTCCTCCAACGATTATTTGGGATTGTCTTCGAATCCGCGTCTGATAGAAGAATTCAAGGCAGAGACTGATGTCATGGCTCTTCCTTACAGTGCTGTTTCTTCTCGTTTGTTATCCGGCAATCATCAATACTACAAGATGTTGGAAGATGATTTGGCGGATTGGTACGATAAAGAAGCTTCTCTGGTATTCAATTCCGGTTATCATGCCAATATTGGTATTCTGCCGGCATTGGCCAATAAACACGACCTGATCCTAGCCGATAAATTGGTGCATGCCAGTATTATCGACGGTTTACGCCTGAGTGAAGCTCAGATGTTGCGTTATAAACATTTGGATTACGAACACTTGCAAAGTATACTAGTGGCGCATAGGGAAGAATACGAAAATGTTTTTATCGTTACAGAATCCATTTTCAGCATGGATGGGGATGTGGCCGATTTGCAGCAATTGTGTGAGATCAAAAAAGAATTCGATGCTTTCCTATATGTGGATGAAGCACATGCGATCGGAGTCAGAGGAACCAATGGTTTAGGTTGTTGTGAGGAACAAGCTTGTATAGAAGATATTGACTTCGTCGTTGGAACATTCGGAAAAGCTTTTGCTTCCATGGGGGCTTTCGTGGTATGTGAGGAAATATTCCGGAACTATTTGATCAATACGCAGCGAAGTCTGATTTTTACCACAGCTCTGCCGCCTGTCAATGTTGCCTGGACGCGTTTCGTCCTGAACCGCATGCCGGATTTCTTCGAGTTGAGAAATAAATTATCGGAAATATCCGGGCGACTGCGGAATATTTTGAAGGAACGGGGTTTCGAGATCCGGGGATGTTCACATATTGTTCCGATGATATGCGGTAGCAATGAAAACAGTGTAGACATGTCGGAACTTCTCCGGGATAACGGTTTCTTTGTGTTGCCGGTGAGATATCCCACCGTTCCTAAAAATGAAGCCCGTATCCGTTTTTCTCTGAATGCCTCGATTCCTTATGAGGACTATGAATGTCTGTTTGAATTTTTAGGGTGTTTGGAATGCGAATAGAATGGCTGAATAAAACAGGAACGGACCAGGTCATCCTTTTTTTCAACGGATGGGGTATGGATGCAGCAGCAGTATCCCATTTGAAAAAGGAAAGTGATTTGCTTATGCTGAACGATTACCGGGAATGCCAAGGAATCGGTTTTCCCGGTTTGCAGGAATATCGGGATATCGTCGTTGTCGCCTGGTCGATGGGCGTGTGGGCGGCTGGGCAGGTGTTGTCGCAACTTCCTTTCAAACCGTCTGTGTGTGTAGCCTTGAACGGTACGGGTTATCCGGTGGACGATCATTATGGAATTCCGGCTAAAATATACGAACTGACCGAAAAAGGAATGAACCACAAGGGTAGGGAGAAATTTTTTCAGCGTATGTTGACAGGAGAAGAAGAGTGGATTCGTTTTGCTACCAATCGGCCTTCACGCGAATTATCGGAGCAGTGCGAAGAACTGGGTTGCATCCGGCGCGAAAGTGTGGGAAGTTCAGGAAGTGCAAATCTGTTTTGTTGGGATAAAGCTTACATTTCGGAAAAAGACATCATTTTTCCGGTGAAACATCAATGGAAGTACTGGAAAGAAAAAGGGGTGAAGATTATTTCCTTGGAAGGGGGACATTACCCTTTTTACCACTTTCGCAGTTGGCAAGAAATTATAGAAGGATAAGTTATTTTCAGGGTAGTAGAAATATGGAATGTTTAATGGAGAAGGAACGGACACGAAAAGCGGAAATAGCTTACCGCTTCCGGCGTAGTGTCGAAAGTTACGATGAAAATGCAATAGTACAAAAACTTATTGTAGAGCAACTGGCGGATTTAGTCGGACTGTATGTAACTTCCTATCCGCAGCGCATATTGGAAATCGGCTGTGGGACGGGGTTGCTCACCGAAAAAATAGCTGCCTTATTTCCTGAAAAATCTTTGTTTATCAATGACTTGGTAAAAGATATGTGCGGGAAAACAGCTGGCAAATGCAAAATTCCGACGGCTCATTGTCTGGTTGGAGATATCGAGGTAATGGATTTACCGACCTATCTTGATCTGATTGTGTCGAGTTCTACTTTTCAATGGCTGGTCCATCCAAAGATGACTTATAAAAAGTTGGCTGATGGGCTTATCGATGGTGGATGGCTCGTTTTCAGCAGCTTTGGTGAGCATAACTTCGAGGAGTTGAAACAATTAACGGGGAAGGGTTTGGTGTATCAACCCTTACAAGAAATCAGCAAACACTTATCAGCCTATTTTGAAATTGTCTATGCCGGAGAGACTCTTCATCGCTTGCATTTCCGGAATCCAATGGAAATATTGCAGCATATCAAAAAGACCGGTGTCAATGCAACTGCTTCATCACAAATCTGGACCAGGGAACATCTGAAGCGCTTTTCCTTCGAATATACCGCTCGTTTCGGTTGTGAGGAGGGACTTCCGCTAACCTATCATCCTCTTTATCTCGTCTGCCGGAAAAAATTATAATCTTCCGATGTGACTGAAGGTATTGGTTTTCATTAACTGTTCCAATTCTGCCAGGATCATGGCGGTAGCTCCCCAGATAAATACTTCGCCGACTTTATAGCCGGGAGCTACGATTTCATGGTCATGCCGGAAAAAAGAAGAAATCGTTTTGTTGCGGTTGTCAAATAAGTCCTTTAATTTGATCAATAACACTTTTTCCACCTCATTTTCCGAAAGAGTGAATTCCGGAAGCTCGAGCGTATTGCCGACGATGGGGGTGATATTGAAATTGCTTAGGGGGATATAGGTATCGCTCAATACCCCTAAGATAGAAACCTTTTCTTCCGGCACCCCGATCTCTTCATGGCATTCCCTCAGAGCTGTCTGCAATGCATTGACATCCTCTTCCTCCATTTTGCCTCCGGGAAAAGCGATCTGCCCGCCATGGTATTTTCCCCGGTTGGACCGTTGAATAAAGGGAATGGCGAGGCTGTTTTCGTAGGGGACGATCAGGATCAGAACAGCACTTTTAACCGGGAGACAAGCATGCCTCCCTTCGATCCCTTCGATATATTTCGGCCGGGGGACCATCGTTCGGTGAGCCTTTTCTCCTGGAAGAACATTGTATAAAGCTGTTCGTATTTTTTTCGATTTCATCTGTTTATTATTTTGTTATATGAAACCTTCGGTTACCTATTATTTTCGTCGATTGCCGAATATATACGCGAAGATTTCCTGCTTTTTTCTATTGATTACAAAGATCAACCGAATTCTGGAAGAAGATATACCCCATTTGAAGTAATTTTATTTAAAAATAATCCAAAATTGTATTGAGATTAAAAAAAAGTTGTATCTTTGTATCGATCATTCATATTACAAAGCAAAAGAGTCTGTTCAAAATAGCGGATAATTTTTATCCCGTTATAATGATAGAACGGTTTCGTACTCCCATAATGGCAGGTAATGTCTGTCATGCTTTGTAATAAGAGTGATCAAATGGGCCAGGCGGAACCGTTCGTTTTTTAATTCCGTCATATCATAGCCTTGATTTTTATATTGCAATTCCAATATTGTTATATAATAATATAATATTGTGCGAAAATTAAAATTGAATGATGATGAAAACAATTCCGTTGATCCCGGCCTGTCAAAATATGGAGGAGCTCCAGAAATTGACAAATTTAATTTGTGAGTATGTTCATCCGCAAATGATCATTTTATTCGGCTATTATGCTGGAATGACCATAGGGAATGTTTTGAAAGGATATGAATTATTAATCCTTACTCAGGAGAAACCCTCTGTTAGTTATCGTGCTCTGCTACAATATCTAGAATTACATTTTCATGTAGCTGACCGGCGGGAGAAGAATCTTGGCGTTTATCTTTATCCGTTGGAATTTGTCAAATACAAATCGGTTCAAAGTTATTTTCTGACTACCATTCGGCAAGAGGGACTATTGCTCTATAAAAGCGAAAATTGTAAATTAAACGAGCGGATTCGTTATAAACCGATTAAGGCTTTGCAACAGGCAGAAAAGAGCTACCAGCTTGCTTTTGAATTGGGAAAAGCTTTTCTGGATAATGCTCGGCATAATCTGGAATCCGGAAGTTGCCGGCTCACTGCTTTTCATCTCTATCAGTCTGCTTTACAGTTTATTCGCGCAGTCAATTTTGTATACTATGGGTTTGTTCTGGAAGAAAGGGAAAACCTTTTAATTGCTTTTTCCCGCGTCCGTTATTGTTCCACCGAACTGATGCAATTATGGGAAGGAGATAAGGAACTGGCGGCCTGGCGTTTATTCGGACGTTTACAATCTTTTGACTATCAAGCACGTTTCAAAGAACAATTTCGCATACAGGAAAACTTATTGAATCGCTATGTGAAGCAGCTTCAACTTTTGGAAACGGTGACAGAGCATTTTTGTACTCAACGCCTTAAAGAAATGCAAATATTACAGAAATTATAAAGAAAGCAGGGTGGCAAAAAATAAACTTTTACCACCCCTTTTCGGATTTATTTGTGTTTCTTCAGTAGTCTGAGGAATTCACCGATCCAAAGTACCAGAGAAGTAGCCCCAATGATGATGCCCCAGGTCTGTAGAGAGAGTGGAATCGTACGGAACACCTCTCCTCCGAATTGAACAATCAAATATTGTCCAAGCGGTATGATAAACATGACAATTAGGAAACCGGTGCTGTTTTTCAGGTTTTTGAAAGCCGAGCCATGAGAGAGGAAAGCTTTGGCATTAAACATATTCCAAAATTGTAGCATGACAAAGGTCGTAAAAAATACCGACAGTTCATACCGGGAGATACCACCTTCCGTTTCGGTATACCAGTACATCATACCGAGCAATAATACGGTGAAAGTAATCCCTATTCCCAAAATATACCTTCGCATTTTAGGAATGATGATGAAATCGTTTGTTTTCCGGGGCTTTTCGCTCATGACCTTAGGATCAGGAGGGAGGGAGGCCAATGCGGCGGCGGCAAATGTATCAATGATCATGTTTACCCATAGCATTTGGGTAACAGTTAGGGGTAGCTCGTGACCGACTATTGAACCGATTAGTACGATCAGCAAAGCCGAAAGATTAATAGTAAGCTGAAACAATATAAACCGTTGAATATTGTGGTACAGGGAGCGACCCCACATCACTGCTGTGGCAATGCTGTTGAAAGAGTCGTCGAGTAATGTGATGTCGCTAGCTTCTTTGGCAACTGAAGTACCGCTTCCCATTGATAGGCCTACATCGGCATGATTTAAGGCAGGAGCATCATTGGTACCATCACCTGTTACAGCTACGACAGCTCCCGATTGTTTCAGTAATTGCACTAGGCGTTGTTTATCGGTTGGCCGGGCCCGGCACATGATTTTCAGTTTTAATACGCGTTGGGCTGCTAATTCGTCCGGGAGTTTCTCGAAATCTACTCCTGTGATGATTTGTTCCTCGGTATCCGTATTCTGCCAGATACCGATTTGTCGGCCAATCTCCCGGGCTGTTGCCGGAGTATCGCCGGTAACGATTTTTACGCTGATTCCTGCATGCAAGCATTTTGCAACGGCTGCGGGTACATCTGGCCGAACCGGATCGGAGATAGCGGCAATTCCAAGAAAAGTCAGTCCTTCAGCGGCAAGAGCTTCGATTTCATCCCGATGGTCTGTTGTTAGAATTTTATAAGCAAATCCCAAAGTACGCATGGCTTGATTTTGGTAAGACAATAATTGCTCTTCCACCGTATGGCGAAAAGCAGAGGCTGGAATTGTTCCTTCTGCCGTCAGTACGTGGCTACACTTGGAAAATACGATTTCCGGAGCTCCTTTGATATAGAGAATTACTTTGTTTGCCAGCGAAGAATGTACAATTGTAGCCATATACTTGCGTTCGGTGGAAAATGTCAACTGCTTCAATACTTGCAAGCTTTCCCGGTATTCCATATAATTAGTTCCCTGCGAATGAAGCCACAGTAAAAGTGCTGCTTCGGTAGGGTTACCCAAAGTTTTGATTTGGCCATCCGGCATAAAGTCCAGATATGCAGTTGAATTCACTGAAATACCTTCGCGGACAAGGGTACTGATTTCGTTTTCTCTAAGCGTTTGGTTTTCCAAGGCATAAAAGTTCGTCTGGTACACTTGCATTCGGTTTTGAGTAAGTGTACCTGTTTTATCGGTACAGATGACCGTCGTTGCGCCCATGGTTTCACAGGCATGCATTTTTCGAACTAGATTGTTGGTTTTAAGCATTTTACGCATGCTCAATGCTAGGCTTAATGTAACACTCATCGGAAGTCCTTCCGGAACAGACACGACAATGAGGGTGACAGCTACCATAAAATATTGCAAGATACGCCCAGCGGTATCCAAGGTCCAGAGATTATCAGTAGTAAATACGCCAGCGATAATATCTTTGACAAGTAATCCGGAAAAAGTAATCCCAGCAACAATAAATCCTACAATACTGATGAATTTAGCCAGTCCTTCTAACTGTTTACTGAGGGGAGTTTTATCCGAATTAATTTCAGTAGACTTTTCAGCCACCTTACCAAATTCGGTAGTATCACCGACCTTTTCCACTCTAAAAATACAATGTCCGTTTACAATGGTCGTTCCACGCATGATCCGATTAGAAGGATAGGTAGCTTCTGGATCGAATTCCTTCGGGTAGGTAGTTTTATCGATAACCGGTTCTCCGGTCAAAGTAGATTCATTTACCTGTAATGAAATCGCTTCTAGGAGTTCTCCGTCTGCAGGAACTTCTTCTCCGGTTTCCAGTACGACAATATCTCCGACGACGATGTCTCTTTTGGGAATTTCATGAATATTTCCATTGCGAAGTACCTTTATTAAAATATCGTCGTTGACTTGGTTCAATAAATCGAATTTTTTGTTAGCATCCATTTCGAACCAAAATCCAACTCCCGTAGCTAGTAAAATGGCTGCAAAAATACCTATGGTTTCGGCATATTCGTTGTGCAGGATCGAAATGATCAACGATAGGCCAGCAGCCACTAAAAGAATCCGAATAATAGGATCTTTGAATTTTTCTAAAAAAAGTTTCCAGAGTGGAGTTCTGGGAGGAGGTGTCAAAATATTTTCGCCAAATTTTTTCCGGCTTTCTTCTATTTCCCGATCATTCAAACCGGTATAATGCTTTGTTTCCATCTTATATTACGTGTAGTATATTTTTAATTATTCAATTCATTCACTAAGTATACGAAAAAATGGGATTTAGATTCTATAAATACATAAAATCGAACGAATAAGAGAAACAGTCCAAACAGTAGTAACGATGTGATTGGTTCTGCCTGTACTATGAATGAGGGCGGGTAAATAAAAATTTTGGGAAATAGCGGGTTGGATATTCTTCCGACTGCGTGAATTAAAAGGGCATAAACAACATTCTTCTTCCGGCCAACTGATGGAATAATCGGCAACAAATTCTGTTTCAATCGTTAAATATGGTCCTTGCCAGAACTTATTGTGTTCTGTTTCTTGTTGAAAAATCACAGCGACTACTAAGACAAGCAGCAAGAAAAAATATGTAAGATTTTGTTTTGCCATACAGATGCAAAGATAAGGCAAAACCACCTATTTTCTGTTCCTGCTCCACAAAAATGTTTATTTTCTTGCAGAAATGAAAAAATCGTCCGATCAAGTATTCGACCGAACGATTTTTATAAGGAATAGATCGAATGATTATCCAATTTTTGAATTTACGATTTCTAGGATTTCAACTTCCAGATGGTTGGCTTTCGTGACAATTTCTTCGGCTTGCCGGATGATATCGGCAGCAAAAGTCTTGTCTTCTAAACCAGCTGCATTGATTTTTACATTCAGAAAAGCTCCCAGAACACCGGCACGGGCAGCAAGTGCACCGACTCCGGCATCAGTCACCGAATTAGGATTTCCGATCTCAGCCATAGCTTTTGCAACCGACATACATTCATAACACAAATGCAGGGTTTTGAACGGAACTTCGGTTGCGTAACGGGTAGCGTCCTGCACAGCTTGCTGACGAACTGCTTTTTCTTCTTCTGTTTTTTTCGGCAGTCCGAAAGCATCCATAATTTTGTTGAATGCATTGGTATCTTCGTCTACCAGTTTGATCAATTCAGTTTGGAAAGATTTCCCCTTTTCTGCCCAATCGCTGAATTCTTCCCAGCGGTCGTCCCAACCCCGTTTATGCGAGGAGAGATTGGCAACCATAGCCCCTAGAGCTGATCCCAGTGCCCCCATATAGGCCGAAATAGAACCACCACCAGGAGCAGGGGATTCCGATGCCGTCTCGTCGGCAAAATCAGTCAACGTCATATCTACGAGTTTCTTTTTACCTTTCGTGGCTTCATCTTCCAGGATATACTCGATAATTTTCTTATGGGGATCGAAAGGATAGAGTTCGTCGAGTCCTAGAGATTTTACTGCAATTTTGATTAGTTCTTTGTCAGAAACTCCGGTAGAGCGCTGTTGTTTACGTAGAAAATAACGTCCAGCTTCGAGCATGGCATTCAAAGGGATAACGCCAACCAATTCGGAACCAGTCACGCGGATACCCCGGTCGGCTGCTTTCCGGCATACTTCGTCGAAAGCCTTGTGCATAGAGGTAACAGAGATGTCCGTCAGGTTCATGGAAATCTGGGCAATACCGTATTCTTCGATGAACCAGCCGATAGCCTTTACAGATTTCAGCGTTCCCGGAACCATGACGGGCTTACCGTTTTCATCCAGTACTTTTTTACCGGTGATGGGATTGCCTTCCCGTTTCACCCGTCCACGTTCACGCACATCGAATGCAATGGAGTTAGCCCGGCGGGTTGAGGTAGTGTTCAGATTGACATTGTAAGCTACCAGAAAATTACGGGCACCGACGGCGGTAGCTCCGGTTTTTGCCGTCCATTCGTTCAATTCTCTTGGCCCGAAGTCAGGATGCCATTTTTCGCTTGGCAATCGTTCTCCCAAAGCTTCATATTCACCGGCCCGGCAGCTAGCCAAATTCTTACGTTCGGGTGCGAAGGCTGCATTTTCGTAGCAATATACGGGGATGTTCAGTTCTTCGCCGATCCGTTGAGCTAATTTACGGGCATATTCCACGGTTTCTTCCATTGTAATGTTGGCTACAGGAACGAGCGGGCATACATCGGTAGCACCAAAGCGGGGGTGAGCTCCTTTGTGTTTGCTCATATCAATTAACTCGGCTGCTTTCTTTACGCCTCGGAAAGCGGCTTCGCAAATCGATTCGGGTTCGCCCACCATCGTCACTACCGTAC
>JAETOX010000188.1 GCA_021771575.1 Bacteroides sp. | reverse complement strand
TAGGAGATAATTCCTATGCGTATTGACTTCTGCTTCACCACTAATCTTTTTTACCCGAAGCGGATAAACATACCTGACATCCACATCTTTTGGTATTTCGGTCCGAAGCGCTTCCATATCGAACGTCAACATGGTACGTACCATCGTTTCCTTACCAGCTAAAGTAAGTTTTTTCTGTCCCAAGACACCTACATTTTCAGGCAATACCTTATAATCCATCCCCATAAAAGTTTCCTTTTGATAATCGGCTAAAGCCGTAGGATCATAATATACTTCCACCTCGGCAGACTGATCAAAATAGCCGCTTTTATAGATGCATACAGGCCATTCTAATTTGTCCCCTCCCAAATCATACACCTCTTCCAACTTACAACCGCTCGTCCCCATATAAAGTTTGGAAGGATATTGCTTCATATTCGATTCGTCGATTTCTCCACACGAAGCCAAAAAGAAAGCCCCTAAATAGAGAATGATATTTTTCGTTTTCATTTTCTTTTCCATTAACTGATTAAACATTACCAACCAGGATTTTGCACCAAATCGGGATTCTTCATGATGGCCGAATAAGGAATCGGTTGCAGATAATTTCTTTCCATAAATACTCGGGTCTCGAAAGCTGTACGCTGATAGAACTCGGCCCGCCACGTATTTCCTTTAGCCGAAGTGGCAACGTTCATTCCGTACACCTTACCATTGTTAGTCTGAGTCGCTACTTTCCAACGATTAGCATCGAACCAACGCATATTCTCGAAAGCAAATTCCACTTGCCGTTCACGATGAATCAAATCCCGCGCCAAATCCTGATCGGTCCATATCTCCGGATAAACAGATTCTATGGCCGGTACTCCGCCCCGGGTACGTACAGCATTCCAATACTCCAATACTTCGTCGTCCAGCTCATCCAATTCAATCCTCGCTTCTACATAATTCAGCAAAATCTCGGCGTAACGGAAATTCGCCCATGTACGCCACGGACGAATGTAAATGTTCTTTCCTAACCGGGAATCAGGGTCTACAAACTTAGAAACAAAATAACCAGTACGATTGTAGTCGGAACTGTTCGATCCATCGCGCCCAGATTTCTGAACTTCTATCGGCCGAGTCAGTGTATTAGGCCATACACTTTCATTGTAAGCCACACTAACATAAAAACGCGGTTCCCGATCTTTATACATATTGTATGCATATCCAGAATAATAACCAGAACTGAAACCAGTATTAGAAGTAGGCACCTGAAAAGAAGAAAAACCGGTTTCCGAATACCCGGATTCTTCATCTATCATCGGCGAACCATCAGTATTATAACTCAGAATCGGATAACGTCCGTTTTTCATAGCGTAGGCATCCACCTGAAACTGAGTGACACAATTTGTAGCATGCCCGTATTTGAAATCTTCACCACCAGGAGCCGGTCCCTGTTCCAACAAATACACATAAGAAGTCCCTCCTACACCCGGGAAAACAGCATCGATCAATTCATTGTTCCAAGCAATGGTAAATACATTTTTATAAGTCTTTCCTTTCTTATTATCGTCATCCGAACCGGAAAGCAAACTATAAGGCAACACACCATCTTCGCACATTTGGATAAATTCTTTCGCTGCATCCGCTGCAACACGCCATTTTGCAGAATCTTCCGAAACGGGAAACAATGGTTGACCATCCTTCATTTTCGTACTGCGGAAATAAGGATTACCATTAAACAGCGGACTAGCGGCATACAACAACAAACGAGTCCGATAAGCCAAGGCAGCCCCCTTTGTTGGACGCCCTCTATAAGCAGATTCCCGTTCCGCCGGCAATTCTTCAGCGATCTTCTTCAATTCATCACATATCCAAGTCACACAGTCTTCCCAACTATCTCTTTCCCTGTAAGTCGTACCCCACACATCTACAATTTCATCCTTCACCAACACAATTGGACCATAAATCATCGCCAACCAATAATGACACATAATATTTACATATTTAGCATCAGTGCTCCACATTTCTAACTCACCTTCTTTCAAATCCCCGCATTCGCCAATATGTTCAAGAAAAATATTGGCCTCCCGGATTCCCCGGTAGAAAGGTTGCCAGAAATTCAATGAAGGATTAGAAGCAGACAGGGTTCCATTTTGCATAAATGCATATACTCGTACAGCACCCCATTCAGCCTCATTACTAGCCGGAACGAAAGGCCATCCCCATAGTGGAGGCGCAATACATACAGCGTCGTACTGTTGCGGTAAATAAGACAATACATTGGCAAGATATTGTTCAGTAGTATTGCGCCGGGCAAAAACACCTTCCTGTGTTTGCATATCGTCAGGCTCTTTATCAAGATAGGAATCACACGAAACTCCCCAAAAAGCTAAACCGATTATTATAATAAAAAATTTTCTAGATTTCATAATCTTCATTTTTTAGGATTAGAAGTTAATATTCACGCCGAAATTAGCCGTACGCATCAATGGATAACCACGTCCATCAGTTGAGTTGATCTCCGGATCCCACAACTTCACATCCTTGGCAAAAGTCAACAAGTTCGTTCCGGAAACAAAGAAACGTACGGTTTTCAGTTTCATTTTTTTACTCCATGATTTCGGCAAAGTGTAGCCCAGTTCAGCCGTCTTGAGACGCAGGAATGCCCCGCTACGCTGCCACCAAGTAGAATTCTTATAATTACTTCCGTGCCACCCTTCATCATAGGGCAACGGCAATTCAGCATCGAAATTTTGTTTAGCCGGATCGAAATATTTGTCCTTCAAACCATCCAGAAAACCGGTACGGCCGATATTTGGGTAATTGAACGGGAAATAGGCATCTCCAAGGAAGAAAGTCGTACGAGCTACCCCCTGAAAGAATAATGACAGATCGAATCCTTTATAATTTATACTCAATCCCATACCGTATACAATTTCCGGCACATTGGAATATCCGATAGGCACTTCATCCGTATCGTCGATCACACCATCGCCATTGATATCCTTATATTTAATATCCCCAGGTTTTAAATAAGAAACTCCAAATTGCGATGGGCTATTAGCAATCTCCACTTCATCTTTAAACAAACCGAGAGCCACCAATCCGAATTGCTGACCGTATTTCTGACCGTTACGGTTACGATATTTATCCAGATAATCGGGCAAATCGTCGTTAATCTGCTTATTACGAGCGTAAGTAAACGTACCACGGGCAGACAGGAATAATTCACCAAAACTCTTATCGAATTCCAGTGTTGCGTCAATCCCTTGATTCTGCATCTTACCGACATTCAACCATGGCATAGTCGTCGAGCCGACATAGTCAGGCAAAGATTTGCGTTGTACAAAAATCCCCTTCCGTCTTTCATAGAAATAATCGGCCTGCAAGCGTAAAGCATTGAATAACGATACTTCGAAACCAACATTTGTCTTGGTAGATATTTCCCAAGAGACATCATTATTAGCATACTCACCGACCCGGATACCACCGACATATGTATTACCGTCCCCCCAATACGAACCATAGGCACCTACCATAGTCGGCAAATAAACGAAACGCCGCCCACCACCAATTTCATCGTTACCGCTCTGACCAATAGAAGCTTTCACTTTCAACATATCAATAATATGGGATACACCGCCCATAAATTTCTCGTTCGAAACAATCCAGCCTATCGCACCTGCTGGAAAGAAACCAAAACGGTTGCCACTAGCAAAGTTTTCCGAACCGTTATAACCGAAGTTTCCTTCAATAAAATAACAGTCGTTGAAAGAATAAGTCACACGCCCGGCAAGCCCCTGATCACGATAAGGTAAAGCATCAATGGAAGAACCAGCCGCAGCCTGATAATTCCGCTGATTATACAACAAAAGGGCGCCCACCCGGTGTTTTCCGAACAAACGATCGTAAGTGATCCGTCCCTCCAAATAAAGCGCACGCTCTCCGTTTGCATACGAACTATAACCTAACGTATTGCTACCCGGAGATTTTTCTTCATAAACTAAATTACCGCTGTCATCCCGCATACGGGCATACCAAGTATGAGGGGAACCACTCCGTAGGATTTGATTCCAAGCATCCGAATCAAAAGAGAACTTGATTTCAGCTTTAAGCCCCTCAGTAACTAATTTAGAAAAATCCTGCTCTAAAGCAATCATTGCATTGATCTTCGTCCACCAATTATCGTTATAACCAGCCTGAGTCAAAGTATTATAGGGGTTAGGAACAGCTTCTCCGTATTCCACATAGCGGATACCACCGAAATCATCTAAATCGGGATAAGAAAGAGGCATCGCATTCGGCGAAGTGTTCATGGCATCGTTGAAAATAGCACTCACACTATTATAGGGTTGATGTTTCGTCTCCATCGATCCGCTAATATTCAATTTCAAAATAGTAGTTGGATGAAGATTTACATCGACATTAGAAGTAAAATTATACCGTTTATAATTGATCTTGGAATCCCATTCATGAGCTGGATCGCTGATAAATAAACCGTTTTCATTGAAAAAAGCTCCCGAAATATAATACCTAGCAATACTACCACCACCTGTAACGTTCAGATTCACTCGCTGTTGAGTCGTTTGGCTTTTCATCAAAGCATCCAGCCAATCGATATCCGGATAAAGATAGGGATCACTGTGGTCGCGGTATTTCTGGATCTCTTCGTCAGTATAAAGAGTTTTTTT
>JAETOX010000187.1 GCA_021771575.1 Bacteroides sp. | reverse complement strand
ATTGACTATATTTTTATTGATTAATTTTTCTGATTCGATCGACAATATCCCGGGCGACCTCTTTTTTCGATTTCAGCTCGTACTCATATCGCTGTTCTTCCCGGTCGAAAATCGTAATCTTATTGGTGTCGTATCCGAAGCAAGCTTCAGCATCCCGTAAACTATTGAGTACAATCAGGTCAAGATTTTTCTTATGTAACTTCTGCAAGGCATGATCGGCTTCGTCGTTTATTTCCAACGCAAAGCCGACCAGCAATTGTCCGGGACGTTCCCATATTCCAAATAAAACCTGTCTCCCTCTTGTGCTCCCAAGGCCTGCCAACCGTTCCGGTCGAAATAGAATTGCCCGTATACATTACCAAGATAGATTCTGTTATCGTTATTCCTAAGTAAATACAACAGCTTATTTACGTTTACTGCTGGATTGAAACGTATAACCAGGTCCTCATGCAACACAAGGTATGTCAGCCAATCTTATTCACGATTTAAAAATTTTTTGGCATCGGCACGGGCGCGTAAAACGACCGAGCCAACAGTGCGTGATTTAAAATTTAAGATTTGCAGGGCATAATTTTTAGCTATCGTACTATCCTGCCGCTCGTAAAGCAAGTAAAGCTTGTGTAAAGGTTTCATTCTGCATGGAACCATTCGGCGGGCAAGGGAGTAGCAACTATCAGCCCGTTTCATTTCCCCCTGTCTCTTATAAAGGTCTCCCATGTCACAAAGGATATCCGTGGATGAACAAATATTTCTCGTGAGTTTTCTAAACACCCCGATATCTTGTTTTTGTCGGGCAAATTGAAGCATATACTCCCGATTATATGGAAATTTCGCAATAACATCAGATTTTATATTTTTAACGGCCTCGTTATATCTTAGGTTTATTATAAGGGTAAACGGGATCATAACAAGACCACATAGAAGCCACTTTTTACTAAATTTCAAATTCCAACCGGGATTTTCCGAAGCACAAAGTGCAAAACTCAAGACGAGTACAACCAATAATAACCTGATATCAGCCGGATATGAAAACATCGAAAAGGTGAACCATGCGAGGATAAATGGGAAACAGGAAGACCGACGACAGGTAAAAATGATCCCCACTAACAATAACAGACCGATAAACCCCTGCTCCACGGTCACATGTATAAATTCATTAAAAGTCTGGCAATTATTATTCGCCACGTCGGCCAATTCCGAACCGGGATGACTGGCAAAGAAGTCCGCCTGAGCGTTCATGTAATATCGCGGGAGAGCTCCAATCCCGAAACCTGTAACAGGTTCAGCTCTCATTAACCCAGCACACACTCGCCATATCAAAACCCGCGAATCGGCAGATCCCGGCCGCAAGAAATAAAGCCCGGTCACAATCAATCCCATCACAATTATGGCTAGTATCCCAGTGCTCCTTCTCTCCCATACCCGGGGGAGTTGTATCACAATTCCGACAAAAGCAGCAACCCATGCCGCACGGGAATTCGAGATGACGAGCATTACGGATAACAACAATAATACTCCCCACCAAAATACCTTTCGGCCTGTTCCCGAGCGTAACATCCATATCGCAGCGGTTAGCGCAATGGCCAAAAATCCCCCGTAAGGTCCCGGATTGGGAAACGTACCGGTCACGGAGAAATCAGAATGGTTTGAAGGGAGCCACCCCGAAAGTTGCGCAATTCCGGTTATCGCTTGCATGATCCCGAGCCAGATGATAAACCGGATCAGAAGAACTTTATTGGCGATATTCCGGGCAGCAACGTACAGAAGCAGGTACATTCCCCAGTCATGTAACGCAAGTAAATCCGGAGGAATGTCACGGATAAATATCAAATTACTCAAACCATACAACAAATACGCAACGATCGCGATGTCTGTTGAAGTTATCCTAGCTAACAGTCTCCCTCTTTGCTCGAAAACCGCATACAAGATAGCAGTAGCTGTTATCGCAAGTAATAAACACATTCAATGGTACAGGTAAACATCACTTATTTGTAATTTTTTGGTTTATGGATGGAACTCCTTCCGGACTTCACGGATGGAATCTTCTCTTCGGATAGAATCCCGTCTCTGAAGATATTGTTGGCGCAAAATAATGGCCGAATCGCGTTTCCTTTTTTTCATTTCCAAAAATGCACGCTTCCTCTCGATCATATCCGGCGTTGGATCCAACTTGATTGTTTTAGGCTTACATCTTTCGATCTCCTCCAAACGTTCCTCGACAGTTTTGCATCTCCGTCTAAAGATTTTCTCATTAGAATCAATTTTTTCTAAAGCCAATTCCCTCCATCCCGCATCATCGATATACATAATTTCTGTAACCTTACCGATATCTGCCAAAACAAGTGCCTTCACGAGATAATCCTCTTTATAAACAGCTTTTTCTTTCTCCGTGGGTAAATAATATACTGCGTAAAGATATCTGTCTGCATATTGCTTTAGCCCCCGAGCTTTATACGTCTCACTTAATTTAAACCCTATATCTTCAATATATGGCTGGTTTCCCGGACGTAAGTAACCGACCGAAAATTTTTCGATGGCCTCATTCGCCACTTTTATTAAGATTGAGTCCCGTTCCTTAGGAGGGAGCTTATCCAGGTTTGGGTACTGACCGAAAAGTATGTGCGATAGCAGCACAAATAATGTAATAACGAAACTTGTCTTCATATTTTGTGTCTTTATTTTATTCTACGATCTATTCCGTAATGATACAATTTCTCAGTATTAACGTATTCCGACTTTGCCATTTGAGTGCTAATTCGATTGGTAGGATGTTGAAAATCTTTAACGATGGCCGGCATCGTGGTATGTTGCTCCATGTCACGTGTTGAAGGACCAAGTTGCCTATCATGTAGTCCGTTGCCCCTATATTCCCAGTATGGGGGATGAGTGTGGAAAAGCAATACAGCAAATTCTCCGCCTTGGTCCGGTCGAAAAGTCACCTCACAAATCGGTAAGTCCACGCTCGCGATAGAGTCCGAATACAGAGCCGGCTGCCCCTCTCTAGCCTCAAACCGATACAACGGGCCGTCATTATTTTCTTTGGTATTGATCATCACTACTCCACCATACTCTCGAATCGTAGAACTATTCGCAAATGCCAGCGTCTTACTCCAGGCATCGTCGATGCCCTCAATGACAACTTGTTGGCGCAAAATCTCATCGCGTGCCGGAAAAACTTGCGTTACGTTGGTCGTACCGCTATATTCTTTGTAAGTTTCATTTTGCACGATTACTGCTTTTATCTGGAACTTTCCAGGGACACGCGCCATATTGACAAGTATAGTGGACATCCCGTTCGGTTGTGACAAAGAACACTCACTTCCATTTTGTACCATATAATAAGTTATATCATAACAATCCGTATTTTTGGGTGTAAGATTTAACGTTATTGTGTACGTATCACCGAGCGTAACCATACTTTTGGATACACTGACTTGTACGTCGACACACTTTCCGTCATTCTCGCAATATTCATGCGAATCGCAAATTGAAGCTCTTGTTAAGGTCCTGATCACTTTACCGCATACCGGACATCGTTTATGAAAACATTTATCCGGATCCGTGGGATCCGTAGACTCCGAACCGCTACCCTCAGGTGAACAATTACCGTTACAATACTGGGAACCACATTGGGGACAATACCATACCGGATCGGGAGGAATACCACAGGTACAAGGATAATTGTGGCAAAAGGGGCAACACCTGCAAGAACCTGATGCGGCCCCAGGCCCGGTATAACCACACTTGGGGCAGGTGGGATATACAGTGACCATACATTCACTGCATCCCACTCCGCCACATCTCTTACAACAGGTACACACACTCAGCACATTTCCACAATTAGAGCATCTTGAAGATCCACCCTCTCCCATGTTGTATGTTGCAGGGGAAGCGTCCGACCCCAAAAGATATAAACTCGCATTTTGAGAATCCTCCAAGTCTTCTCTTGTACCAGGGGCCATGTAAACTCTTTTCCAATATCCATTAACACTTTGAAATGACTCCAGATATTCCCCTGTCACAGCCGATATAATAACGTAACCGGAATAATCGCTCGGCCCGTAACAATTCCCAATCCAGTCCCCTCGTTGCATCCAATCGTCGATCATCGTCACGACAAATTGGCGAGGAGTTTCGCTCTCCATGTGTTTCTGAACAACCAGCTTCGTAGTTACCCTCGTGGTAAAGCCGTACAATGTTTTTAAATTACTCATCCTGGAAGTCCGAGCAACTTTACCGACGTCTCCGCCAAGCGGTATTTCCACAGTCGTAATCTTTCCCGTTTGAGTAATTTTTGCCGATTTCCAATCGGGTGTAATGTTAGAATAGTCAGTACTCCTGGACTTCACTTCCAATCCGAAACAGACATTCTGCAAATCCGTGGCCTTATTCTCGAAGAAAGCTTTTGCATGGGTAACGGTGAAATTCGAATCGTTCTTGTATTCTATCGGCTCATAGCTACAACCCGCTATAAATAGCAGGAACAATAAATGAAAACGAATAAAATAATTTCTTTTCATAAAGTATAGTTTAAGTTAGCAGGAGACCCAATATATGCATTTTACAACAAAAATACAATTTTTAGTAATATTTTTTATTCGTTTTGGGTTAATTGGAAGCCATACAAAGGTTGTGGAAGAAGAAAAATTTCTCCCACAACCT
>JAETOX010000186.1 GCA_021771575.1 Bacteroides sp. | reverse complement strand
TTTGTTAAAGAAATGAGTACCCGGTTAAGAAGTGACAAGCTTTCCGAAGGAGTAAAAAACCTGGCTACCCGTTTGTCTACAGCCAATAAAAACCGCGCCTTTCAGGCCGAAGCAATCAAAAAACACCTAGAAACATCTCCTTATCCCGTTATTCTCTGCGGAGATTTTAACGACACTCCCCTTTCTTATACTTACCGTCGGATTAAAAAAGGGTTGCAAGATTCTTTCCTCGAAAAAGGGCGGGGCTTAGGCAACACTTATATCGGAGAATTTCCTTCTTTCCGGATCGACTATATTCTGCACACCCCTGAAATGGAAACCCAAAGCTATAGCCGTGAAAACATTTTTCTTTCGGATCATTATCCCATCCGGGCCGATATACGAATAAAATAATTCTTCTTGCATTTTGGAGTTTCCAAGTTTTGTTTTAATTTTGTGGTCAGAATCAATTTTGATTTATGCGGGGGGTTAGCTCAGTTGGCTAGAGCGCTTGCATGGCATGCAAGAGGTCGTCGGTTCGACCCCGATACTCTCCACAGCAGTTCTTAAAGTTTGTAAAGTTCATAAAGTTTATGTCCGAAAGTCATCCAAATCAGGAAACTTTCCGTTAACTTTATGAACTTTATTGTTTTCAGTCAATCTACAGCGGAATGGAAGAATCGGAAAAACAACTGACAAAAAAAATCAGTCCATAGAAGATCATCTACCCGATCATTATCGGCCTGGCTGTTGTGTCATATATGCTTTACAAGGAATTTGACATCAACGCTTTCCGCCAGATTACTTTCACGTGGAGTTCTGTTTTCTGGCTTTTTGTCGCCTTACTGTGTATGGCGGTCCGGGATCTGGGGTATGTAATCCGGATCCGGATACTTTCGGGTGATCGATTAAGTTGGATCAAAGCCATACGGATCATTTTTCTTTGGGAATTTACTTCTGCCGTTACCCCCTCTGCTATCGGAGGCACCAGTTTGGCCATTCTATTTGTTAATAAAGAAGGCATTAAAGTAGGGCGTAGTTCTGCAATTGTCATGGCCACCTCTTTTCTGGACGAGCTTTATTTTATCCTGATGTTTCCCCTGATTCTGTTATGTGTGAGTCAAAGCGCCTTATGGAATATGCCGGGAGTAAACACAGGGGTGAGCAAAAGCCTGATATGGTTTGCGGTGGGCGGCTATACCGTTAAACTGATTTACCTTCTTATCCTCAGCTATGGTCTGTTCAAGAATCCCCGGGGTTTGAAGTACCTGCTCATGAAATGTTTCAAATTGCGTATTCTCCGGAAATGGCGGCACAGTGCCAACGAGGCCGGGTCGGATATCATCCGGAATTCTTATGAACTACGGCAAATGCCTTTTTCTTTCTGGGTGAAGACATTCGGAGCCACCTTCTTTTCCTGGACAGCCCGCTATTGGGTGGTCAACGCCATTCTGATGGCTTTCTGGGCCGGACATTATAACTGGGGAACCCAATTTCTGATTTTCGCCCGCCAGTTGGTGATGTGGATCATGATGTTGGTGAGCCCGACTCCCGGCGGCAGTGGATTTGCCGAATTCGTATTCAAAGAATATCTGGGTGAATTTTTACCCAGCGCCGGAGTAGCGATCGCTATGGCTATTTTATGGCGGTTGATTACCTATTATCCCTATTTGTTTGCAGGGGTTTTGATCGTCCCCAAATGGGTAAGCAAACACTTCGGTTCTTCTCATCCGAAAACGAAGGAAAAAAATGCAAACGATCTTGCTTAATGTATAATCTAAACTGTTCATGATATGTTTCAACTATTCAAAAAACCGGAATACCGAAGATTCGATCTGAAACCCCGTTATTGGGACCCAGAGAAAGAAGCCCGGCTGGAACGGGAGAAGAGAATCAAAGCCGAACTGGGAATGAAAGACGACGAAGAACAACATATTCCTCACGTGCGTGGACAATTCAAAAAAGAATATGAGAAACGAAAAGCCGCCCGGAGTAGTATCGGTTCGGCTCAGACGGTTCGCTTTTTTATGATTTTAGTCCTACTGTTTATAGCGGCTTTTTATATTTTTGTTAAAAATCCCGAGGGCATTATGCGTTTCTTTGGTTTATAAAAAATATGGATATTATTCATTTATTACCTGACGCTGTCGCCAACCAGATTGCAGCAGGAGAAGTGGTACAACGTCCTGCTTCCGTCGTGAAAGAACTGATAGAAAACTCTATCGATGCGGGAGCAAGGAATATACAGGTGGTTTTAAAAAATGTAGGTAAAAGTGTCATTCAAGTGATCGACGACGGCAAAGGCATGTCGCCGATGGATGCTCGTATGGCTTTCGAAAGACATGCCACCTCCAAAATTTCCTCTGCCCAGGATCTGTTCAGCATCCACACCCTAGGTTTCCGGGGAGAAGCCCTCCCATCGATCGCTTCGGTGGCAGAAGTAGAACTAAAAACCCGGCGACAAGAAGACGAGTTGGGGAGCTGCATTTTTATTGCCGCTTCGGAGCTGAAAAGCCAGGAATCGGTCAACATGCCCCAAGGAACTAATATTTCTGTCAGGAACCTGTTTTACAATATACCGGCCCGACGGAAATTCCTCAAATCCGATACGACCGAATTACGTAATATCACCAACGAATTCCTCCGTATAGCTCTCACTCATCCGGAAGTAGCCTTCCAATTGTGTAACAACGGCACTCAAATTTATAATCTGCCGGTAACAGGGTTACGCCAACGTATCGTTAATATTTTCGGCAAAACCATCAATTCGCGCTTGATCAATATCGACTGCGAAACAGGATTGGTTCATATCCAAGGATTTATCTGTAGCCCGGAGCAAGCCAAAAAAACATACGGCGAACAATTCTTCTTTGTCAACAACCGTTTTATGAAGCATCCGTTTTTTCACAAAGCAGTGATGGAAGCCTATTCAGGCTTGATCAACACTGATTGTATTCCGGCTTACTTCATTTATTTTACGGTCGACCCCTCGCTGATTGATGTCAACATTCATCCAACGAAAACGGAAATCAAATTTCAGAATGAAACGGATTTTTTCCAAATCTTACTCGCCGGCATCAAGGAAGCACTGGGGAAATTCAATATTACTCCTCCCCTGGATTTCGATATGGAAGGAGCCTTGGAATACACTCCGGTAAAACCACAGGAAGAAAGCCAGTATATACCTAAAATACATTATAATCCGGGATATAACCCCTTTCATTATACTCAGGGGAAAATCACACCTCAGGATTCCGACTTCGAGCATAACGAACAGAGGAAACCGACTTTTCATCAAGAAAAGGTTCCGGCCAACTGGGATATTTTATTCGACGGATTAAAAGAAAAAGAGGAGGCGATACAAACTTCGATTCCGGAAATGTCGGAAGATATGAGCCCGATTTTACCTTCCACCCTTTGTTATTTTCAGTTGAAAGGGAGGTATATCGTTACTCCCGTACAAAGCGGTTTGATGCTGATCGACCAGAAACGGGCACATCAACGGATTCTGTACGAAAAATACATGGAAACCCTGACTTCCCAACGGGTAGCCGGACAAAAGAATCTTTTCCCGGAACGGCTAGAATTATCGGCTTCCGATTTTCTGCTGGTCGGGGAACTATTGTCTGATCTGGAGTACTTGGGCTTTGAATTGACAGCTTATGGCAAGAACAGCTATGCCATCCATGCCACTCCTCCTGATTTCTCGTATACCCATGCCAAAGAGATCCTGATTGAACTGATCGAACATTACAAGAATACCGAAGGTAATATCCGGGAAAAGATGAAAGAAAGGGTAGCCCTGGCGCTGGCACAAGCAGCAGCAATCAATTACAATACCGTACTAAGCAGTGAAGAGATGAGCGGAATAGTAGAAAACCTCTTTGCCTGTAAACATCACCACTTCACTCCCGACGGAAAAAACATTCTTCACGTTCTGGGATATGAAGATGTCAACAGCTGGTTCAAATAAACAGGAAAAGCCCTTATATTAGAACATATCAACCAATTTCAGGGTAAGCAAAAAGTTTAGGATGACGAAAGTTTCTCGCTGCAAGAAAGAGAAACCGGAACATCCTGACCAAATAAATAAGATTCTAGGAAGGAGCAGGAAAAATTACAATTAAAATGGCATACGAGATGAGGTTAGGCGGTCATCTTCATATGCCAGCTTACTTTTTAAAGACATTTACTAGATATCCCTATTTACGCACGTCCAACACAACTCTCCCCACATTACCGGCAGGTTTCTATTCCCCCGCCAGGCCCCCTGTATTACGTTTTTTCATACACCCGTGGCCCATAACTACCCCATAGTAGAACCGAAAAGCGGGAGCACATAAACTCGAAGAAATTTTCCATCCTCTGACTCCATAAAAAACAACGCTTTGCCGGGTAAATCCCCCCTTTGGCAAAGCGTTGTTCGTAACCGTTAAAAACGGACTTGACATCAGATTCCTTCCAAAGCGTCGAAAACTTTAACCGTTTCCGGATTAGAAGGACGAGACATATTGGCATTGATAATTTTTCCTTCCCGGTCTAACAGGATAAACCGTGGAATACCGGTAACCATATAAGCATCCATGAATGTATTGTCTCCTCCATTATGCAACTGAATACCGCCTAATTTGTCTTCTTTGACCATCTTTTCCCAGGCAGCTTTATCCTGGTCGCATGAGATGCTGACAAAATAAATATTTTTGTTTTTATACTTATGCTCAAGTTCTTTCAAAGCAGGTAAT
>JAETOX010000011.1 GCA_021771575.1 Bacteroides sp. | reverse complement strand
CGAAGAACGTCTTCAGCCAACCGAGCTCTTTCCGGAAATGGCTACGCTTGATTGTGGTACCTGTAATTTCGGAGACGACGTATTTGAAAATACAATGCCGATGATGCGGGATTTTGGGAAACGCATGTTGGAAAACCATATTAAGCCGGAATACGAATGTTTTGAGATGGGGCATCTCGATACGATATTGAATATGGCCCGTAAAGGTCAGGTGCCAGGAGCTCCTATGCAATTTAATTTCGTGCTGGGTGTTCCCGGTTGTACGCCTGCAACCGTGCCCAATCTCTGTTGGTTGGTCAATGCTATACCGGCAGGCTCCACCTGGACGGCAACCGGTATTGGACGTCATGCCTTCACCCTGGCTGCTCCTGCTATTGCTATGGGGGGAAACGTAAGAGTGGGTTTTGAAGATAATCTATATCTCGAAAAAGGAGTGCTGGCGAAATCCAACGGTGAATTGGTAGCTAAAGTGGTACGCATTGCTAAAGAATTGGGGCGTGGTATCGCCACTTCGGCAGAAGCCCGGGAAATTCTGGGACTTAAACCGTTAAAATAATTCGATTATTCATCTATTTTTAAATTTCAAATACTATGCAAAAAAAAGGAAATAAATATGGAACTCATAGAGTGATCGCTCCGAAAGGTGTGTTGCCACAACCGGCAGATAAGTTGGATAACAACATGGATGAAATCTATGATAATGAGATTTTGATCGATGTACAGACTTTAAATATCGATTCGGCTAGCTTTACACAGATTGAAGAGCAAGCCGGCGGGGATAAAGCGAAGATTGCCGAAATTATGTTGGGTATTGTGGAAAAACAAGGAAAACATCGGAATCCCGTAACCGGTTCCGGCGGTATGTTGTTGGGTACAGTTGAAAAAATCGGAGAAGCGTTGATCGGTAAAACCGATTTGAAAGTGGGAGATAAAATTGCAACATTGGTATCTTTGTCGCTGACTCCCTTGCGGATCGATAAAATCAAAGAAATTCGTCCCGATGTGGATCAGGTGGACATCGACGGAAAGGCTATTCTTTTCGAGAGCGGTATTTATGCCAAAATTCCGGCAGATCTTCCTGAAAAACTAGCTTTATCGGCATTGGATGTGGCTGGTGCACCTGCTCAGACTGCCAAGTTGGTGAAACCCGGAGATACCGTATTGATCATCGGTGCCGGTGGAAAATCGGGAATGTTGTGCTGCTATGAAGCTAAAAAACGGGCTGGCGTAACCGGTAAAGTGATCGGTTTGTGTCATAGCCAAAAAAGTACCGAACGCTTGCAGAAATTAGGTTTCTGTGATTATGTGTTCTCTGCTGATGCTACTCAGCCGGTGCCGGTAATGGAAAAAATCGCCGAATTGACTAATGGTGAAATGTGTGATATCACGATCAACAATGTCAATATCACCGATACCGAAATGACCAGTATCTTGTGTACGAAAAATACCGGTCTGGTATATTTCTTCTCCATGGCTACCAGCTTTACCAAGGCTGCTTTAGGAGCCGAAGGAGTGGGAAGTGATGTGACCATGATTGTCGGAAACGGTTATACCAAAGGCCATGCTGAAATTACACTTCAGGAATTGCGTGAAAGCGAAGCACTCCGGAAGATCTTTACAGAGTTATATGCTTAAATAAGTGATCATGGGATGAAAAGTCGAAACGGTTGTGGTCAAAAAGGGCGAAGAAGTCCGGACCTTTTCGACCTTTTTGACCGTTTCAGCCTTTTAACCCATGATTATCTTGGTAAATTAAAAGATATGGTGAGCAGAAGGAAAGAGTTTTTCCCCGAAGTGACTGATGAGCAGTGGAACGACTGGCATTGGCAGGTGAAAAACAGAATAGAAACTTTAGATCAATTGAAGCAATACCTTCGGTTGACTCCGGAAGAAGAAGAAGGAATCCGGGAGTCACTGAAAACTTTGCGGATGGCTATCACTCCTTATTATCTGAGCTTAATCGATCCGAACAATCCGTATTGTCCAATTCGGAAACAATCCGTACCGACCGTGGAAGAACTCCACAAATCGCCGGCCGATTTGGAAGATCCTTTGCATGAGGACGGGGATTCGCCTGTGCCGGGCCTGACACATCGTTATCCGGATCGGGTATTGTTCCTGATTACCGATATGTGTTCCATGTATTGCCGGCATTGTACGCGTCGTCGGTTTGCAGGACATCACGATTGTGCAAGCCCTATCGAGCGGATTGACAAATGTATCGAATATATTGCTCAGACGCCTCAGATCAGGGATGTTTTGCTTTCCGGAGGTGACGCGTTGCTGGTCAGTGACGAACGGTTGGAGTATATCATTAAACGCTTGAGGGAAATTCCTCATGTAGAGATCATCCGTATTGGTTCGCGTACGCCGGTTGTATTGCCGCAACGGATTACTCCGGAGTTGGTGAATATGCTGAAAAAATATCATCCGATCTGGTTGAATACCCATTTCAACCATCCGAATGAAATTACGGAAGAATCGGCTGCTGCCTGTGCACGTTTGGCGGATGCCGGTATTCCTTTGGGAAATCAATCCGTCTTATTGCGGGGAATCAACGACTGCACACATGTGATGAAAAAATTGGTACACGAGCTGGTGAAAATCCGTGTGCGTCCGTATTATATTTATATCTGTGACCTTTCGGTTGGAATCGGACATTTCCGTACGCCGGTGTCTAAGGGGATTGAGATTATCGAAAATCTTCGGGGACATACTTCCGGGTATGCTGTGCCTACCTTTGTCGTAGATGCTCCCGGTGGAGGCGGAAAGATTCCGGTGATGCCTACTTACTTGATTTCGCAGGGACCGAACCGGGTGGTATTACGAAACTTCGAAGGAGTGGTAACTACTTATACCGAACCGACGGATTACAAGGACGAGTGTCATTGCGAAGAATGTGAGAAACGCCGGAAAACGGAAGGGGTTGCTGAATTGTTGAGTGGTGAACGGCTTTCACTCGAACCGGTGGAACTGAGCCGGAAAACCAGGAATTTATTGGCCAAAGGATAATAACGGATGTATAACCCCATGTATAAGTGTGCTGATCGAAGGTGTTTTTATTCGTGCATGGGTACATGTATACATGGGGTGTATCGGATTTAGTCGGATAAGGTGTTTAAAGTAACGGACATATTGAAGTACCGGAGTCTTGCTATAGTGGGACTTGAGAAGAATACGGGGAAGACGGAATGCCTGAATTATCTCCTGCGTCAGATCGGGAAGATGGACGGGCAGTTCGCTTTGACCTCCATCGGTATCGACGGGGAGAGCCGGGATCAGGTATGTCAGACTCCCAAACCGGAAATCGAAGTACCGGAGGGAATGATCTTCGTTACTTCAGAGAAGCACTACCGGCAGAAGCGTTTGATTGCCGAGGTGCTCGATATCAGTGAGCGGCAAACAGCTTTAGGACGGTTGGTAACGGCAAGGGCTATGCAGGCTGGCAAAGTACTGCTTTCCGGACCTGCCGATACCATGGGATTGAAAATGTTGATCGGGAAGCTGATGACTCGGGGCGTACAAACGACTTTGGTAGACGGGGCTTTGTCGCGTCTGAGTCTGGCTTCTCCTACCGTAACCGAAGCTTTGATCCTGTCTACCGGTGCCGTCGTTTCGGGGAATATCCCGGAATTGGTGAGAAAGACCCGTTATGTCTGTGATCTGATTGCTTTGGAAGAAGTGGGGGGGGAATTGCAGGGGCGGCTGGATTCGGTAGAAAAAGGGGTATGGGCCGTTACCGGAGATGATCGGCTCGTCGATCTGGAATTGCCTTCAGTATTTATGTTGGAAAAAAGCGGAACCGATTTGTTTTGCTACGGAAATCGACTGTATGTACCAGGAGCGGTGAGTGATAAGTTATTTCAGTTTTTGAAAGTACAACACCAGCCCGTAGAGTTGATCGTTCGTGATTTTACGCGGATATTTGCTACTCCGGAAGTATATTATGCGTTTTTGCGTAAGGGAGGAAGTGTGAAAGTGGTGCATCGGAGTAAACTGCTGGCATTGACCATCAATCCGCAATCCCCTAACGGGCTGTTGCTGGATTCGGATAAATTGAAAGAAGCGATGGAAGAACAGTTACAACTTCCGGTGCTGGATGTAAGAAAAATAGGTGATGACAATTAGAGAAGCCATACAGAATATACAGGGATTCCGTTATATGATGGAACAATTGAATGTCCGTTCCGCTGCGGGACGGCGCTTCCTGCTCGATATCGTCTGGATGAACTCACCCGAAGAAGTGAAAAGGGAGTTGGAACGGGTGGTGAAAATGGGCGTTTTATTGCAGTTGCCTGAACGGAAAACCGATATTGAAACTCTCGGTGTCCGATTGATGCAGCTGAGGGATATCCGGGGAACGATACTGCGTGTATCGGCCGGCTGTGTATTGGACGATCTGGAATTGTTCGAACTGAAAAATTTTGCTTTGCTGCTAACGGAAATCCGCCATATTGCCGGAGATTGGGGGATCGTGAGCATCCCTGTTTTGGATCCGGTCGTGGCACTTTTGGACCCGGAGGGAAACCGTATACCCCATTTTTATATTTATGATATTTATTCGCCGGAGCTGGCAGCTCTCCGGGCGGAAATCAGGGTAAAAAAACAACAGGGAGAGGCGGAAGAAGAAATTGAAAAAATATATGTCCGTAGTGTGGAGATAGAAGATCAGGTGCGAGAAAGTTTGTCGGAAGAGTTACACGGACATAGTGAAATATTACAGCAGGCATTGGAGGCTGTTGCTTTGTTGGATGTGGTGTTGGCGAAAGCGGAACAAGCAGCGGACATGCAGTTGGTATGTCCGGAATTGGAGGGAGAAGAGGCGGAAACAATAACACTGGAAGGACTTTTCCATCCCCAAGTGAGGATGAAGCTGAGACAGGAAGGGAAAGAGTTTCAGCCGGTGGATTTGAAATTGAACGCAGAAGCGACTGTGATTACAGGAGCCAATATGGCTGGTAAGACCGTATTGCTGAAAAGTGTTGCTCTGGCTCAATACTTGGTACAGTTCGGTTTTTTTGTACCGGCGTCCCGGGCGAAAATGTCGCTGCTCGGGGAAGTGATGATGAGTATTGGAGACGAGCAGAACGAATTGAGTGGATTGTCTTCCTTTGCGGCTGAGATGATCCGGATGAATGAGATGGTCGGAAAAGTGAAAGATGGCCGGAAAATATTGGTATTGATAGACGAATTAGCCCGAACCACTAATCCGGTGGAAGGAAGGGCTATTGTGAATGGTGTGGTGGATTTTCTGACGAAACACCGGACCATGGCCATGGTGACAACCCATTACAATGGGATTATAGCTCCTTGCCGCAGATTGAGGGTGAAAGGATTTGTGGAGGATAAAATCAAGGGAGAGGTGACCTTGAAAAATATAAATGAATATATCGATTACTCCCTCGAGGAGGATCGGGGGAACGAAGTCCCGCACGAAGCGATGCGTATTGCCTGGATGTTGGGCGTTGATACCGGCATATTGCAAACGGCAGAGCGTTTTTTAACAGACCGTCAGGAGGTCTGAACGGATGTGACAGTAAAAAACAGTAAATATATATGAAAAGTAAATTAGGTATTGATTTTAATAAGGTTGAACATGCCCGTGGGCTGGCTCGCCGGATTGCGGACCAGGTTCAGGGGTTTGTAAACGGTTATACGACTGTGGCGGTAGAAAGAACACTCTGCCGGTTATTGGGTATCGATGGGGTGGATGCTCATGCGGTGCCGCTTCCCAATGTGCTGATCGATGAGCTGAAAGAAAAGAATGTCCTGGGAGAAGGAATTCTGTTTTTTCTGGGAAATGCGTTGGTGGAAACCGGTCTGACCCCTCAACAGGTGGCCGAACAGGTGGCTCAGGGGAAACTGGATCTCACCCAGGTGAAAGTAAGTAGTGCCGAAGCCCGGGAACAGGCTTTGAAGCCTTATATCGATGAAAGTATCCGCCGGATCGTGGCGAACCGCCGTCGCCGGGAGAATTATATCGCCACCATCGGGGAAGGGCCCAAACCTTATCTCTATGTGATTGTTGCAACAGGGAATATTTATGAAGATGTGGTGCAAGCTCAGGCTGCTGCCCGGCAGGGGGCCGATATCATTGCTGTGATCCGGACCACCGGACAGAGTTTGTTGGATTATGTGCCATATGGAGCGACAACCGAAGGGTTCGGAGGTACCTTTGCTACACAGGAAAATTTCCGGATCATGCGCAAAGCCCTGGACGAGGTTGGCGAGGAAGTGGGACGTTATATCCGTTTATGTAATTATTGTTCTGGCTTGTGTATGCCCGAAATTGCCGTGATGGGTGCGCTGGAAGGGCTGGACGTGATGTTGAACGATGCCCTGTATGGAATTCTGTTCCGGGATATCAATATGCAAAGAACGCTGGTAGACCAGTTTATGTCCCGGGTGATCAATGGCTTTGCCGGAGTGATCATTAATACGGGAGAAGACAACTACCTGACCACTGCGGATGCTGTGGAAGAAGCTCATACGGTACTGGCTTCCGATCTGATCAATGAACAACTGGCCCTGTTGGCCGGACTGCCCGAGGAACAAATGGGGCTGGGGCATGCTTTCGAAATGGATCCCATGCTGGAAAACGGCTTTTTGTATGAGCTGGCCCAGGCACAGATGACCCGGGAGATTTTCCCGAAGGCTACATTGAAATATATGCCGCCGACGAAGTTTATGACTGGAAATATTTTCCGGGGACATATTCAGGATGCACTGTTCAATATGGTGGGTGTCTGGACCGCTCAGGGTATTCAGTTGCTGGGCATGCCTACCGAAGCGATACATACACCTTTTATGTCCGACCGTTATCTTTCCATCGAAAATGCCCGGTATATTTTTAACAATATGAAGAATATTGGGGATGAAGTAATGTTTAAAGAGGACGGTATTATTCAGAACCGGGCGAAAGAAGTACTGGATAAAGCCACGGTATTACTCGAAAGGATCGAGCAGGAAGGGCTGTTTTCGGCTTTGGAGAAAGGGATTTTTGCCGATATCAAACGGCCTAAAAACGGAGGCAAAGGCTTGGACGGCGTAAGTGTGAAAGGGAAAAACTATTGGAATCCCTTTGTTGAGATAATGAAGAACAGATAGAATTGTAAATTTGAAATCCGAGATACTATGAGCGGAGGTTTATATTCAACAGAAGGCAGGGATTTCGATCAGACCCTGGACCTGAAAAAGATAAAACCCTACGGGGATACTATGAACGACGGGAAGACACAGCTGAGTTTCACGCTCCCTGTGCCTGCCGGAGACGAAGCGATCGAGGCGGCTAAACAACTGATGAAAAAGATGGGGTTCGAAAATCCCCAGATTGTTTTTCATAAAGAATTGACAGAAGGGTATACTTTTTTCAATTGCTACGGAAATTGCGTGCATACGGTGGACTATACGGATATTTATGTGCCGAAAGTAGAATCTACTAAATGGGATATGCCCGAAACAGATCAGTTTGTCCGCGAACATATCGGCCGGAAAATCGTTGTGGTCGGTGCCAGTACCGGTACGGATGCCCATACCGTAGGTATCGATGCTATTATGAACATGAAAGGTTTTGCCGGGCATTATGGTTTGGAGCGCTACGAGATGTTTGAGGCGGTGAATATGGGAAGTCAGGTGACAAACGAGGAGTTTATCGCTAAGGCGATAGAGCTGAAAGCAGATGCTTTGTTGGTTTCTCAGACCGTTACTCAAAAAGATATTCATATCCGGAACCTGACGGAACTGGTGGAAATGCTGGAGGCCGAGGGATTACGCGACCAGGTGATCCTGGCTTGCGGAGGGCCGCGAATCTCCCATGAACTGGCGAAAGAACTGGGCTATGATGCCGGATTCGGTATGAATACTTATGCCGATGATGTTGCCTCTTTCATTGCTCAGGAACTGGATCGCCGTTTGCATGCGACTGACTTTTAGAAGAGAAATAATAGATTAACGAATAATATACAGGCTATGGAAAAAGAACAAATAAGAGAAGTGATAGCTCGGAGGGTGGCTAAAGAGCTTCATGACGGAGACGTGGTGAATCTGGGTATCGGTTTACCGACTTTGGTGCCGAATTATCTCCCTCAGGGGGTAGAGGTAATCCTACAGACGGAAAACGGACTGATCGGTATGGGACCGACACCGGCTTCAGGCGAGGAAGATCCTGACCTGATCAATGCCGGAGGGGGTGCTATCACTGCGTTGCCGGGAGCTGCCAGCTTTGATAGTGCCGTGTCGTTTGGCATCATCCGGGGCGGACATGTGGATGTGAGCATTTTGGGCGCTTTACAGGTGGACGAAAAAGGAGACCTGGCCAACTGGATGATTCCTGGTAAGAAAACACCGGGCATGGGAGGGGCTATGGATTTACTGATGGGAGCCGGGAAGGTGATTTTGGCGATGGAACATACCGCTAAAGGAAATCCGAAGATCCTGAAAAAATGTACGTTGCCTCTGACAGCTAAAGGACAGGTGAATATGATCGTAACAGAAATGGGCGTGATGGAGATCACTCCGGAAGGAATCGTATTGAAGGAAATACATCCCGAGTTTACGGTGGAGCAGGTACAAGCTGCTACTGAGGCTGAACTGATCGTTTCTCCTGAACTGAAGAAAATGTGTTAAAACGATATATTAATTTATTATTATGGATTTTTCATTATCAAAGAAAGAAATATTGTTCCTGCAAATGATCAGAGCGTTTGCAGAGAAAGAGGTAAAACCGCTGGCGGCTGAAGTGGACGAGGAAGAACGCTTCCCGGTGGAGACGGTGGAAAAAATGGCTAAATTAGGCATTATGGGTATCCCTTTCCCAGTAGAGTATGGGGGTGCCGGGGGAAATAATGTATTGTATTCCATGGCTGTGGAAGAATTGTCACGGGTATGTGCTACGACCGGGGTGATCGTTTCGGCTCACACTTCACTTTGTGCTTCGCCGATCTATGAGTTCGGAAACGAAGAGCAGCGGAAAAAATATTTACCGAAATTGTGTTCTGGGGAATGGATCGGAGCTTTCGGATTGACCGAGCCTAATGCCGGTACAGATGCCTCGGCTCAGCAGACGATGGCTGTCCTGGAAGATGATCACTATGTGCTGAACGGTTCCAAGATTTTCATCACCAATGCTGCTTATGCACATGTTTATATCGTGATGGCTATGACCGATAAATCTCAGGGTACCCGTGGTATCTCCGCTTTCATCGTGGAGCGCGATTTCCCGGGCTTTTCTATTGGGAAAAAAGAAAAGAAAATGGGTATCCGGGGGTCTGCTACCTGCGAACTGATCTTTGAAAATTGTATTGTGCCGAAAGAAAACTTACTGGGCAAAGTGGGAGAAGGTTTTAAGATTGCAATGAAAACCCTTGACGGTGGCCGGATGGGAATCGCTTCTCAGGCTTTGGGTATTGCTCAGGGAGCTATGGATGAGACGGTAAAATACGTGAAAGAAAGAAAACAGTTCGGCAAGGCCATCGGACAATTCCAGAATACCCAATTCCAACTGGCCGATTTGCAGGCTAAAATTCAGGCATCCCGTTTGCTGGTGCGTATGGCCGCCTGGAAGAAAGACATGAAACAACCTTATTCGGTGGATTCGGCTCAGGCCAAATTGTTTGCTGCCGAAACAGCTATGGAAGTAACCACCAAGGCTGTGCAGTTCCATGGTGGATATGGATATACCCGTGAGTATCCGGTTGAGCGTATGATGCGGGATGCAAAAATCACAGAGATCTATGAAGGTACATCCGAGGTGCAACGGATGGTGATCGCTGCCGCTCTGTTAAAGTGAGCCCGGGAGGAAAAATAAAATGTAAATAAATAAAAACAGATATAGAATGAAAATAATTGTTTGTATAAAACAAGTACCGGATACGACAGAAATAAAACTGGATCCCGTGACAGGGACAATGATCCGGGACGGAGTACCCAGTATTATGAATCCCGATGATAAAGGGGGGCTGGAAATGGCGCTGGCATTGAAAGATAAATACGGTGCACATGTTACGGTGATTACCATGGGACCTCCCCAGGCCGACGATATTTTGCGCGAAGCTTTTGCGATGGGGGCCGATCGGGCGATCCACCTCAGTGACCGTAAATTTGCCGGAGCGGATACCCTGGCGACTTCGAATGCCATTGCCGGAGCATTGAGAGTGCTTGATTACGACCTCATTATCACAGGGCGTCAGGCGATCGACGGTGATACAGCACAGGTGGGACCGCAGATTGCCGAACACTTGGATCTGCCGCAGGTGACTTATGTCGAAGATTTACAGTTCGACGGCGAGAAGACCTTTACTATCCGCAAATCTACTGAAGAGGGTTACCAGATGTTACAGGTAGAAGGACCTTGCATCGTGACCGTGTTGGCTACCGCGAATAAAGCTCGTTATATGTCGGTGCGCGGAATCGTCGAAGCGTATGACCGCGAAGTGGAAGTATGGAATTATAATAATATCAGTGTAGACGAAGCTAAATTAGGTTTGAACGGTTCTCCTACCCGGGTATGGAAATCGTTTACCAAGGGAGCAAAGGCTGCTGGGAAAGTGTTCGAGATGGAACCGGAAGAAGCTGCCAATTTGATTATCGAAAAACTGAAAGAAAAATTTATAATCTGATAAAACATGGATAAATCTCAATATAAAGACGTCTATGTGTTCATCGAACAACGGGAAGGCGTTATTCAGAAAGTAGCTATAGAATTGCTGGGAAAAGCCCGGGAATTGGCAGATAGCCTCAACGAGAAAGTGGTGGCTATGTTGCTGGGCTATGAAATTTCGGATAAAGCACAGGAATTGATCGCATACGGTGCCGATGTTGTGTTGTGTGCCGATGAGCGGGAGTTGGTGCAATATACCACTGAGCCTTATGCTCAGGCTATTACTCAGATTGTGCATGAACGTAAACCTAGTGTAGTGTTGATTGGTGCAACAACGATCGGCCGGGATCTCGGTCCCCGTTTATCGGCCCGTCTCGAAACAGGATTGACCGCCGACTGTACCGGTCTGGCGATTTCAGACGACCGGGAACTGTTGATGACCCGTCCTGCTTTTGGAGGTAATCTGATGGCTACCATTATTTGCAAAGAACATCGTCCCCAGATGTCTACCGTACGACCGGGCGTGATGCGTGCCAAACCGAAAGACGAGAATCGTCAGGGAACGGTAGAAAACGTACATATCGCTTTCGATAAATCGAAATTCAAAGTGAAGGTGCTGGAAACGATCAAGGAACAAAAAAACCGGATCGATATCACCGAAGCAAAGGTTTTGGTATCGGGAGGACGTGGAGTTGGTAATGCTGAAGGTTTCGAAATGCTGGGTAAACTGGCAGAAACCTTGAATGCCGAAGTTTCTTCCTCGCGGGCTATGGTTGATGCCGGCGTGATGCCGCACGATCGTCAGGTAGGACAAACCGGTAAAACCGTACGTCCGGATTTGTATTTCGCCATGGGTATCTCCGGAGCGATCCAGCATTTGGCCGGTATGGAAGAGTCGGAATTTATTATCGCTATTAACAAAGACAAATATGCTCCTATCTTCAATACCGCAGATCTGGGTATTGTCGGTGATGTAAAGAAAATTGTCCCCCTCCTGACAGAAAAACTGGCAGCGATGCGGAAATGAAATGTGCCGATGTGATGATGTAACAATGTGATAATGTACAGGTTATTAGTACAATATTTCATTGTTACATTTGCACATTATTCCATTGTTACATTAAAAATGAAATATCAAAAGTTAATTATTGAAAAGCAGGGACGGATCGGTTTGGTTAAAATCAATCATCCCGAGGCGTTGAATGCTTTGAATACGCTGATATTGCAGGAGTTGGATCATGCTTTCGACGAGCTGGCACAAGATCCGGAAGTCGATGTCGTGATTTTAACGGGCGAAGGCCGGGCCTTCGTGGCTGGTGCGGATATTGCCGAGATGAGCGTAATGAAAGCGGAGGAAGGAAAGCGTTTTGGTCGTTTGGGTGCCGAAGTTTTTCGAAAGATCGAACTACTGGATAAACCTGTTATTGCTGCAGTAAATGGTTTTGCTTTAGGCGGCGGGTGTGAGTTGGCCATGGCTTGCGATATCCGTATCGCTTCGGTGAAGGCTAAATTCGGACAACCTGAAGTGGGGTTGGGGATCACTCCCGGTTTTTCCGGAACCCAGCGCTTGCCTCGTTTAGTCGGATTGGGGAAAGCCAAGGAATTGATTTATACTGCGGCTGTTATTCCGGCGGAAGAGGCTTGCCGGATTGGTTTGGTGAATAAAGTCGTGGAACCGGAAAAGTTGATGGAAGAATGTTTTGCTATGGCAGAGACAATAGCTTCTAAGGCTCAACTGGCTGTCCGCTATGCGAAGGAAGCCATCAACCGGGGTGTGGAAACCGATGTCGAGACGGGGATTGTCCTGGAGGCCGATTTGTTCGGACTGTGTTTTGCTACGACCGATCAAAAAGAAGGTATGGATGCATTCCTTTTGAAACGGAAGCCGGATTTCAAAGGATATTAATGAATGAAATAATAAAATGATAAGCATTATGAAAATTTGTGTTGTCGGTACAGGAACGATGGGCAATGGGATTGCCCAGGTATTTGCCCAGACAGGGCATCAAGTGTTGCTGAAAGGCCGTTCGGAAGCTTCGCTGGCGAAAGCTCACAAGGCTATGGATAAGAATCTTTCCCGGATGGTAGAGAAAGGCAAGCTCGAAGCTGCTGCAAAAGAAGAGATTCTGGGAAGAGTGACAGATACCCTTCGATACGAAGATTGCCAGGATGCTGATCTGGTGATCGAGGCTATTGCCGAGGATATGCCTACTAAACATGAAATATTCAAAACCCTGGATGCGATTTGCGGTCCGGATACTATTTTGGCTACCAATACCTCTTCTTTGTCGATTACAGAGATAGCAGCCATTACTTCACGGCCTGAAAAGGTTATCGGTATGCACTTCTTTAATCCCGTACCTGCAATGAAACTGGTGGAGATTATCAAAGGCCAGCTCACGGCTACCGAAGTGCACGATAAAGTCTTTGCTTTATCTCAAGAAATCGGTAAAGTGCCGGTGAGTGTAAACGAGGCACCCGGATTTGTCGTGAATCGGATCCTGATTCCGCTGGTGAACGAAGGAATCGGTATCCTGGCGGATGGTATCGCTAAAAAAGAAGAAATCGACGCTGCCATGAAATTGGGTGCCAACCATCCCATGGGACCACTCGAACTGGGCGATTTGATCGGTCTGGATGTCTGTTTGGCCATCATGGAAGTCTTATACCACGAATTCGGTGATTCGAAATATCGTCCACATCCTTTGCTGAGAAAAATGGTACGGGCGAATCTCTTGGGACGTAAAACCGGAGTTGGTTTTTACGACTATCGTAAATAAATGCCAGATCGATATTCGTTCTGGAAGAAGGGGGCATTTTTGTGAAGTGCCCCCTAAAAAGTTAGATCATAAATTGGGTTGAAAATGTCGTTAGTTCGTCAGAAAATAAAAAATTTCGGATTATACGGATTAGTTTTAATCGTTTTATTATGTTCCTGTTGCGAAACAGCTTTAGAACAGGCATTACGGTTGGCCGGCGATAACAGGCAGGAGTTGGAATACGTATTGGACCATTATGCCAGGCATCCGGGCGATAGTTTGAAATGGCGGGCTGCCTGTTTTCTTATCGAGAATATGCCGGGGCATGCCACCGGTTATAGCTATACTACGGAAAGATGCCGGCAAATGAATTCATATCCTTTTTTTACCCGGAAAACGCTGGATATTTGTTTGGGGGTCTATGAGCAAGAAGATTTAGAAAAAATAGAAGACATTACAACGATAAAAGCTGATTTCCTTATTCAGCATATCGATAGTGCATACGCACAGTTTCAACGTTATCCCTGGACCAGAGATTTGCCTTTCGATATGTTTTTGGATTATATTTTACCTTATCGATTGGAATATGAACAACTGGATCTATGGCGGGATTCTTTTCATATAACAAGTAATTCAATAAAGAATTATTTACGAAGAGAAGAACGGAAGTACGAGGTATTCGCTTCCATATTAAAATTTCAAGAACCTGCCGGATATCCCGGATATATGCATTACAGTGAATTGGTCGGCCAAAATTTGCACATGGATTGTCGGTATATGTTTTTAGCAGAAGTCTTTCATGCCCGGGCTTTGGGGCTACCATGTGCTTTGGATTTTATTCCTTATTATCCCAATCGCAACGGTTATCATTATTGGCGTAAGCTCCTGTCTGGTTTTCGGAAAAATACGACCATTTACGGGGCTCCGGCAAGTAAAGCTGCCAAAGTGTATCGACGAACATATGCCCATAATTTTTCTTTACGTCCAGGACATGGAGAATATGTTCCGTCTTTCTTTTGCGATCCGTTTAACCGGGATGTTACCGACGAATATTTTCAGACTGAAACTATCCGGGTGAGAGCTGAGTGGAATATGCCAGCCAGGCTTCGGTATGGGTATTTATGTGTTTTCAATAATCTGAATTGGTGTCCTATTGCCAGGGGGGAGCATAACGGTGAAGATGTTGTGTTCGACAATATGGGGAAAGATATTCTCTATCTTCCTACATTTTTTGTAGGTGAGGAAATGTGTGCGATGAATTGGCCTTTCGTTTTGAGGCAAAACGGCCTTATGGAGCAATTGGTGCCCGATACTTTACATACAATTGATTTGCGGTTATATCGTAAATATCCTTATACTGCCCGTACGGATTTTTCCGATTCTTTTCAGGGAGTAATTGTTCAGGGAGATCAGGATTCTTTGTTCACGAATCCCGAAAATTTATGTATGTTGGAACAGCAGTGGAACGAATATTATATAGAACGGACCTGGGAGTCGCCCAAGGCATATCGTTATTGGCGGATTTTATCGGCACATGCCGTTAGACACATTGCAGATTTATACTTTTGGGATGATATTGGCAACAGGATCTCGGCAACGACTTTACCTTCGACACAGGCTTGTCTGGATGGAGACCCATTGACTTGTCCCGCTTCACCGGAAAATAGCCTTATTATTGATTTTGGGAAACCGATTAGTATCCGCCGGATGATCTGTTTGCCCCGGAATGATGGAAACGGAATTTATCCGGACAATGTATATGAATTGTATTATTACGGCCGGAAAGGTTGGAAATCATTAGGCAGGAAAACAGCAAAGGATTTTTTTCTGGAATATGAAAAAGTTCCGATGGGAGCTTTGTACTGGTTACGGAACCTGACGCAAGGAGTGGAAGAACGGGTGTTTGTATTGGAAAATGGGGAGATTCGTTTTTGGTAGGAAAATAAATGTTTGAGAAAATTTAAGTATGTTGGGGATTATAATCGAAAGAATGACGGTATATCAAAAGAGACTTTTTTTCGTTTTTTTCTTTTGGTAATCTTGGGGGATGTATTTTATTTTCCGGTCGGGTATGTAGATCGTTTCTATACGCCGGGAATCCTTTGGATGGGAGTGGTGGCAGGAGTAGTGGGTATCTTGTTTCCGTTCTTGATAGGTAAAAGTGTTAGATTTTCAGGTTGGGTGTTTTGGGCAGCGGTTTTGTCAGTGATAGTATAGTGATCGGTAAATCGGTCGACGGCTTTTTGGCTTGGCAGGCAGCGGTGTGGGGATGTGCTTTGTGGCTCCTGTTTGTTATTGTAAGACATTTTTCTACTTGGGGAAAGCTGAAGGACTGGTACGGGGGATTGGTACTATTGGGGGTGATCGAATTGGTGATCGGTCAATATACGGGAGTATGTCCGGTATATCGGGATTCTTTTCCAGTGACTGGAACCTTTGAGAATCCAGCAGGTTTAGCAGCTTGTTTGGCTGTTTGTTTTCCTGCGGCGCTTTATTTTTCGGTTTTGCGCTCTATTGGCTGGAAGGTTTGGGGAGGCTTGGCTGTGGGGTTGATTGGTGTCGCTGGGGTCATATCTGGGGCTCGCACCGGAATTGTGGCGGTGGGAAGCTTAACGGTTGCAGCTGTTTGCCGTTTCTTTTTGCATGATTCCCGTCTAGTTGCTTGGATGAAAATGACGCTTGTTTTAGTGGGAGTATTAATCATCTTTGGCTTGTATTTTTGGAAAAAGAATTCGGCCGACGGACGTTTACTGGTATGGAATTGTTCGTTGGCGATGTGAGTGGAGTCTCCTTGGATGGGGCTGGGAACGGACGCTTTTCAGGCAAAGTATATGGATTATCAGGCCGATTGGTTGGAGCGACATCAGGAAGAGAGGTGGGGCTGGCTGATAATGTGTTAATTGTTACTTTATACTGGAACCGGGCTGAGCGTGAGTGATATCGTATTTCCCATTTATCTCTTAATGGTCGAACAGAGGAGGTTTTGTCCGATTACGATGCGTTATATCCTTTTATGCGCGAAAATTCTTTATTTTTCTATAATTAATGGTGCGGAACTGTATGTGGCGCAGCGTTGGATGGCAAGTTTGCGAATATTGACGGAATGTGTTCAAGGAATGAACGATATTGACGTACAGATGTTACTGGCCGATAATTATTGCCATTTAAGAGAATACGACAGAGCGGAATGCCATTATCGCTATGCCGCCCGGATGTGTCCCAACCGCTTTATGCCGCTTTATCGTTTGGTGAAGCTTTATGAACAAACAGGGCGTACTGCTGAAGCTCGTCGATTAGCTGGGCAAATTATCGTAAAACCCGTGAAGGTGCCTTCCTTTACTATAGACAGAATAAAACGTAAAATGAATAAATATTTGCAATTACCATAATTGCTCAATTTTACGTCATTTATTTTACTAAGATGCTCAAAATTTTCATAATATGATGAAGATTTGGAATAAATTAATATCTTTGTATCAATTAAAATTGCAAAAGAAATATTTTTATTAAAGATGTAGTGTGATTCTATTAGAATCGTAAATTTATTAAATTAACTATTACGAAAAGAATCTTAGCTTTTATTTTAGGAACTTTATTTTTAATATCCTGTGAAAAGCAGAATATTATGACTTTGAATTCAACAAATGCTTCCTTGATTGCTGTAAAATATTTAGTATTAAATGATAATCAATATGAGTTACATCTATCCAAAACGGAAGCAATAAATCTTGGTATTTCTCTAGAAGATTATGATAGAATTTTAGATGAGATTGCATTCACTAACGAAAAAATAGAGGAACATTTAGCAGATACCGAAGAAACTTTAGTATTAATAGACCCTCAAGCTGATGAGGAAAATATAGAAGTGGAGGAGGATGTTACCCGATTAAAAACACGTTCCGAAAGTGGTGAATTAAGAGGGACAATTACAACATCAGGGCAAGAAATTGGGTATGGTGGAGGTTTCGCTCCTTTGGGAACGAAAGAAGTAACTTTTAATTGTATATCTTTCGGTGCTATACTTCCTTTTTATAATTTGACGACTAAAGCTCAAGGAGAAGTTAGAACTGGAGGAGGAACTGGGCTTATTGGAAAGAATTCTGTATTTACAGTTATGACAGTTGCATCTAATACTTCTTTAACTGTATCTTTTCAAACAAGTGATAGTAATGGTGGTAAATGTGTATGGAATTGTCATTAACTTGAAGCGAATGAAGAATTTCAAATCAGTAAGTTTACTTATTTTTTTATTTTCTTTTCTTTCGTGCGGAACTTATAAGCAACCGTCGCTTTCTCCGTGGCTGAAAGATGGGCGGTTGGTGTACACTTTGCCGGACAGTGAACTGACACTGGAACAAAGGGAACTGAAGATGAGCTATGTTGATAAAATACCGGATAGTTTACTTACAGTCGAGCAGTTGGAAATGAAAAGAAGTTTAGAAAAAGTAGTTTTGAATTTCTTGAAAGTCGAGAATAACCGGTTTGTGTTCCGGATGAAACGAAGCGTTTTTCTGAAAGAGAGTAATCTTCCGGAAGTTTATTATAACCGCATCAAGAATGAGATAAAAACGAACAATCGTTTTATTAAAGAGAATAAAATGCGCGATGTGGAAAAAATGTTTCAGAACACGGTAGAGTATTACAGAAAAGACAGGAAAGAATTGTAATATTATTTCATCGATTTTGTGGAAATTATCCACACTTTTCTATGTATTTCCCCATATTTCCCATTTTCTTAAATAGAGGTTAGAATGGATAATTTACTGATAAATAGGTTGATGTGTTCGTGGGCCTAGCTCGGGCACGGTATTTGTCCTTTCTATGTTTGAAATCTAACTAAAAAGAAGATGTTATGAAAAAGTTTATTGTATTAGGAATCGGAGCATCGATGTTCTTCCTGAGTAGTTGTGTGGAAAGTTCTCAGAAATATAAAACTCTGCAAGCCCGTTTGGATTCATTGAACACGGTATTTACGGCTCAGCATGCTGAAATGGAAGGTATGTTCGCCGACCTGAACGATATTTCGGCTGGCATGCAGTCGTTGCGGGAAGCGGAGCATTTACTGACACTGGAAGCTGAAAAAGAAAGTAAAAGCAGTAGTAAGTCCAGGCAACAATTGGCCCGCCTGAAAAATGATGTACAAGCCATTTCGGATGCCATTGCCGGCTATAAAAGCCAGATCGATAAACTGGAAAAGAAGAATAAAAATCAATCGGCAGAGTTTAAAAAAATGATGGCCAATCTAAAAGCTGAATTAGAAGTAAGGAATCAGAAGATCACCGACATTACCGCCCAGTTGGCAGCTAAAAATCAAGAGTTGGCGGTAAAAACCAAAGAAGTTGCCGATCTGACTGAAAATGTGGAAGCTTTAGATAAAGCAAATAAAAGTCAACAAATGACTTTGAACGAGCAAGATATCACGCTCCACCAAGCCCATTATTTGATTGGAAGCCGGAAGGAATTGAAAGATGCTGAGGTCATCTCTCGCCAGGGAATTTTTTGTCCGCCCATCGTTTCTTCGCAGGCACAGAAAGCCAATTTTGCCGATCTGGATATCCGCGAAATCAAGACGTTACCTTTAAAAAGTAAGAAAGCTAAAATCTTGTCCGTACACCCCAAAGATACTTATACGCTCGAAACGGATGAAGACGGTAATCTGACGCTGAAAATCAGTGATGAGCATAATTTCTGGAAACAGACCAAATATTTGGTGGTTATGATTGGTTAGTCTTGGGTCCCCTTACTATAAAAAGATAATCCGTTTTTGTAACATAGCAGTAATCTGCTGTTTCAACTAAGGTCTGTGAAGCGGCTTCGACATATATCCGTCGAAGCCGTTTTCTATGGCTTTTTGTTCATCCGAAGCATGGCAAAAGCTGTCACGGCAATAATCGGCACAGAGATGTACGGCTTCTTCCCTATTCCAGGCATGGAACAATCGATATTCCTGTCTTAAGATCGATTCGAAGAGCCGATAATTGCTGGTGTTATCTTCGGCGATCAGAACAGGCAGTTTCCCTTTGTGCCGGTTGATAAGGAAGAGTAAACCAGAAGGTTGTTCCTTGGCCTTCTTCCGATTCTACTCCGATCTGGCCTCCCATGTGATTTACAATCGTTTGACAAATCGAAAGTCCCAGACCTGTGCCTTGTGCAAAACTATTCAGTTTGACAAAACGTTCGAAAACTGTTTCTTTTTTATCGGCAGGGATTCCGCAGCCGGTATCGGTAACATAAAAATAGAGTTCTTGGCCTTTGATTTCGTAACCGAACGTAATACTTCCTTCCGATGTGAATTTGACTGCATTAGTCAATAAATTATTCATTACCTGAAGCAGTCGGTTACGTTCGGTCTGTACCCAACATTCGGAAGAAGGAGTAGAAGCGATTAATTTCAGACCTTTGGGGTCGGTCCGGTAGCTCATCGTATTTTTCAATTCATGAATTAAATCGTTCAATTCGACATTCGAATAATAAAATTCGATGGTACCTGCTTCTATTTTGGAAAGGTCGAGAATATCACTGATTAGTTGTAAAAGCAGCGTATTGTTGTTTTCGATGATTTTTAGATATTCTTTTTTTTCTTCAGTTTCTTCGGTCAAAGCCAGGATATTGGAAAATCCGACGATAGCATTCAAAGGAGTACGAATTTCATGACTCATATTTGCCAGAAAGGCGGATTTCAATCGGTTCGATTCTTCGGCACGATCTTTGGCTGTCAACAATTCCTGTTCCATTTCCTTGCGTTGGGTAATGACCAACGACGATCCTATCAGAATTTGGGGTTTACCATTCTCATCTCTTGTCGCAACCACCGCCTGGGCTTCCACCCAATCGATTTTGTACTTGTCGTTTATGACCCGGTATTCTTCTTTTACTTTCTCGGTCTGTCCTTCGATCAGAGCTCGGTAAGAAGCCATCACCCGGGGACGATCTTCTTTGATAATTTTCGCAAAATATTCTTCTTCCGACACACTGAACGATTCTTCCTTCCATTGGCTGGGCATGGTTGTCATGACTACCGGATGATTGATATCACATAGGATAGTATGTTCTTGCAGATTCCATTTCCAAGGAATGATATTGGCCACTTCCAGAGCCATCGAAAGTTTTTCGTTAGTGGAATGTAATAGTTGTTGAGTTTGGTGCAGTTCTGTGCTGTCGATGCAAAAAATATCTATTGTTTCCGGTTCAAGAGAACAATTCATGACTACATCGTAAAACACTTGAAAAGTCTTGAAATAATATGAAAAAGTCAGGGTTTTCTTTTCTTCTAGGACAATTTTTGCAAAATGAATAAAATCTTCCCGGGAGTCTGGATATACTTCGCTTCTCTTTTTCCCGATTATATCGTTTCTTTGTTTCAGACAAACCTCAAAGTAACGGTTGATGTCCTGGAAAACCATATCTGTAATATTTCCATTGGCGTCTCTTACTACTTTTTCTTTTGTATACAAAATGGGCATATTATCGATAAGGTTCACATATCGTACATGACTTTCGTATTCTTTTTGCTGAGCTTTCCGAAGCTCTTTCAGGGTGCGTATTCGCCTTTGCTGTGCTAATGCGATAAAGAAAAGAGCTGCTACTATTGCCAAAATAATCCACTTGTATTTTTCGAAAAATCCTATCGGTTTATCGTAAAACAAAGTATTAGCCGGACAAAGTTCCGGATTCAATCCCTTATCTACTAAAGTTTGGTAATTAAAAGTCGGACGACCATCTGCCGGATAATAAAATGGAATTTCACGGGCTGGTTTACCTGCTAAGATATTGTCGATAGCACATATAAGTTGTTTGGTAAAATTTTCTTCATTATACATAAATCCACCTACCATTCCTCCGTCATCCATGCCGGCATAGCGTAAGGTGAAGAGAGGCAGCGATACACTGGCAATACTACGATTGGCATTGATAAAATAAGTAGAGGAAATGACTGGAGTATACCAACTGGAGACTAAAATACCACTGTTGGGGTGATACATTCGCAGAGAATCGTATAATTGTTCCAGAGATAAGGTATGGGATGAGAGGTGGCGATAAGTCAGATCAGGAAATTTCTCCTGGATCAATACTTTCAATTCATGAGTATAAATGGAATTTGGAGGCATTTCGTCGGATACAAAAAATACTTTCTTCATTCCGGGAAGCATTTGTTTCATCAATTTGACATTTTCTTCCAAATAGGCAGGAGTATACATGAAAGTAAGATTATATTCCGGAATTAAGTCAGACAAGAGGGTCTTTTCTTCGGGAATACTGTCGACATGGATGGAAGTATAGAATTCTTTCGGGTAAAGGTAAGGAGTTGCACCACACAAAAGGATCGGGAAATCGCCCCATAGGGCTTTTAGGTCTTTAACGAAGATCATTGCCGGGTTGCCTACTATCACCAGCAAACGTGGAGGATTTTTCCCATATTTTTGTTGTAAAAGGTGGGGATAAAATTTTAGCATCGGTGGATTATGCACCATAAAAAGATTCAGGTGCTCAATATAAGCATCCATTTCTTTTATTTTGCTGATCTGATGCATAATAGGTGTTGTAACACTATTACTCCACGGAAAAGATTCATTATAGGTATTAAGAATCAATATATAATTGTTTGCCTGAGCTGCAGCCTCACTGGCTTGTAGTACAGCCAGATTCATAAAACATGCAAAAAAGCCAAAGGATAACTTCCACAGCCAACGTTTAGTGGCCAATTTTAACAACCGGATCATTTTTAATTTCAGGAATATAATAACGATACAAAGATACGGATAAGTAGATATTTAAAACCTGAAAATAGAAAATTAACATCCTGTATCATCCGGCTATTAGTAAAATTTTCAGTAGAGTATCGGAAGAAAAGATGGATTTGAGTTTTTCGATACTTTTACAGGAAATAGTTCAACTTTGAACTATGATGTAAAAACAAATATGAGAAATACGAAGGGGATATCCAAATTGGATAAAGAAATTTATACGATTAAAGTTCTTCTTGGAAGAGAAGCTATCAAAACTCGGAATCGGTTGAAAGGATAAAGTCAGGTAGAAGTGCTGGATAACCGGTCGTTTTATTTAAAACGGTAAAATATGAAAAGATCGGTTAGTATCCCGATGATTTGTATTTGTAAAAGCTGTTGTTGGCAGATAAAATTGCTGCCAGACAACAGCCTATACAATTAAAAAAGTGGATTATCGACAGTGGGGAAAGGGTATTGCTTATGCTTAGCTAACAGGATCAGAGTTAACCACATAAGGTTATGCTTTGTTTTCGTAAAATAAGTAAATTTAATCGGATGTTTGTCAACTTGCTTTCCTCTGAGTACGTTGAAATAATATAAGAGAAAATGTCAGTTTTCTGGCATTTTAGAGTTTCAATGTAATGATTAAAAGAAAAAAATTATGGAAGCAAAAAGTAAGACACACAGAAAAACTGCCTCACAAAAAGGAAACGGTAAATTCAGAGAATTTTTTATAGACCAATTGAAAGATATCTATTGGGCTGAACAGGCTTTGCTTAAAGCATTACCTAAGATGGCAAAAGCAGCTACAAGCGAAAAATTAGCTCAGGCTTTTGAAAAACATACCGAAGAAACCAAAGGGCAGATCAGAATACTGGAACAAGTGTTCGAACGGATGGGAGAAAAACCCGAAGCAAAAAAATGTGAAGCGATGGCAGGTTTGGTTAAGGAAGCCGAAAGTATCATCGAAGACACAGATAAAGATACTTATACACGGGATGCCGGTTTGGTAATGGCAGGTCAGAAAACCGAACATTATGAGATAGCCTCTTATGGAACGTTGGTGGTATTTGCTGAGGATATGGGTGAAACGGAGGTTGCCGAATTGCTGCAAAAAATTCTGAATGAAGAGAAAAAGACAGATATTTCGTTAACCATGTTGTCGGAAGGCGAGGTAAACGATAAAGCTGTACGGGAGTAAACCCCTGGGATGGATAGTAAGGTTGTGGTACATCAGTCGAGAAAGAAAGCTTTGATCGTAACTTTCTTGAGTCCGATACTCGCTATCATCGGTTGGTTTTTTATGGTGTCGGTATCTGGTTCTATCGATTGGACTGACTCTATACTAGACAAAACGTTAAAGCTTTATATATCCGTCCCGGTGTCCTGGGATCGGTTCTATCCGATTGATTCGGATGATTAACCAAATGAGGGCTGCCGATTCTGAAACCCGGGAAAAGTTGTTGCAGATGTCCTATAAAGAATAGTAGACTATATTCTGGGGCAATGATAGACATTTAGAGTGCTTTTGGCCTTTTGATATTGAAATAAAAAAGAGCTGTCCGAAGCAGGCCGGACAGCTCTTTCTAGTAAGGTGAGAAAAGGGTTATTATAACTTTTGTACCGTGATAAGCTGGTCCATACCAGTTTGTACGGCTTCGATATTCATCGGGATCAGGTTATGGTGGCGGACAGGAAGAGATTTCTTCAGTCCTTTTTCCAGGTTGTCCAGGTTGATGATCGGTTTTACTTTCAGGAAACCGCCTAAAATAATCATATTGAAAATTTTGGGATTTCCGCCTTCAGCAGCCAGACGGGTACCTTCGATCTGATAAATATTGATGTCTTTCCGTGTAGGATGATGGGTGATACCGTTCGGGTCGTAAATCAGGGTTCCTCCCGGTTTTACCAACGGCTCGAATTTATCCATGGATTGCTGGTTCAGTACAATGGCTGAATCGAAAGCGTTCAATACCGGTGAACTGATACGTTCGTCGCTGATGATCACCGTTACGTTAGCCGTACCTCCCCGCATTTCCGGACCGTAAGAAGGCATCCACGATACTTCCTGGTCTTGCATGATTCCTGAGTAAGCCAGAATCTTTCCCATCGAGAGAACACCCTGTCCTCCGAATCCTGCTATGATTATTTCTTCTGTCATAAAGATAGTATTTACGATTTATTACTAAATGTCTTTAATATCTCCCAACGGATATTTTTCAAACATGTGTTCGTGCATCCATTTGTTGGCATCGACAGGAGTCATTTTCCAACCGGAGTTACAGGTCCCTACAACTTCTACGAAAGATACACCTTTGTCCAAACGAGTGTTTTGGAATGCTTTTTTAATGGCATTTTTCGTTTTTCTTACAGCTGCCGGGGTATCGGCAGTCTGCCGGGTAACGTAGCATGTTCCGTCCAGCTGAGCCAGCAGTTCGGTAATTTTCATCGGGAAGCCGTTCAGTTTGGCATCACGTCCGTAGGGAGTGGTTGCTGTCACCTGGCCCAGCAGGGTGGTCGGAGCCATCTGTCCTCCGGTCATACCGTAAATGGCATTGTTGATGAAAATAACAACGATATTTTCTCCCCGGTTGCAGGCGTGCATGATTTCGGCGCATCCGATAGAAGCCAGGTCACCGTCTCCCTGATAAGTAAAGACATATTTTTCCGGATGCAGGCGGCGGATAGCCGTAGCCAAAGCCGGAGCACGTCCATGAGCTGCTTCTGCCCAGTCGATGTCGATATAATTGTAAGCAAATACACTACAACCTACCGGTGAAATACCGATAGTCTGTTCCTGGATACCAAGCTCTTCGATTACTTCTGCAATCAGTTTGTGAACTACACCGTGAGTACAACCCGGGCAGTAATGCATTACGTTGTCGGTGAGGAGTGCGCTCTTCTTGAGAACCAGATTTTCCTCTTTTATAATGTCTGTTAATTCCATTCTACTCAAATTGAAAATTTATTTTTAAGTGCATCCACAATTTCTTCGGGGGTAGGTACCACACCACCCATACGTCCGTAGAAGTCGACTTTTACACGACCGTTAACGGCAAGACGAACGTCTTCTACCATTTGTCCGGCACTCATTTCTACCGACATAAAGCCTTTTACTTTGGAGCATAAGTCTGAAATGGGCTGAGTGGGGAACGGATATAAAGTGATCGGACGCAACAAACCTACTTTGATGCCTTCCTGACGGGCCAACTGGATAGATTTCTGGCAGATACGTGCACAGGAACCGTAAGCGACGAAAATGTAATCGGCATCCTCGCAATTGATGGCTTCGTAACGAACTTCGTTTGCTTCGATTTCCCGGTATTTACGTTGCAGTTTTTCGTTGAAAACTTCCTGACGATGAGCTTCCAGCTCCAAAGAAGTGATTACGTGATGTTCCCGGTTTTTCTTTTTGCCGGTCAATGCCCAGCTGCCGGATATTTTTTCGATTTCTTCTTCTGTCCAGCGGGGAGTATAATCCGGAAGTACAACTTTTTCCATCATCTGGCCAATAACACCGTCGGCTAATACCATGGCCGGGTTACGGTATTTGAAAGCCAATTCGAAGCCTAATGCCACAAAGTCGCTCATTTCCTGAACAGAAGCAGGAGCCAGTACAATCAAATGATAGTCTCCGTGCCCACCGCCTTTAGTTGCCTGGAAATAGTCGCTCTGTGAAGGCTGTATGGTTCCGAGGCCTGGACCTCCACGCATAACGTCGACAACAAGACAAGGTAATTCAGCACCAGCCAGGTAAGTGATTCCTTCCTGTTTCAAACTGATACCGGGACTGGAGGATGAGGTCATTACTTTTTTGCCACAGGAAGCTCCACCGTAAACCATATTGATTGCGGCAACTTCACTTTCTGCCTGCACGACAACCATGCCGGTTTCTTCCCACGGTTTGCGCAGCATAAGCGTTTCCATGACTTCAGATTGCGGGGTGATCGGATATCCGAAATAGCCGTCGCATCCGCAACGGATAGCGGTTTCTGCGATTACTTCGTTCCCCTTCATTAATTTAACTTCTGCCATCTTATTGTAGTTTTATATTATTTATACAAGTGGTCTAAATTATTCTACAGCCTTTTTATATACGCTGATTACAGAATCGGGACATACCAGACCACAACTGGCACAGCCGATACAAGCTTCCGGGTTTTTCATATAAGCATAATGATAACCTTTACCGTTTACATCGGGATTGAGCTCAATGACATGGGTCGGACATGCCACAACACACAGACTACATCCTTTGCAATGTTCGGTGTCAACAACGATTGCTCCTCTGAATTTTGCCATAATCTTAATAAATTATAAATTGTCGAATATTTGTGAAATTTCGTTACGCATTGTAATAGAATTCGGGTATAAAATTATAGTTTTAAATTAAAACAGCAAAAAAAGAAGGAATTAATTTTTTTTCTTGCTTTGAACTTTCACATCCATTCCGTGATTATGAAAGTTCAAGCCTCGATTTTTGCACACTTTTCCCCGAATTTGTGGAAACGTTACGTTTTTTATTCGTGATCTTTTCGGAACCGTTCGATTCGTTCTTTCAAGATATCCATTTTATCCAATCCTACTTGAGACACACATGCCCGAAGCCCTTCCCGGGTACTGCCACATCCTTGCAGGGTGATGGAAGAAATGCCGTAATACAGCAGTTCTTTTGCTAGTTCCGCTCCTGTCATGCCCGGATAGTAAATGGTAAAATAAAAACCGTTGGCTACATCCTCTTCACCATCTTTATCGTAAACGATTTTAAAACCTGCATTTTGATAAAGGTTTTTCATAATTTCGGCTCGTTGCCCGTACTCCTTGACATCGGTAAGAATATTCAGCTCTCCGTTGTTGGCAGCTTTCAGAATGGCTGCAACAGCGTGTTGAGGGGAGTGGGCTGTACCGGAAGTTTGCGTATAAATGAGTTTATAGGTAATTGTGTATCCCAATTCCTCGGCATGATACCGTTCCTTCAGATGAGGGTATTTCCTGTGCGTCAGGGCATCCGAAATACAAAGCAATCCTAAGCGCTGACCGGCATAGCTGAATAGTTTCGAACTCGATATCATAAAGATATAATTGTCCGTATATTTGGCTACTGTCGGCTGGAAAGGTGCCTTACCCGGATGAGAGAGATCCTTGCGGAAATCCATGGCGAAATAGGCCAGGTCTTCCAGGATAATGGTGTCGAATTCCGTAGCCAGTTTGCCGATGATTTGAAGTTCTGTCTCTGTCAGGCAAACCCAGGACGGGTTGTTCGGGTTACTGTAAACGATACCGGCGATGTTGCCTTTTTCCAGGTATTCCCGAAGTTTTGCTTCCAGTTTTGCACCCCGATATTCATAAATGTCAAACGTAATATAAGGTTTCCCGATAACTTCCAGCTGGGTTTTCTGTACCGGAAATCCCGGATCGATAAATAATATGGTATCTTTCCCTTGGTGGCATTCGGTCAGAGCCATAAAAGCCACGTATGATGCCTGCATAGCCCCTACGGTCGGGATGATCCCTTCCGGACGGATATCCACATCCATGAAATTTTTGACAAACCGGGAAGCTTCTTCAGAAAGGGAGGGATAACCTTCCAGCATGGGATAAAATTGTGCAACACCTTGTTTTAAGGCTTCAATCTCTGCCAGAGTTCCGACTTGTGAAGGTGCAAGTCCGGGTACACCCATTTCCATCCGGATGAATTTTTCTCCACTGGCTTTTTCGAGTAGATTAACTACTTTTACCGTATCCCGGATAGAAGCATCGTCCAGGTTATCTACACCACATTGTAAAAGAGTCCTGTCTACCAGTTGTTTTTCAATCAGATTATTTTGCATGATATTATTTAAGTTTATTACTTTCATTTTGAAACAATAATACAAATATTAATTGAAAAAAGAATACTTTTTTACTATTTTAACTTATAATTAATCAATTTTATATCGTTTGCACGTGAAAATCATTCCCTTTTTCAAGAAACGATACGTCTGTTCGGGGATTAAACAATTTTTCTCTTAAATTTGTCGGGTAAACCAATACATGAAAAATTGAAGCTCGAATTATTCATCGCCCACAGACTGCTGAACGGAAGTAAAAGCAGAGCCGTATCGGTACCTATTGTAAAGATTGCAGTGGCCGGTATTGCACTGGGGGTATGCGTGATGTTGCTGTCGGTATTTATTATTCTCGGTTTTAAAAATGAGATAACGACGAAATTGTCCGGATTTACAGCACATTTGAATATGACGGCTTATGAAAATAACGAATCTTATACCGGAAATGAAATCGAGGTGAGCGATAGTCTGGTAGGAGAAGTAAGGCGGTTGCCTGGGGTTGTTCAAGCTTATACTTACGTCACCAAACCGGCGATTTTGAAAAGCAAAGAAGAGATTCACGGTGTAATTTTAAAAGGTATGGATACTTCGTATCGGCCTGATTTTTATACGGGACATTTGCAGTCGGGCGAATATCCCCATTATGCCGGGGAGGAAGTTTCGGATGAAGTGGTCGTTTCGGCTTCGGTGGCTCGTTTGTTGAATGTGGGCGTCGGGGATAAAATAACGGCCCATTTTGTACAGGATCCTCCACGGGTACGGGTATTTACGGTGAAAGGAATATACGATACAGGCTTCAAAGAATACGACGATATTTTTGTATTGTGTGATATGCGGCATTTGCAACGGCTGAACGGTTGGGGAAAAAAACAGGTAAGCGGTATGGCGGTAGAAATAGAGGACTTGAAAGAGATGGCCGGTATGAAAGAGCGTATAGAATTACTTTTACCGATGGATGAAGAAAATGATTTTTATCGGGTCGCCACTTTGCGGGAAATGGCCCCTCAGGTGTTCGACTGGCTGAGTTTATTGAATATGAATGTATGGATCATTCTTATACTGATCGTGGTGGTTGCCGGTTTTAATATGGTGTCGGGGTTGTTGATTTTTATTCTGGACCAAACTTCCTTTATTGGGATGATGAAGGCCTTAGGATATAAGAATCTGCGATTGAGACGATTATTTTTGTGGATTGCTTTAGGGTTGATCGGGAGAGGTATGCTTGTCGGAAATGTTTTGGCTATTCTCCTGGGCGGTTTGCAATCTTATTTCCGGATAGTCAAATTGGATGCTGCGACCTATTACATGGATACTGTACCGGTATGTATGGACATTTTTTATGGATTGCTGTTGAATGCAGGGGTATTGTTGGTGTCTTTATTAATGTTGATCATTCCTACAATGCTCATTTCCCGTATCCGGCCTATCCAGGCAATACGGTTTGAGTAAGGGAAGCGAGGAAAATGAGTGTGAAATGAATATAAAGGAAAAAATATTTGCCTGTATATATCCTCATCGCCGGGGGCTTATGGGAACCGTGATATTTCATCTGGTGCTCGCTATTTTTTTGTTGAGCATGGGGATTTCAAAAATGCAGGTGCATACGGAAATGGAGATCGTTATGGAGTCACCTGATGTAGCGGAAATACAGAAAAAAGAAGAGGAAAAACAGCGGCAGGAAGAACTCCGGGAGAAGACCGCCGATGCAGAAGTGGAGCGAATGTTGCGCTCTATCGCTGTAAATGAAAATGCAACACCTGTAAGCAAACAGGCAGAAGCGAATATTCAGGAATATGTCGATGAGATTATGCAGGAGCTGGAAAAAAATGGTGACCGGGGAAAATACGAAGCACAGCGCGATAAAAATTACCGGCAAGATAGTTTGCGTAATTTACAGGATCGCCGCGAACAGGAGCTCGATTCGCTGAAATCCACCTTCTATGCGGGTGAGAGCAGTGTCAGCTATAATTTGAAAAACCGTTATGCCCGTTTTTTGCCTATTCCGGTGTTTAAATGTGAGTTCGGAGGGAAAGTGGTGGTGGAAATCCTGGTCAACCGTAAGGGAATTGTACAGAAAGCTACCATTGTCGAAGAGCAGTCGCAAGCTGACGATTGCTTGTGGAGGGTTGCTGTGGATGCTGCCGAACGTTCGAGATTTAATGAAAAAGCCGATGCTCCTGCTTTGCAAAAAGGAAGCATTACTTATAATTTTGTCAAACAATAAAAAAGAGTTAGAATATTTATATGAATATTTGAAACTTTGAGTTATGAACCTTTTTAGCCGTTTCAAGGTTTTGTGGGGCCCCCTCGCCGAACTTTTGTATCCTCGGGTGTGTCTGGTGTGTGGTGAAAGCCTGCTCCGCGGGGAACAATACCTGTGTACGGCTTGTCTGGCAGATTTACCTTTCGTTTATCCTCAGCAACATATTGGCGAACATATCTTGTCACAGTGGGAAGATGCGTATCGTCCCCAACAGTTGTATTCTCTTTTTTATTACAATAAATACAGTCCTTATAAACAATTGATCTATGCCATTAAATACCGTTCTTTTCGCGACTTGGGAAATTATTTAGGAACCATGTTAGGCGAAAGGATGGAGGGTGTTTGTAAGGCCGACTGCATCGTCCCGGTACCTTTGCATCCCAAACGGGAAAGAAAAAGAGGATTTAATCAGGCTCTGGAAATAGCCAAAGGAATCAATGAGGTTTTAAAAATCGACATTTGCGGGGATGTCCTCTGCCGGGTTCGCAACAATGCTTCACAGACCGGGAAAAATGCCGGTGAGCGGTTGAAGAATGTAGAACATATTTTTGAACTCCGTCATCCTGAAAAATTGGCCGGCCGACATATCTTATTGGTGGATGATGTGATTACGACTGGAGCTACCATCGGTGAATGTCTTCGTGTCTTATGCGATATAGAACAGGCCAGTTTCAGCCTGGCTTGCCTGGCATTGACCCTTTGAGAAAATAAAATTATCATTTTTATTTTAACTTTTTCTCTTTTGACTTTTCCCTTTTCCCTTTATACTTTATCTTTGTAAACTAAGTTAAGAAAAAAGAGATAAGGGATGGATACAAATCAGCACACGTTTAAAAGATGGGATTGGTTGGGAATGATCTTCGTTGCCCTGCTTATATATGCCTGCGCCAACCGGGGATATCCCGAGGGAGGACCTAAAGATACCACTCCTCCCAAAGTCATTTTGGAAGATCCTGTGTCCTATACCCGGAATTTCAGTAAGAAGCGGGTTAATATTTATTTTGATGAATTTGTCCAGCTTAAGGATATCAATGAAAAATTCATCATTTCACCCCCGCTGAAAAAGAAACCCAAAGTACATTTGAAGGGAAAATATGTACAGGTGGATTTGGGTGATTCGTTGAAGCCCAATACGACTTATAGTTTAGATTTTGCCGATGCTATTTCCGATTACAATGAAGGGAACCCGCTGGGTTTCTATCGGTATGTATTTTCGACAGGAGATATCGTGGATACGCTCGAGTTGAGTGGAAATGTCGTGAATGCTGAATCGGGAGAACCGGTGTTGAACATGTATGTAGAGTTGTATTCCAATCTGAATGACTCCATGCCTTTGACTTCTATTCCTGACTATGTTGCCCGGACAGACAGCTCCGGTTTTTTCCGGATCACGAATCTGAGGGACACCCTTTATCGTGTCGTAGCCATTGAGGATGCCAATCGGGATTATAAATATACTCCCGAGGCGGAGATGTTCGCTTATCTGGATACCTTGGTGCGGCCGGTCGTGATGCCTGTCGTACGGACGGATACCTTTAAGGTGATCGATAAGATTGTGGGACAGGATACCCTCACTTCCGACAGTATCGTTACCTCCGAATTCCTGGCTTACGGCCCCAATAACCTTTACCTTCGTTTGTTTCAGGAAAAACTGACGCAATTGTACATGACCGATGACGAGCGTAAGAGTCGTGAGCGTCTCGACTTTGTTTTCAGTATTCCGGGAGAGAACCAGTTCGAAGCCCGCCTCTGGGATACTACGACGACCGAACCGCTGCCTCGGAATTGGTATCTGAAGGAACATACGGCAGGCAACGATACCATTACTTTATGGATCCGGGATTCCAGTGTATATAAGCGGGATACACTGAACGTCATTCTTTCCTATTTCCGTTCCGATAGTACCGGCCGGCATGTCATGTATGCAGATACCTCCCGTTATACGTTTAAAGAGAAAAAAGAAACCGAACGGAAAGGGAAAAAGAAAGAAGAAGCGTCAGCCATTACTTTTCTCGATATCAAATCCAATGTAAGCGGCGACTTGGACCTCAAGGGACGCTTGTTTCTGGAATTTGACCGACCGATCGATAAAAGCACGCTTCAGGGGTTGAAATTATCTCAGAAAGTGGATACTGTTTTTGAAAATGTAGCATATACTTTGTCGGAAGATAGCCTGAAAATTCGCCGGGTATATGTCGATGCCGACTGGAAGGCCGGGCAGGAATACCATTTGCAACTCGATTCTGCTACCGTTTACGATTTATACGGTAGATTTAATAATAAATTCGAAAAGAAATTTAAAGTCCGTACAGAAGAGTATTATGGGAAACTTATTCTTTCTGTAAAAGGTATACAGGGAAATACAATTATTCAAATGTATAAATCGGAAAACAGCAAATCGGAAAATGGAAAGCGGAAGTATACAGTAGTCCGGGAAGCTGCGGTGAATAAAGACGAAGAAGTTGTTTTTGAGCTCCTCCCCGAAGGAAAATATAAATTGCGCGCTATACTGGATGCCAACGGGAATGGAAAATGGGATACTGGATTGTATTTGAAAAAGCAACAACCGGAAGAAATTATTTATCTGCCTGCTGAAATCAGCGTAAAACAAAATTTCGATATCGAGCAGGAATTTGATTTAAGGAAATCGTATAATGAAGAAAGTGAAAAGTAGAAAATTATGAAAAGAGTTTGGTTATTGATGTTGCTGTTGGGGGGAGGTTTATCGCTTTTTTCACAGTCGAAGTATCCACCAGTGGAAGAACTGGTATATACCGGGTATTATAATTGGGGATTTTTATGGGTAAAGGCCGGAAAAATGGAATTTTCGCTGACACCTTCAGAAAAATATCCGAATGCGGAACAGTTGAAAGCTGTCGGTTCTTCTTTGCCTTCCTGGGATTGGATTTTTACCATTCGGGATACTTTAATTTCTCATTATGACAAGGATACCTATATACCCTATGAATTTTCCAGAAAGGCACATGAGGGGAACTATCATAAGACTTTTGATTATGTATTCAATTATCAGGATTCGGTGGTGCTGGGGGATGTCCATCGGATTGGGAAGTATCGGCGTACGGATACGGTGAAATTGTTGCCCCGTACTTTTGATATGTTGTCGGTGGCCTGGATGACCCGGGAGCTCGATTTCGATAAATACCAGAAAAATGATCTCATTCCGATCCGGATTTTGATCGATAGCAAGATATATGATCTTTATATCCGTTATTTGGGAATAACTAAAGCGAAAATTGCTGGAAAACGTCAGGAATGTTATTTATTTTCGCCTTTGTTGGTGGAAGGAGAAGTATTTAAAGGAGGCGAAAATATGAAAATCTGGGTCAGTAAAGACGAATATCGCTTACCCCTTATGGTAGAGTCGAAGATATTGGTCGGGTCGGTAAAAGGAATACTGGATTGGTCTGCCAGTAAAATCAACGAACCGGGAACGAAGTAGAAGAATTCACACTGCTTGGCAGTAAAAAATAGAAGTTATGAAAAAAATACTGTTTATTATTTCTTTAATAGGAATAGTTGCTTTGTCTTTCTGTTCCTGCAAGGATGGGGGAGGAAGAAAGGCGGCATTGGCTCCGGTGACCGGAGCGACGAACGAAATATTGGTGATTATGCCGAAAGCATTGTGGGATGGAGCGGTAGGAGATACGGTGAAGCATTTTTTTGCACAACCACAACTCGGCTTGCCTCAGCCTGAACCGATTTTTAGCCTGATTAACCTGCCTCCGGCCAGCTTTGAGAAAAATGTCAAATCTCATCGCAATGTGTTGTTGGTATATATTTCGAGCAAGGTGGATACGGCTACTTTGGTTTATCATGATAGCCCCTGGGCACGCAGCCAGAAGCTGTTCAAAATTTCTGCTCCTAATACCGAAGAATTTTATAAAATTTTCGATGCCAATAAAGAGAAAATCATGGGTGTGTTCTTGAAAGCCGAACGGGACCGACTGATCGATGTATATAAGAAAACAGTGAATACCAAAATATTCAATCTGTTTAAGGATAAATACGATTTATTGTTGTATTGCCCCGGTGGCTACACAGTCAATAAAGATACGGCCGATTTTGTGTGGATATCTTCCGAAACCCGGGTCGACAGTAAGGGGATTGTTTTCTTTGAAGAACCCTATGAGCATGAGAGCCAGCTCGATTATCAGGTTATCCTGCAACGGGTAAACGAAGAATTGAAAAAATTCATTCCTGGACCGCTTGACAGTACTTGGATGGCCCTTGATATGGTAACGCCGATGACGGCTGCTAATTATCAATATGAAGGAGTTCATTATGCTATACTGATAAAAGGACTTTGGATTACAGAAAATGATTTTATGGGAGGGCCTTTTGTGTTGAATGTGGTCTTGGATCAGAAGAACAGCCGGATCATTTATATGATGGGCTATGTGTATGCGCCTGATGGCAAAAAACGGAATATGTTGCGTCAGGTAGAAAGTATTGTGTTCTCTATGCAACTCGATTATTCCGAAGAAGGAAAGACGGAAAAATAGACGCTGGAGTCTGGTTGGTGGATATGAGATGTATTTTAATAATATGGGGTGTGTTGACCTGGAGTACGGCATGGGCTGTATCCCCGGGGATAGAAGATTGGGCCTCTTACCGGAGTCGGTTGACAGATAAATGTGTTGGCATTGTGGCCAATCAGACTTCTGTTGTGAGTACGGCCGACGGTTATGTGCATAGTGTGGATTTTTTGCAGAAGCAGGGAGTTCGCTTGGTTCGTATTTTTTGTCCGGAACATGGGTTTCGCGGAGATGCCGATGCCGGCGAAAGTGTGGGCGATTGCCGGGATGCTGCTACGGGATTACCGGTGGTTTCCCTGTATGGGAAAAAGAAAAAGCCTTTGCCTGTAGATTTACAGGGGATCGAGCTGATGATTTTCGACATGCAGGACGTGGGAGTACGTTTTTATACCTACCTTTCGACTTTGCATTATGTGATGGAAGCCTGTGCGGAGAACCATATTCCGCTGATCGTGATGGATCGGCCCAATCCCAATGCTTTTTATGTGGATGGCCCTGTGCTGGAAACAAAATACAAATCTTTTGTAGGCATGCACCCTGTGCCTGTCGTTTATGGGATGACCATCGGGGAATATGCCCGGATGATCAATGGGGAGAAATGGTTGGCTCAAGGTGTGCAATGTCAACTGACCGTGATTCCTTGCCGCAACTGGCAGCGGGAAGAGACGGTGGAACTGCCTTGCAGACCTTCGCCTAATCTGCCCGATAAAATATCGGTCATGTTATACCCGTCGGTATGTTTGTTCGAGGGCACTGTGGTGAGCGAAGGCCGGGGTACCGATACCCCTTTTCAGGTTTTCGGCCATCCTCGATTGAAGAATATGCCTTACTCTTTTATTCCCCGTAGTATACCCGGAATGAGCAAGAACCCTAAATGTTTGGGACAAACCTGTTATGGTATGGACCTGCGGAATCAGTACGAAGCGGTTAGAAAAGGCCGGCGACTGCGGCTGGATTGGTTACTGACTGCTTACTGTAATTACACGGGTGAAACTCCTTTTTTTACTTCTTTTTTTGACAAATTGGCCGGAAATGCCCGGCTTCGTCAGGATATCGAAGCAGGGAAAGGGGAAGAAGAGATTCGTCATCATTGGGAGGCTCAGTTGGAAAAATTCTGTCGGATACGGGAAAAATATTTGATCTATAAGTGAGTATAATTACGGTGGCGTCATGTCGGAATGTGTGAAAAAATCAAGAGCCGGACAGGTTATCAAGTGGACGTTGGGCTCTCTTTTGTCGTTATTACTGCTGGTGATGGCAGGAATCGGAGTAGTCATTAATTTTATATTTACGCCGGAAAAGCTGACTCCGGTGATAGAAAAAACTGCCCGCCAATATCTGAATGGAGAGTTGAGTTTCGGGAATATCGAACTTACCTTTTTTTCCACTTTCCCGGATCTGGGCATCCGGGTAGACGATGCAGTAGTCGTTTCCGGAGCTTTTCGTGATCCTGCAAATGGGAATATACCCCGGGCTTGCGATTCGTTGATGAATGTGCGTTCCTGTTTGCTGACCGTGAATCCCATGGCTTATTTAACTAAAAAACGCATCGTAGTCAAAGATTTTGTATTGGAACGGCCTCATATCTATGCTTATATCGATTCCACCGGATTGGCGAATTGGGATATCCTGCGTTTGCCTTTGGATACTACGGCTCAGGAAATTCCCGTTGCAGATTCTGTTACGAACGATTCGACAGAGTGGGCGACGGGTATCCGTTTACGGAATATTCGTATCACCGACGGATTTTTGACATTCGATGATCGGAACACTCATTTGTATACCCGTTTGTCGGGATTGAATCTTGGCTTGGACGGTTTTCTCGGAAAACGAAGGTCACGTCTGAAAGTAAAATTCTCTACCCAGGATATTTTGTTTTGGCAGAATGGGCAATTGTTGGTAAAACATCTGACTTTAGGGGTGGAAACCGGGATGAAGATCAACCGCGATTCTTTGCTTTACACCTTGGATAAAGCAGTATTCGATGTCAATGGTATTCGTTTCGGCGCTGGTGGCACCTTCCGGGGAGATACCGTGAATCGTACTATCGGGGTAGATGTGAAATATGGTATTCATATACCTTCCTTAAAAACGCTTCTGGACCTGGTGCCAGACACTATTTTACGGAAAACGGAAAATGTAGAGGTTCGGGGGAATGTTTGGTGTCAGGGAGAAATCAAAGGTTTATATGGTAAGAAAAATATTCCTTTACTGACTTCAGAGTTCAGGATCAGGGACGGTTATATCGCTTATGCCGGAATGCCCTCGAAAATCGATAGTTTGAATATAGATTTATTTGCTTTTATCGATTTGCAGAAAGAACAGGAATCGTATGTCGATTTACGTCATTTCTGTGTAAAAGGGGGAGGAGTAGATGTGGATATAGAAGGGAATGCAGAACGTTTGTTGACTATGCCTACAGTGAAAGCGAAGATCGATGCCATCGTGAATTTTGCTGATTTGACCCGTATTTTCCCTTTAGCCGAAGGAATTACGTGCGAGGGGATGCTGAATACTTCTCTAAAAGCCGATGTATTGGTCGAAGATGTGAAAAATGCCGACTATGGGAAATTGAAAGTGGGGGGATGGTGCCAAATGAAAGATATTCGCATTTTTGTGCCGAAAGACAGTATCGTGATGAACGTAAAATCAGCCGGTGTAACTTTCGCTTCTAACCGAAAAAATACCAAAACTGTGCAGGGAACGGATTTGTTGAATGGCATTGTGGGATACTCGGGATTGGATATTCATGTCAGGAAAAAAGTACGTCTGTTGATGGACACCACTTATCTGGCTTTGCGGACTTCTCCTTTGCGGGATACTTCCATTGTCGCTTCTGTGAATTCAACCCTGCATCTTGGACGTACGCTGTTTATCGTCCGGGATACTTTGCTGGTGGGCTTGAAAAGTGCGCATGCCAAAGCAGCTTTGTCGCCTTCTGAAAAGAATAAAAAAGTACCTCGGGTCGAGGGCGAGTTGCAGGTTGATAGCCTGCGGTTGCGTGCCATGGGCAACCGCTTGAATTTTGCTAAAGCGGAAGTACAGCTTCGGGCTGTTCGGAGCCGCCGTAATACCGATTTCTGGATTCCTACGGGTAGTATCGAATTCCGGGGGATGCGGGCTTATACACCTTATTTCCCTGTTCGGATTCAAATGCCGGGAACCCGTTTACGTTTCGACCGCAATGAGATTCAGTTAGATTCGGCGGTGGTAAAACTAGGGCGTTCCGATCTCCGGTTGACCGGTAGTGTGTCGAATTTGAGAAAGGCCTTTTTCAAAAAAGAAGAACTCAAAGCTGAACTTATCGTTACTTCCAACTTGGTCGATTGCAATCAGCTGATGCGTGCATTGGATCGGGGTACGGCTTATATGGCCCGCGTAAATGCCGGTTTCAGGGATACCATCAGTGGAGAAGAAGACGATATCGACCAGGTGGCGGTAGTTAGTGATTCGACTGATTATGAAACACAAAACGCTTTGTTCGTCGTACCTGATGGAATTGATTTTACTTTCCAAACCGATATCCAGCGGATAAAATTCGGTAAATTGTGTCTGGACAGTATCCATGGAGAAGTGGTGATGCGCAATCAATGTATTCAGCTTTCCGATCTGGAGTTACGTTCGTCAGCAGCTAATATGAGAACTTCGGCCCTTTATCGGGCTACCGATACACTCCGGGCTTATTCCGGTTTTGATTTGCAGATGCATGATATCCGGGTCGACAGCCTGGTGCATCTGATGCCTTCTTTGGATACTTTGTTTCCGATGCTGCGATCGTTCGAAGGAGTAGTCGATTTTCGCATCGCTGCCGATGCCTGGCTCGATTCGACAATGATGATCGATTTACCTACCTTGCGTGCTGCAGCTTATCTCGATGGCCATAGTCTGGTGCTGATGGATGGTGAGACTTTTGCCGAGATATCTAAAATGTTGATGTTTAAAAATAAGAAACGGAATATGATTGATAGTATCTCTGTCGATTTGAGGGTAAAAGACGGGACGATAGAAATCTTTCCTTTTCTGGTGGAAATCGACCGGTATAAGGCTGCTGTGGGGGGAAAGCACAACATCGACATGACTTTTAATTACCATATCTCGGTTCTGAAATCTCCTTTGCCTTTCAAGGCAGGGGTAGATCTTTCGGGTTCGCTTGAGAAAATGAAGTTTCATATAACGAAGGCAAAATACAAAGACCTCTTTATCCCTTCACGTAAAGCGAAAGTCGATAGTACTCAGCTCGATCTCCGACAGCGGATGCGCGAAATGCTGAGGAAAGAAAAAGAATAAGCCTCAATCCGGTAGTTCCTGGCGGAGATAAGGTGCGGTCACCGATACCGGGCACTGTAAGAGTGCGGTGGGTGTTCCGCTGAAAAGTAATTCCCCGCCCATGTGTCCGCCACCCGGACCGAGCTCGATGACGTAATCGGCGGCTTTAAGGACGTCCAGGTTGTGCTCTATCAGGAAGATAGTATTGCCTTTGTCGGTCATAGAATCGAAAAGTTCGATAATCCGGCGGATATCCTGTACATGAAGCCCGTCTGTCGGTTCGTCCAGAATGAACACTTTGCCGCGGCTATTCAGATACGAGGCTAATTTCAGGCGTTGCAATTCTCCTCCCGAGAGGGTCGAGAGAGCCTGATTCAGATGAAGATAACCTAATCCCACATCCATCAAGGGGCTGAGTTTATCTTTGATGATCGTGCCCGCAAAACGGCTCGAGGCTTTACGGATCGTCAGGTCCATGACCTCGGCAATGTTGAGCCCATCAAAGGTGTAATTCAGGGCTTCCGGTGAATATCGCAGACCTCCGCAGGCTTCACAGACAGTTTCGATGGCATCCATAAAAGCCATATCGGAAACAATGACGCCTTTCCCGCCACATACCGGACATCCGCCTTTGCCATTGAAAGTAAATAAGCTGCTGTTCATGCCACTTGCTTTGGCGAATAACTTGCGGATATCGTCGGCAACCCCCAGGTAAGTGGCTGGGGTAGAGCGAAGACTGATACCGATATTTTTTTGACTGATGTAAATGACTTCTTCGGGATAGGTTGCCCGGAAACATTCCATCAGCGAACTTTTGCCCGAACCGGCAACACCGACAATAACCGTCATCACTCCCAAAGGAAATTTTACCGTGAGATGTTTCAGATTATGTTCATGAGCCTGTGCGACGGTAAAATAGCCCGAGGGTTTACGTACCTTGGTTTTTAAGGGAAGCTTCTCTGCAATCATCCGTCCGGTTTGGGTATCACTTTTCAATAGTCCCGGATAATCTCCTTCAAACAAAATCTGTCCTCCTTCCATGCCGGATCCGGGACCCATATCCACGATATGGTCGGCTATCCGGATCATTTCTTTATGATGTTCAACCAGAAGCACAGTATTGCCGTGGTCGCGCAATTTTCGTACAGATGCTTTCAGCAGATGAATGTCGTGGCTGTGAAGGCCTACACTGGGTTCGTCCAAAATATAAAGGATATCCGATAACGCAGAATTGATGTATTTTGCAATTTTACATCGTTGTGCTTCTCCGCCGGAGAGAGTGCCCATTCCCCGGTTTAAAGTCAGGTAACCCAGTCCGATTTCTTCCAGGGCCGACAGTCGGGTGATCAGCGTCTGACGGAGATCGGCAGCCAGGGGATCGTCGATTTGGCGTAGCCACCGGATGATTTCCGGAATAGCAAATTCGGTGACTTCGGCGATATTTTTACCTCCGATGCGGCACGACAATACTGTTTGATTCAGGCGTGTCCCTTTACAGTCGGGGCAAATCCCCGTGGTGACCATCGGTTCCAGGATTTTCCGGTGGATTTTCCCTTCATCCGAATGGATGATACTCCGGTACATCCGGGTAATCAGACCTTCATATTTGGCGGTTTTCGGCCAGTTGGCCGGTGGATTTTTTAATTTTATCTGTGGAGAATAAAGAAAAAGTTCCAGTTCCTCTGGTGAATAATCCTTGATTTTTTTATTAAGATCGAAAAGTCCGCTGTGGGCATAGCGGATCCAACGCCACTCTCCCGGCTTGAAAGCCACATAATTGATCACACCATCCTCATTCAGGGATTTATTGAAGTCCACCAGTTTATGCGGGTCTAATTCATTGATTTCACCAAGGCCGTCACATCGGGTACACCGTCCTTGCGGATGGTTGAAAGAAAAAGTATCCGAATAACCGATAAACGGTTTACCGACTCTTGAGAACAATAACCGGAGCAAGGCGTAGATATCGGTATAGGTACCTACCGTCGACCGGGCATTCGGAGCCGGTTTGCGTTGGTCGATGACGATAGCGACCGGAAGATTTTCGATGTTGTCTACATGGGGGCGTCCATATTTGGGAAGATATTGCTGTGTAAAACTGGGAAAAGTTTCATTTAGCTCCCTACGCGATTTGGCAGCAATGGTATCCAATACCAAAGAAGATTTCCCGGAACCCGATACTCCCGTAAAAATAGTGATTTTCTTTTTGGGAAGTTTCAGGGAAATGTGTTTTAAATTGTTTTCGTAAGCCCCCTGTATATCGATATGCTCTGTCGCCGTCATTCTGTATATCTGTTTTTCTCTACAAAACTATAAAAAAATTTCCCTAACATTTCATACTTTTGTGTAAGTTTGCATCTTGAATGTGCATCGAATAGCATCATAACTTTTTTTTAATCTGTAACTCATCATCATGAGAAAAGACGAAAGATATAATAAACGGGGGGTGTCGGCTTCCAAAGAAGACGTACACAACGCCATCAAAAACATCGACAAAGGAATTTTTCCGCGTGCTTTCTGCAAGATCGTTCCCGATTACCTGGGAGGCGATGAGGCATATTGTAATATCATGCATGCGGACGGGGCCGGTACAAAATCTTCCCTGGCTTATATGTATTGGAAAGAAACAGGGGATCTTTCTGTTTGGAAAGGAATCGCCCAGGATGCTTTGATCATGAATATCGATGATTTGCTTTGTGTCGGTGCTGTGGACAATATTCTCCTGTCTTCTACCATCGGACGGAATAAAAACCGGGTTCCGGGAGAAGTGATCGCAGCAATCATCAACGGGACGGAAGAATTGTTGGAAGAATACCGGAAGCTGGGTGTGACGATCTATTCTACCGGAGGGGAAACGGCGGATGTTGGGGATCTGGTGCGTACTATTATTGTCGACTCTACGGTTACTTGCCGGATGAAGCGGGAAGATGTAATCGATAATGCCCGTATACGGCCGGGAGACGTGATCGTCGGATTGGCTTCTTACGGACAGGCCACTTATGAAAAAGAATACAACGGGGGTATGGGTTCTAATGGGTTGACCTCCGCCCGGCACGACGTATTTGCCAAATATCTGGCCGAACAATACCCGGAAAGTTATGACGGACAGGTTCCCGAGGAACTGGTTTATGCCGGAAAATGTCGGTTGACAGATTCTGTGGAAGGTGTCGGTTTAGATGCTGGTAAGTTGGTATTGTCGCCTACCCGTACATACGCGCCAGTGATAAAAAAAGTGTTGGACAAATACCGCCGGCAAATTCACGGGATGATCCATTGTTCCGGAGGAGCACAAACCAAGGTGATGAACTTTGTCGAAAATATGCACGTCGTTAAAGACAATCTTTTTCCAGTGCCGCCACTGTTCCGTTTGATTCAGGAACAATCCGGTACCCCTTGGGAAGAAATGTACAAAGTGTTCAATATGGGCCATCGCATGGAACTCTATGTAAACGAAGAATTGGCCGATGACATCATTGCCATTTCCAAAAGTTTCAATATCGATGCTCAAATCGTCGGTCGTTGCTACGATAATGACGAGAGCGAAGGAAATAAGCTTACCATTATCAGTGAATTCGGGAAATTCATATACTGAACGGTAGGTTTGATTCGTAAACTTTATATATAAAACGAAGAGGCTGTCTCATTTGTTATGACAGCCTCTTTACTGTTTATAATGATAACGCATAGAAATAACTATTACTATAATCTGATTATCTTCCACACGATAAACAATCCGATGTTCTGCATTGATACGTCTGGACCAATGACCCGACAATTCAAATTTCAATGATTCTGGTTTTCCTATTCCATAAAAAGGATGTGCAGCTATATCCTCTAATAAACAAGCTATTTTAGTTTGAATCTGCTTATTTCCTATCTTTTTCCAATAAGCTAAATCTTCCAAAGCTGTCTTAGTAAATCTTATTTCCATAACTCATCGGTTTCCACTTTGACAGTTTCTCCCCGTTCTGCCTGAGCCATTCCCTCTCTTAAATGTTCTGCATTTGCAGGATTCGACAACAAATATTCCGTTTCCATCAATGCATTATAATCCTCTAAAGAAATAACAACTACGCTTTCTCCATTAGGCCGTTGTACAATTAATGGCGTATTGTCCTGAACAACACTATCCAAATAATGTTTCAGGTTATTTCTTAAATCAGTATAATTAGTTGTTCTCATTTCTAAGTACTCTTTTAAGTACAAATATAAGTACTTTGTTTGCATTTACAATAGCGGAATCAATATTTAAAGTTTATTCATAAATAAACCTGCAAAATCGTCCATTCCGCCAATCCGGGAAATTCATATACTGAACGGTAGGTTTTATTCGTAAACCTTATATATAAAACGCAAGGATGCTATAAACCATCCTTACGTTTTTCATTTAAATCTTTCTGTATTTTTTCAATGCAGCCATCAATAATGGAATATTTTGCTTCACTGTATTAAAAATAACATTTGCATCTTCATATCATCATGAAGCTAGGACGTGATTGGGCCTTCATAGACAAGCAGAAACCACATAATCTAACCCATCAAGATGTGGGACAAATCTACCCGACTGGAATGAGAGACAATAATACCGGCAATCAATATTCATCGTCATAAGGGCGGGATTGGTGGCCGAATATCCGTTTGATGAGAGCATAAAGCCGCCACCAGATAACCATCAGCAAACCGATACTTAGCAGCAAACTTACCGCTTTACCGGTATGCAAAAAATAGCCGACTGTAAAAGCGATACCTTCCACCCCGTTCCAGGGATTCAGGGCTATCCAGGTAAAGCGATAATTACTGGCCACTGCACTCATGGAAAGAGCCGAACAGGCTATCACCAGAATAATGAAGGAGATAACGAGAAACGGAATATTGATCTTTTTCATCTCTATAGTTTTCTACAAAGATAATAATTAAAAATGAAAACAGCCTGAAATGACTAAATGTGCTGCAAATGAGTGATTTGTATTTTGGGGCGAAAAGTCGAAAAAGCTCCGCATTTCCTGATTAAATACTGAGGATAAATGGAAGGGAATCATCCACCGATAGAGAGAGCGTCGTATAGCAAACCCAGGTTCTTTGCCCTTTAAACATTGGGTATTGAACAGCAAAATACCTCGGAGACAAAAATCTCTCCGAGGTATTTTAAAGCGTTTTACTTCAGTAAATGTCAGATGATTTACTTTCTGGCACCCAGTTGAGAATCCAGGAAAAACAGCCCCGTTTCCCCTGCTCTTTTTACTTTGTCCACAATACCTTGGGCGGTAGCTTCCTCTTCCACTTGCTCCCGGACAAAGCCCCAGAGGAAATCTTGGGTAGCGTTGTCTTTTTCTTCGTGGGCGATAGAGACCAGTTTGTCGATGAGGGCAGAAACATGACATTCGTGCTGATAAACATGTTCGAATACTTCCAATACACTACCCCAATTTTGAGGTACGACATCGATTTTATCTATTTTGGCTACTCCTCCACGTTTAAAAATATAGTCGGCCATCGTATAGGCGTGTTCCATTTCTTCCTGAGATTGTTTTTTCATCCAATGGGCAAAACCACTGAAACCTTCTCTTTCAAAATAGAAAGACATAGAAAGATAAAGATTGGCTGACCACATTTCAGCAGTGATTTGTTCGTTAATGGCATTTTGTAATGTTTCTGAGATCATAATTTTTGCTATTTAATTTTATCGTTTTTCAGGTTTAAAAACAATATTTGTGCCAACAACGAAAATGGGACATTTTGTCAGAAAGATATTTTGTTTCATCTATAAAAACTTCTCATCCGGGAAGGACGGGGAGAGCACGCAGGGAAACGCTATGGCTTGAGGGTTGTATTTACACTATTCATCAGGTATATCGGAGTAAACGAAATGCCGGTTAAAAAGTTGCTAAAAAGTCAGATTTTTTGTTTTTGGCAGTAAAACTCTCTTAGAAGTTCTGCGTATAACAGGAAAATATTTTGCTATGAGAAGAGAATTCAGGGTACCGAAAAAAGAAGAAGTGCAGGAACACGACCGCAAGTTGTTGTATGCTCTGGAAAAATCATTGGGATTTATACCAAATATATATGCTTTTATGACCCGTTCAGAAACAGCACTGAAACGTTTTCTGGATTTTACAGATGCTTCTACTGTATTTACACCAATCGAAGCTGCGGCCATTCGCTTGGTCATCAGCCAGATTAATCAAACTCCCTATTGTTTGGCTGCTTTCACTGAAGGTGCCAAAGAAACCGGTCTGACAGAGGAACAAATCGAGGCTATCCGGAAAGGTAATGTGAGATGGGACAAAAAATTGGCTGTCCTGGTGGACTTTACCTGTGCATTGGTCAGTGGTCGTGGTAAGGTGGCACCCGAACTCACCGGACGTTTTTATGAAACCGGTTACACCGACGCACATCTGGTTGATCTGAATATGCTGGTCGGTATGACCACGATCACCAATTATCTCAGCAATGCTACCTGGATCCCGGTAGATTTCCCTGAAGCTCCCGTCATTATCTGCAATTGTGATTGTAAAAAATGAGGGGACTGAGTCTCATTATTTTCTGTACTGTAAGCAGTAATAGAAGAATAGTTTCGAATCCCGGGCCCTACAGAAGTATAGCCTCTGTAGGGCTCCGGATTCAAAAGTTGCTTCAGTCGCCCCCTAAGCTTATTTTATATAGGGTTCTCAACTCCTCTTTTAATGAAGATTGGCTAGGGATTGGCTAAGGATTGGCCGGGGATTCGCTACATCTGCGTCGTTTCAGTAGCGCTGTACAATCGTTGCAGATGTGTTGGCAGGCGCTTTTGTACCGCTTAGGCAGCGCTAGTGATACAGCGTAGATGTAGCGAATCCCCAGCCCAACCCCAGTCCAACCCCAGCGAATCGCTTTGGAGATTACACTAAAAAAGAAAGCAACAGCACTTGAGAATTAATCCGAAATGGGAACTCGAACCTGCGACTCCGACCTTTTATTTCGTCTTGGTTCAAACAAGTTGCTTATTCCATGTAATTCATAATACGGTTAATTCTATCTTGGTTGTGTCCGTTATTTATTCTTCATGAGCAATCACATTCTAAATTTATACTTCCTGTCTATCGTAATAGAGTAATAAAATACTAACTTCATATACTCCTGTACTCATATACTTTCGGTTGGCAGTAAATTCTGTAAAAGGTATATATGACTGGAATTACTGCATATTTATCCCTGAAGAGTGCCGTATGCTTTATTCCCCATAACATTATCCGAAGTAGGAATATTATCTATTAAATATGCTTCTAAACTATATGCTTCAAACCAAGTTGAATCTGGTACGGCAACAGTAATAACAAATCGTGGCTGTCCTTTCCAGGTATCCTGTTTTAGCTTACACCCCTTTGTTTCGTTATACATACAATAATTTCCGAGTCTGCGTCCAAACTTATTAGTTTTTCCTATGTATAAGACATTGCCAGTAACGTCAATAAACATATATACTCCTCCCTTTTCTACGTTTGGCCAACATTCAGGCCATTTATGCTTTATTTGAAATTCTGTGTCACCTCTTTCAGGAAATAAGTCATAAAGACCACTAATACAAAATTGTTCCATTTTAGGGTGTCTGAAATTTTCTTGGTAGTAAGCAATCATATCAATAGCTTCTGTATATTTCTTCATCATATATATAGTTATTAATTGATTCATATCTGTCGTTTTTCAAATATAGTAATCCCACAATAAACGTGAGGCTTTGGGTTAATCAAAGTCATCCGGAAAATCCCAATCATCTTGAAAGAATATTACTTTTTTTCCATATCCTTTAA
>JAETOX010000185.1 GCA_021771575.1 Bacteroides sp. | reverse complement strand
ATCACCATTTCTTCATTGGCATAAAAATCTTCCGGATTGAATTCTTCAGATGCATAGACGATATCTGTTCTTCTTTCGTCTCCATATTGAGCTTTTACAGCCAGTAATTCGTCTTTAATGATTTGCATTCTCAATTCTACATTCGCCAGAATTTCATTCAGGTGAGCGATCAGTTTTTCTATTTCCTCGTATTCTGCTCTCAGTCTCTCTTGCTCCAGGCCTGTCAATTGTCCTAAACGCATGGCTACAATAGCAGCTGCTTGTTTGTCGGTAAGACTGAAACGTTCCATTAATACCGTCTGGGCTTCCTGAGGATTTTTTGAGGCTTTGATCAACTTAATCACTTCGTCGATATGATCCGAAGCAATGATCAACCCTTCCAGTATATGAGCTCTTTCTTCGGCTTTTCGTAATTCAAACCGGGTACGGCGAACCACCACATCATGTCGGTGTTCTACGAAATAACGAATTAATTCCTTTAGATTCAATAATTTGGGCCGTCCATGCACCAATGCTACATTATTGACTCCGAAAGAAGATTGCAGGGCTGTATGTTTCAGTAAAGTGTTTAATACGACATTCGAGATCGCATCTTTTTTGATATCGATCACAATGCGCATACCTTCCCGATCTGATTCATCGTTGATATTAGAGATACCATCAATTTTCTTATCATTAATCAAATCGGCAATCCGGGAGATCAGTTCGGCCTTATTGATCATATAGGGAATTTCATGCACAATGATCTTTTCTCTTCCATTAGGAGATACTTCGACAGAAGTTTTGGAGCGAATAATAATACGTCCTCGACCAGTAAGGTAAGATTCCCTCACTCCACTGTATCCATAAATCGTACCTCCAGTAGGAAAATCAGGAGCTTTGATCAATTTGATCAATTCTTCGATATCGATATCATTATTGTCGATGTAAGCACAAATAGCATCGATTGTATCTTTAATATTGTGCGGTGGCATATTAGTGGCCATACCGACAGCGATACCAGAAGCACCGTTAACCAAAAGATAAGGTATGCGGGTTGGCAAGACACTGGGCTCTTTTAAAGAACCATCGAAATTGTCGTCCATGTCCACGGTATCTTTATCTAAGTCGATCAGCATATCTTCCGTGATTTTGGCCATTCGGGCTTCAGTGTAACGCATAGCAGCCGGACTATCACCGTCTACCGAACCGAAGTTTCCCTGTCCGTCGACTAAAGGATAACGCAAAGACCATTCCTGTGCCATACGTACCATAGCCATATATACCGAACTATCTCCATGAGGATGATATTTTCCCAATACTTCACCTACAATTCTGGCCGATTTCTTAAAGGGTTTTCCGGAAGTCAATCCTAACTCGTCCATTCCATACAATACCCGCCGATGTACAGGTTTCAATCCGTCACGCACATCTGGTAAAGCCCGCGATACAATAACCGACATGGAATAGTCGATATAGGAAGACTTCATCTCCTCCTCGATGTTGATTTTAATAATTTTTTCTCCGCCGTTTTCCATCTATATTAAAATTACTGTTACTCTAAAATATGAATAAAGGAAAAAAACTATTTTTCCTTTATGCTCTTAAAAAACACACAAATGTAATAAATTCAGCCGTTATAAAAAGAATTTTGCCCTCTTTTTCACCAAGGAAATCACCAAAACTACTTTCCCGAAATTTCCGAATCAGGAATTTCTATTTCCAGCATATCGTATGCCAAATGGACGTTTTCGGGCAATTCACCATTTACTTCGGCGGACAGTCCCATTTGATGTCCGATATGGGTGAGATAAGTACATTCCGGCCGCTAACGGGCTATTAAATCCAATGCTTCTTCCAGATTAAAATGCGACATGTGCTTTTCCTTTCGTAAAGCATTTACCACCAAATATTTTACTCCATCCAACCGTTCCTTCGAGCTCTCCGAAATAGTCTTGGCATCCGTAACATATGCAAAATTACCAATCCGAAAACCCAAGACGGGCATTTTATAATGTAATACAGGTATGGGAATCACTTGAATCCGGTCAATGTAAAAGGGTTCTTCGCCAATGACGTGATAGTTGATTTCAGGAACTCCCGGATACCGGAATGCCGCAAAAGCATAAGAGAAATCTTTATACACAACCTCTTTGGTCCCTTCATTACCATAGACATCTATCGCACCTTTTTTCACCCAGTTAAAAGCCCTTACATCATCCAAGCCTCCAATATGATCCTTATGGCCATGAGTCAATAGAATCGCCCGGATGTCCTTCACTTCACTTCTCAACATCTGGTAACGAAAATCGGGGCCTGCATCTATAATGATTTTCTGCCCGTCGATATCCAACATAGCAGAAGAACGTAACCGTTTATCATATTTATCTTTTGAGCGGCAAACCGGGCAATTACAGGCTATGACCGGAATTCCTTGGGAAGTCCCGCTTCCCAGAATAGTAAGTTTCATACAGTTTTAAATTGTCCTCACAAAGATAACATATATTAGAAAAATAGATATTACCTTTGAACTGAAAATACGAGAATTTTTAATCATTGGATTCGAAAATATGGGTAAATTATTTCTGTTGCCGAATACACTCGGCGAAACGAACATTTGGGGGGTAATTCCTTCCGAAGTTGTCAATATAATTAAACATATCAGGATATTCGCCAGCGAAAATCCTAAAAATACCCGTCGTTACCTAAAAAAAATAGACAAGGAGATAGAAATCGAAAAACTAACTTTCTTGGAACTGAACGAACATACCGACCGCAAAGCGATCGAGGCTTGTTTGCCCTGGTTAGAAAAAGAGGATATTGGAATTATCTCAGAAGCCGGTTGTCCTGGTATTGCCGATCCTGGAGCTGAATTGGTTGCATTAGCTCATCGACATCATTTCGAAGTGATCCCTTTAGTAGGACCTTCCTCTATTTTATTAGCCTTGATCGCTTCGGGATGTAATGGACAAAATTTTTCATTTAATGGCTATCTCCCAGTTAAAAATAACGAACGCATGCGAGCCCTTAAAAATTTCGAACGGCAGTCTCAGGTTGAAAACCGTACTCAAATTTTTATTGAAACTCCTTACCGGAACCAAAAACTGTTTACCGAGATGTTACATATTCTCCAACCTCAAACTTTACTTTCGATAGCCTGTGATATCACTACTGAAAACGAGTTTATCCGTACACAGACGATTCAGGCCTGGAAAACGCAGATGCCTCCTATCGGAAAACGTCCGGCCATTTTTATCATTTATGCTGGAGGCCACAAATAAGCCTACGCTACTGACTTTCATTTTTTGATCAGGAAAACATTTTTAAATGTTTTTCGTAAAATCTTTCGGATCAAAACAAAAGTCTATGAAAAAAAATGCCTCTATCGCTTCTATCTTAGGAGATAAACAAACTTATTATTTAGACCACGTTTGTCATACCATAGATAAATCTCTTATCCATCCGCCTGCTCCCGATTTTATTGACAGAATATGGCTGAAAACCGACCGGAATATTCAAACCTTGAGAGGACTCGGAGTGCTCTTGAATCATGGCCGTTTAGCCGGAACAGGATATGTTTCCATCCTACCGGTCGACCAAGGTATCGAACACAGTGCAGGTGCTTCTTTTGCAGCCAATCCCCTCTATTTCGATCCGGAAAATATTGTTCGTTTAGCTATAGAAGGTGGATGTAATGCCGTTGCCTCGACTTTCGGAGTATTAGGCTGCGTGGCCCGTAAATATGCTCATAAAATCCCTTTTATCGTTAAAATCAATCACAACGAATTTCTTTCTTATCCCAATAGTTACGACCAGATCTTGTTCGGCAATGTCCGTGAAGCTTGGAACATGGGCGCTGTGGGTATCGGAGCAACTGTTTATTTTGGTTCGTCAGAAAGTCGAAGGCAACTGACTGATGTTGCGAAGGCCTTTACCTACGCTCACGAATTGGGAATGATTACTATTCTTTGGTGTTATTTGCGTAATCCTGCTTTTAAGAAGGAGGGCATAGATTTTCATGCCTCTGCCGATTTGACAGGTCAGGCCAATCATTTAGGAGTGACCATCGAAGCGGATATTATTAAACAAAAACTTCCATCTGGAAACGGTGGTTTTACTGCACTGAATTTCGGGAAAACCGATCCACGTATGTATACTTCGTTGACCTCTCAGCATCCCATCGATCTGTGTCGGTATCAGGTGGCCAATTGTTATATGGGACGTATCGGCCTGATCAACTCGGGGGGAGAATCGAAAGGGGAAAGCGATTTACAGGAAGCCGTTATCACAGCTATTATTAACAAGAGAGCAGGAGGTATGGGGCTGATTGCCGGACGTAAAGCCTTTCAAAAACCTCTGACAGCAGGAATACAACTATTACATACAATCCAAGACGTTTATCTCAATCCGGAAATAACGCTTGCTTAAACTAGAAGTTAAGAACTCATCATTCTTAACTTCTAATTTTCATTCTTTCTTTTTACCTTGATTGGCTACAGCATCCATTAATTTCTTTATTTCTTCCGGATCGCCTAGGAAATAATCATTAATCAGATGCAAATCATCATCAAAATCAAAAACATAAGGAACAGCTGTGGGTAAATTCAAACCGACAATTTCTTCATTCGGAATATTTTTCAAATATTTAATGATTCCCCTTAAACTGTTTCCATGGGCCGTTACTAAAATTTGATCGCTAACTTCCAGCGAAGGAAAAATTTCTTTTTTCCAATATGGCAAAATTCGTTCTACCGTATCTTTTAAAGATTCTGTAGCAGGCAGTAATCCGTAGGAGATATTTTTGTAGCGGGGATCG
>JAETOX010000184.1 GCA_021771575.1 Bacteroides sp. | reverse complement strand
GAGGTGGATGTATATTTCTGTTTTACCGGAAGAAGTCACTCCTTGCAAAAGAACGGTGTCTTTGTCTGTAAACCATTGCCGGATAGCGGTCAGTGCCTCCTGTTGCTCTTCATTCAATACACAGGCGCTCCCTTCTTCTTCGCTTCCCTCTTCTAAACGACTCCCCTGTTTTTCGGTGACAGCCAGAATTCCTTTCTCACACAAAGCTTTTAAAGCTGCCGGCGATTGTGCGGTTAGACGTAGAAATTCCGATTTTTCCATTTCGTCTTTCCCGCATTCGATCCATCGGCATAACAACTGATGCTGCGCCGGGGCCCTTTTCAGACGATCCAGTATTTTTCCCAGTTCTTCTTCGGTAAATACCCGCTCCCAAGCGACCATTCGAATCGTTTTTTCCCGAAATAATTCATCCACGGTTTCCCGCACCCGGATATATTTCCGGTTTAACAGGCTCCTGACCGATGGCAGGGCATTTCGGATACCCAGGTATTTCTCGGCCTCTTTCAAGGATACATATTCACCTATTTTCAAAAATTCCAGCAGTGCTTTTTCCTGATTTCCCAAGTCCTGGTAATCGATCCCGGCTTCGGTGCGGGTGATGGCCGTAAAACTCTCCAAACGGAAAATCACAGGCAATGCCGCTTTCATCACTTCGCCGGCAGTTGCCATATAGTATTCGCCGATCCATAACAGGAACTTCAGATGTAAGGCAGAGAAGCGCACCCGGTCTTCTGCCAGCCCTTCTATGGTTTTTACCCGATAGCCAGCGGGGGGTGAATCGTGAAGCCGGCATACCAAAGCCGTATATTTTTTATTCCCCGCAAAAGCCACCAATACCAAAGTGCCTACCTGTACCTCCTTCTCCAACGCCTGGGGTATTTCGTAAGTGTACATTCCCTCTACAGCTAAAGGCACTATTACATCGGCATATTTCATGGTTTTCCTCCTATCATTTTTATATTACAAATATAGGGAAAAGATGGAATGAACGAAAAGGAGGAAACGGTTGATTGAATAACCTTAACCGCTTCCTCCGCTTTAACCGTATCAGCCCACGGTTATATCGACAAGATCTGTACTAAGCCTAGTAATTCAGGATTCAGGTTTTTAGTATGTTTGATCGTTTTGTTGAAGGGGACATGAACGATTTCTTTGTTCATAATTCCCAACATGATGCTTTTCTGATCGTCCATCAAAGCATCGACAGCAGCGGCTCCCAGCTGGCTGGCCAGTACTCGGTCGAACTGTGAGGGCGAACCGCCGCGTTGCATGTGTCCGAGAACAGATACCCGGATATCGTAGTCCGGATGTTTCTGACCTACTTTTTCAGCTATGCTGTAGGCACCTCCGGACTTTTCGCCTTCGGCTACGATCACGATACCGCTGGAAGTCTTCGGGTTATAATCTTTTTCGATAAAGTGTTCCAGGTCGGTCAAGTCGGTTTCTATCTCGGGAACCAAAACGGCTTCGGCACCGGTAGCGATAGCAGTCCGCAAAGCGATGAATCCGGCATCCCGGCCCATTACTTCCACGAAGAATAGCCGGTTGTGTGCACTGGCCGTATCCTTGATTTTATCGACAGCTTCCACCGCTGTGTTCACTGCCGTATCATAACCGATTGTGGAATCGGTACCGAACAAGTCGTTATCGATAGTACCGGGAATGCCCACTACCGGAATATCGTGTTCCTGGACCAGGTATTTAGCCCCGGTAAACGAACCGTCTCCTCCAATGACCACCAAAGCATCGATCTGGTGATCGGCCAACTGTTGTGCAGCCTTCGTACGTCCTTCCGGAGTGCGGAATTCTACGCTACGGGCCGACTTCAATATGGTGCCTCCCCGTTGAATAATATTGCTTACATCATGCGATTTTAATCTTTTGATATCTCCTTCGATCAGTCCCTGATAGCCACCGTAGATACCATAAGCTTCACAACCATTATAAATAGCAGTCCGCACCACCGCCCGAATGGCTGCATTCATTCCAGGAGCATCTCCTCCGGAAGTCAGCACTCCGATTCTTTTAATTTTTCCCATAATCAACTCAATGTAATAATTTATTGTAGTTCTATTCTATGTTTTATTTCTTCCATAATCCAGCGAGGTGTAGAAGTGGCACCGCTGATCCCCACACATGCGGCATTTTCCAGCATCTCCGGTTTGACCTCCCCGGCATGTTGTACGAAATAAGTACGGGGATTGACTTCCCGGCACATTTCGAAAAGCTGTTTCCCATTAGAGCTTTTTTCTCCGCTGACAAAGATAACGACATCGTGCAAACGGGCGAATTCCCTCAGCTGAGGTATCCGGTTAGCTACTTTCCGGCAAATCGTATCGTGTACGATCACCCGCTCTCCTCCCCGTGATTTCAGTAATACGGCAATCGCCCGAAAACCATCCAGACTTTTAGTAGTCTGTGAAAAAAGGATGACAGGCCGTGTAAAATCGATGGGTTCTATGTCAGCTTCCCTTTCAACCACCAGCGCCTCTCCGTTGGTCTGCCCCACCAAGCCGACCACTTCGGCATGTCCTCTCTTGCCATAAATCACAATCTGTCCACCCTGCTCGCGTGTTTCTTCGTAAGCCTTACGGATTCTTTTTTGCAAATCCAGCACTACCGGACACGAGGCATCGATCACTTCTATCTCATTTTCCCGGGCCATCTCATACGAAGCCGGGGGCTCGCCATGGGCCCGGAACAAGACCCGGCATCGGTGAAGTCCGGCAAATTCTTTATGTTCGATCGTCTTCAACCCTTTTCGTTTCAGACGGTCTATTTCCAGATCGTTGTGTACAATATCACCGACACAATAAAGAATTCCTTTCTCTAACTCTTGTTCTGCTTTCCGGATGGCATTGACCACTCCGAAGCAAAACCCCGAACGTTCATCGATCTCCACTTTCATAGCTTTTCTCCGGCTTCTTCCCTAATATTTCGCTTTGATCTTTCCGATCATAAATTCTACTTCTTCTTCAATTGTCATCCGGCTGTGGTCTACCACAATGGCATCTTCGGTTTGCCGGAGAGGACTTACCTCACGGTGACTATCGATATAATCCCGTTCCCGAACATTTGCTTCTACCTCTTCGTAACTTACCTTTATTCCCTTGTCTATTAATTCTTTGTACCGGCGTTCTGCCCGGATTTCGGGAGAAGCGGTCATAAAAAATTTCACGTCAGCATCCGGAAAAACGACGCTCCCGATATCCCGGCCATCCATGATCACGCTTTCCTGACTCCCCATTTCCCGCTGTTGCTCCACCAAAAAGGAACGAACAAAATCAATAGCTGCAATCACACTGACCTGACGGGAAACTTCCATGCCCCGAATCCGGTCTTCCACATATTCACCGTTCAAATAGGTCTCATAACGGCCGGTTTCCTGATTATACTTAAAACCGATGTGAAGGTCGTTCAGGCATTTCTGTAATTCACTTTTTTTTACTTTCCCCTCTTCGATTAATCCACGGCGTAAAGCTTCTAAAGTTACCACCCGGTACATCGCCCCGGTATCAATATAAGTAAGCCCTAAACGCGACGCAATAATTTTCGCTACGGTGCTCTTTCCTGTAGATGAATATCCATCCACTGCAACGATCAATGTCTTTGATTTTCTATTCATAATAGGCACAAAGGTATAATAATTTTCAAAAATTAATGTGTGAAGATGCAGATCATTCCCCTGAAAAAACTGCAATCGATGGAGATTCTGAAAGCGGATTTGCCGAGGTTCGAGATTGTTTTCTGTATTTGGATGGCGACATGCCGATGTTGGTTGTAAAAACCCGGACAAAATGGGGTAAATCGTTGAACCTAACCAGGTAACAACTCGGAATTATTCTTGTGAGCACTATACACACATTCTGTGCAAAGTTCGCACAAGGGGTACGCTGCTATCGGATCGTTACCAGGTCGTTACCAAAGCGCTACAGCGACGTTGGGGAACGCTTTTGTAACGTCCCGGTATCGTCCTTGTTGCGACGCTGAGGTAGCCAATCCCTAACGAAATCACAGGGGATCCCGTGAAATCACAGGGAATTCTCTAAGGATAAGTTCCCTGCCTTGCACCATCATACCGTTATTTTTCCTGTTTTTTACCGGTAGTGTTTCTTTTGCTGATCGTTATACCCTATTCGGAAGCATCCGGTATGATAAGACTAATCGGTACGGCCGTAAAGAAAAATACGGCTATTATTCATTTACAAAGTAAGTATACCGAAATGTTTTGCAAACAAATTCAGCGTGTATATGGGAATTCAGTGAACAGCCCTTCCTAAGGTCCACTGTATTTTGTCATTTTTAAAACACACGACCTATTTACAGTAGCGAAACAGCCGTTGGGAAACAGCTGTTTCATCACATTAAAAATCGGCATATATCCGGATTTGAAATCAAATATATGCCGATTGTATTAAGCTATCAGTTTACTTCAAATTCTTCAACATTTCTTCATAGGACTGACAGTAATATTCCATAACAGGCATCTTTTTGCCATTTGCCGTCATCGTCCGGCCGGAAGTATCTTCTTTGCCTTTCAACGCCTTGACACGTCCTTTCAGCAGAGCAGCAAACTTCTTGCGGTGGGCCACATTGCTCCATCCCTGTGCTCCCAGACCGTAAAACAAGGAACTGCAGGCATAATATACCTTGTCCTCTGTCATGCGGCTGAAACGACAGTATGAATTCAAAGCTTCTAAAAGTAATGACCATTCCTTCGAGCCAACCATCCCATCCACTAAGGCTGCGGCCCGAATGCCATCGGCTTCCGGAACCCGGCATTCTTTCATGAGGGCATA
>JAETOX010000183.1 GCA_021771575.1 Bacteroides sp. | reverse complement strand
GAAAAAATATCAACAATTTAATCGTTCCTTTTTAATGCAATTATATAATTTTAAGTTAAAATATTAATAAATTTAAAAACAATTTCACAATTTAGTCTATAAATTATGCTTTATACTGAACAAACTACAGTATAGAGCATAAAATTCTTGATTAAATATTAAAAATTGGTTTGTTCTGTACGGCAAATGATTTCGTTTTGTAAATCTTCTCCCAAATCGTTAAAATAATCGCTATATCCGGCAACCCGTACAATCAAATCTCGATAGTTTTCCGGATGTTTCTGAGCATCCCGCAATGTATCGGCATTTACAACATTAAACTGAATATGATGCCCGTCCATCCGAAAATAAGCCCGAATTAAATGCACCAGATTCATGCATCCCTCTTCGGTAGAAAGCAAAGCCGGAGTAAATTTCTGGTTTAACAGCGTTCCGCCAGTTTTGATGTGATCGATCTTGGCTGCCGAACGAATGACAGCGGTAGGCCCATTGGTATCCGATCCCTGTACCGGAGAAATGCCTTCGGACAATACCTTCCAAGCATTACGTCCATCGGAAGTAGCTCCAGTCACCTTACCGAAATACACATGGCAGGTAGTAGGTAACATATTGACCCGATAGTCCGCTCCTCGCGGAGATTTGTTACCGGAAAGCATATCGTAATACATATCGAACACCTGTACTTCCTGTTCATCGGCATAATCGTCATCGTTTCCATACTTCGGTGTATGATAGACTAACTGATATTGTAAATCTTCATATCCCCGGAAGTCATTTTCCAACGCTTTGATCAAAGTATCCATCGTCACCGTCTTACGATCGTAAACATGATAGCGCAATGCAGTCAGCATATCGGTAATACTCCCCAAACCAACACCCTGTACATAGCTGGAATTATAACGAGCCCCACCACACATATAATCTTTTCCATTAACGATACAATCATCGATCAACACTGACAAGAAAGGTACTGGCATATATTTCATAAATATCCGCTCGATAATATTATTACCCGTCAATTTGATCCGCATAAAATACTGTACCTGATCCCGGTAAGCGGTAAACAATTCTTCGTATGTAGCATAATCGACGGCATAACCCGTCTGCAATCCAATCTGTTTACCAGTACGTTTATCGAAACCGTTATTCAAAGTCAGTTCCAAAATTTTCGGCAGATTGAAATAACCGGTTAAAATATAAGCTTCAGTACCGAAAGCTCCGGTTTCTACACATCCCGAACAACCTCCGTTACGGGCATCCCGAACATCTTTACCGGCACGGAGCATTTCCTGTACCAAGGCATCAGTATTAAACACCGAAGGTTGTCCAAATCCGGTTTTAATAATTTCTACGGCAGCCCGAATAAAACGATCGGGATTTTTCTTGCTCACCTGAATCATAGAACTTGGTTGCAGCAGACGCATTTCCCGGACGACATCCAACAGGATATACGACATCTCGTTCACTCCGTCGCTACCATCTTCCTTCACTCCACCAATATTGATCAAACAAAAATCGGTGTAGGTATTGCTCTCCTCAGCCGTTACTCCTACCTTAGGAGGAGAGGGATGATTATTGAATTTTATCCAGAAGGATTGCAGCACTTCGTACACCTCTTCTCGGGTCGTAGCACCTTCTTCCATTTCTTTTTTATACAGAGGATAAAGACTTTGATCCAAGCGACCGGGATTGAAAGAATCCCAAGGATTCAATTCGGTGACTACCCCCAAATGAATAAACCAATAATGCTGTAAAGCTTCATGTACGGTTTCTGGAGCATGAGCCGGCACTTTCCGACAAATTGCCGCCATTGTCTGTAACTCTGCTTTCCGCACAGGTTCTTGCTCTTCAGCAATCAATTCTTCCAATCGTTCCGCATGTCGTTCCGCATAACGGATCATAGCATCGCAAACAATATCCATCGCCTGCAATTCGTCACGCTTATCCACTCCTTTCGGATTATTCACCAAATCCACTTTGGCCATGCTTTTGGCGATTTCCTTTTTCAAATCTAGCAATCCAGTATGAAACATTTTTATACCCAGTGCAGTATGTCCCGGAGCCCGTTGTTCCTGAAATTCCGTGAAAATACCGGCATTATAAGCCTCTATCCATTCCAAGGGCAAACTCCGGAAAATCCGGTCGCGGTTGCTCTTTCCTTTCCAGTAAGGAATAATCACATCCCGATAGGTAGCGCGAGTGGCTTCGTCCGATTTGAACGCCACCTTAGCCCGGTCATTCAAGATCTGTAAATCCTGCAACGAATGAATACAAATTTCTGGATAGGTAGGGGTAGCCTTTGGAGCAGGTCCACGCTCCCCTACAATTAATTCTCCGTCGTTAATACAGATAGATTTGTGTTCGAGTATATATTTGAATGATAGTGCCCTTTGTACAGGTATCGGTTCGGCCTCAGCTACACCCGATTTGTAAAACTCAGTAATCAGTAAAGCCCGTTCGGCAGTAATGCAATTTTCAGCATTCAGGCTTTGCTCACGCAATTTCCTGATTCGTTCAGTCATTTTCATAAGTTAGTAAGTTTAAGTCTAAAAGTCTAATAATTCAAAAGGATCGAAGAGGTCGAAAAAGAGAGGGAATTCTTCGACTCTTAAGTTATCTGATAACCGTTCGTGCGGAAAATTTCCCGGAATTCCTGCAAATTCTCCGGTTTCAGGCTTTCGAAATTACCCATTTGCCAGGTCATACCGAGCCGTTTGTATTTATCGGCACCAGTACGATGATAAGGTAACAGATTCACTTCCTGTACAACTGGAAACGTTTGCAGATAAGTAATTATTTCATAGATACTTTCCGCATCATCGTTAAATCCCGGAATCACAGGAATCCGGACAATCACCCGATTTCCACTATTCACGATTGTTTTCAGATTCCGACATACTTCGTCGAAACATTCTCCGACATATTCCCTGAATTTTCTGCGGTTCATGGTTTTTATATCATATAAAAACAAATCCGTATAGCGACAGATTTCCTCCAAATGAGGGACAACAACAGCACCGGCTGTATCAACACAGGTATGGATATGGGCAGCCCGACAAAGTCGCAGACATTCCACCAGAAAAACATCCTGACACAAGGGTTCTCCACCGGAAAAAGTCACTCCTCCACCCGACTCTTCGAAAAAAACATAGTCTTTTCGGATTTCCTGCACCAATTCTTCTGCTGAAACGGTATAACCAACCGTTCGTTCTTCGGTAAACTCGTGGTCACCTAATTTACATACCTGATGTATAACCACCGGATGGAATTGTTGACTCTCCGGATTATGACACCACCGGCAAAGCAAAAGACAACATTTAAGAAAAAGAGTTGTCCGAATACACGGCCCGTAATGTATAGCATAACGCTTTATATCGAAAATATTCCCCTGCATCATATCACATAATCCTGTATCAGAAACTCAACCCAAAGGTCGACATTAAATGCTGAAATTTAAATAAGTAAAAAGAAACAGCAAAATCAGGATAAAGAAGAGCTCATGTCAGCAAATCCAACATTCATAAAGTCCTTTATAGGAACGATTCTGTAATATGCGGTCAATAATTTGCATATTTTATTCTATTTAGACGGTTTAAAATTATAATTATTTTTTTAAAACCCAAAACAAATGTTGAAAATACACTTTCTAAAAATAATTTTTTAAATTTGAAGCACTAAATCTAAATAGCATGCCCCATTTTAAACTACTGTATTTCTTTTTTTCTTTCCTATTTTTTCTTCCGTCATATGGATTACAACCTTATTTCCGTCATTATACAGTAGAAAACGGTTTATCGAGTAATACTATTCAATGTTTATTACAAGACCAGACGGAATATATATGGTGTAGAACACCCGATGACTTGAACCGTTTTGATTCCCGATATTTTAAAACTTTCCGACATATTCCAGGGGATATAAGCTCCTTGAGTAACAATATTATTCATTCGCTACTGGAAGATTCCGACGGCATCTTATGGATCGGCACGGAAAATGGTGTATTCCGTTACCATGCTTCCTTAGAAAAATTTCCAGCTTTCCCCCTTCCTTATACAGTGCACCGTTTTGCTCAAAATATTGTATACAACCTACAGGAAGATCATCGAGGAAACATCTGGATCTCCATATTTGGCAACAATCTTTTTGGTTATGATCCATACACCATTGTGACGCGGTATTATCTATCCGATATAAACGATACAGGAAGCCTCATTTCCAATCTGCCCACCCAATTATTAGTAAATCGAAAAGGCAAATTGTGGATAACCACTCACGACAAAGATATATGTAAATATAGTCCTTACTCCGATACTTTTACCCCTATCAATGCCACGGATCTCAAAAACGACCGAACAGCCCGGTGCATATATGCCCTGTGTAAAGATTTGTTCAGAAACTTTCGGTTCGGCGATAACGGTTTGTACAAATACAATAAAACAACACACAGTTGTATTGCTTTTTTCCCAACCAGTTCAGATCCTCTGCAATATGTCCACTATAAATGGTTGCTAAAATTAAACAAAACTACACAGGAAAACATTTCTAATACCGATTTCTCGGTGAATCAGCTCGCCCGTAACGAGAACATGAGTCGTACCTTATTGTATACCAAAGTAAAAGCCGTAACAGGCCTGCCCCCTAACGAATTTATCCGGTCGAGCCACCTCCGCAAAGCCGCAGAATATCTGGTCGGAAATGAATACAAAATCAACGAAATCTGCTATATGGTGGGATTCAACAGCCCTTTTTATTTTGCCAAATATTTTCAGAATCAATTCGGAGTATTACCTAAAGATTTTTAAGATGAGTCAAAAGAGTCGAAAAGGAAAGAACTCAAACCTTTTCGACTTTTTTGATCTCTTC
>JAETOX010000182.1 GCA_021771575.1 Bacteroides sp. | reverse complement strand
CGGCCGGAACGTTTTCGGGGAAGAATCCCTGGCAAGTGGTTCGTTACTATGGACCGGCTTATTTCACTGCCGTGGGGACCATGTCTTCGGCGGCTACTTTGCCGGTGGCTTTAAAGTGTGCTCGGAAAAGCCCGGTTTTGAAAGGAGAGGTAGTGGATTTTGCTGTCCCCCTGTTTTCTAATATACATTTATGTGGTTCCATCTTAACGGAGGTATTTTTTGTGATGACTGTATCCCTGATGTTGTATGGAACTTTACCTGCTATTTCCACGATAGTGCTTTTTATCTTTTTATTGGGGATTTTTGCTATCGGTGCCCCGGGTGTTCCCGGAGGAACGGTGATCGCTTCCCTGGGGATCGTGATTTCCATACTGGGGTTCGATGAAGCGGGTACGGCTTTGTTACTTACTATCTTTGCTTTACAAGATAGTTTCGGTACTGCTTGTAATGTAACCGGTGACGGGGCGTTGACACTGATCCTTTCCAAACTGGATAAGGGAAGCGCGGATCGTTTGTCTTGAAAATAATGACAATGATTAACTATAATAAAATATGAAGAAAAAATTGTATTTGCCTGTTTTAGTACTGGCGTGTGCCTTGGCATCTTGTGACAGTAAAAAAGAAACTACCCGAACGAGCGGGATCGATGTGGCGAACCTGGATCGTTCTGCTAAGCCAAACACTGATTTTTATCAATTTGCTTGCGGAGGATGGATGAAAAACCATCCTTTGACCAATGAATATGGACGTTTCGGTTCGTTCGATTTGTTAGCGGAGAATAACCGGGAGCAGCTGAAAGGATTGATTGAAGAATTGGCGACGACATCATCTGCTTCGGGGAGTGTCGCTCAGAAGATTGGTGATTTGTATAACATAGCGATGGATAGTGCCAAATTGAATACCGAAGGGGCGGCTCCCATCAAATCCGAATTAGAAAAAATCGCTGCTTTGAAAGACCGTGGAGAGATGAGCGCAGTCATTGCGGCTATGACACGTCAGGGGTTCGGTCCGTATTTCAGCATATATATCGGATCCGACGAAATGAACAGTAGTATGAATATCGTGCAGACTTATCAGGGAGGTCTGGGATTGGGCGACCGGGATTATTACCTGAAGGACGACGAGCATAACAAAGAAATCCGTACCAAATATCAGGAGCATATTGCCAATATGTTTCGACTGGCAGGTTGGAGCGAACAAGATGCCCGGCAGGTAGCAACGGAGGTTATGGCTATAGAAACACAACTGGCAAAAGCTTCCTATGAAAAAATACAACTGCGCGATCCGCATGCCAATTATCATAAAATGACTCTCGGCGAGTTGAAAAAAGAGATTCCGGGAATAAATTGGGATGTTTATTTTTCAACACTCGGATTACAGGAGGTTACTGAATTGAATGTCGGACAGCCTGAGCCGTTGAAAGAAGTGGCCAACATTTTGAATCACACTCCGCTGGAAGCTCAAAAATCTTATCTGCAATGGAAGGTAATCGATGCGGCAGCTCCTTATCTCAGTGATGATTTTGTGGCTGAGAATTTTGAATTCAATGGTAAAATCCTTTCCGGCGTAAAAGAAATGAAACCTCGTTGGAAACGGGCTGTGGCTACTGTTGATGGCGTTATGGGCGAAGCTGTAGGACAAATGTATGTAGAGAAATATTTTCCTGCTGCAGCGAAAGAACGGATGGTGAAACTGGTGGCTAACCTGCAAAAAGCTTTAGGCGAACGGATTCAGGCATTGACTTGGATGAGCGAGGAAACCAAAGCTAAAGCCCAGGAAAAATTGGCAGCGATCTATGTCAAAGTCGGTTATCCTGACAAATGGCGGGATTATACCGGTTTAGAGATAAATAATGATTCTTATTGGGCCAATATTTTACGTTCCAATCAGTTCGATTTCGATTATATGCTAACGAAAGCCGGCAAACCGGTTGACCGGACCGAGTGGCTGATGACTCCGCAAACCGTGAATGCTTATTATAATCCCACCACCAACGAAATTTGTTTCCCTGCCGGTATCCTGCAATATCCGTTTTTCGATATGAAGGCCGACGATGCTTTCAATTATGGAGCGATCGGAGTGGTGATCGGGCATGAAATGACACACGGATTCGACGATCAGGGACGTCAGTACGATAAAGACGGAAACCTGAAAGATTGGTGGACCGAACAGGATGCTAAAAATTTTGAAGCCAGGGCACAGGTGTTGGTTGATTGTTTCGACGCAATCGAAGTGTTACCCGGATTGCATGCTAACGGACAGTTGACACTTGGAGAAAATATTGCCGACCATGGAGGTTTGCAAATAGCCTTCCAGGCTTTCCATAATGCTACCGAAAATGCTCCGTTAGGAGAGGTCGATGGTTTTACTCCCGAACAACGTTTCTATCTGGCTTATGCTAATGTATGGGCTGGTAATATTCGTGACGAACAGATCCGTTTCCTCACTCAGATGGATGTACACTCTTTGGGACGTTGGCGGGTAAATGCTGCTCTGCCGCATATCGGAGGCTGGTATGAAGCATTCGGTATACAGGAAGGTGATCCGATGTATCTGGCTCCTGAAAAACGGGCTTCGATTTGGTAGAAAGACGGATTTGATTCTTTGATTTTTTGACTCTATAAATTTTTTATGAAATTAAGTATTTTTATTTTAAGTGTAGTGCTGGCGCTGGCTGCTTGTCAGGCTGCTCCCCGGGAGAATGAATATGTAGTTATTGCAGGAAAAGACATTCAAAAAGATGCTTCTTGGATGAAAGTAGCGGAAACTTTACGGGATAAACATCAGGGGGTGTTGTTATCCTATACGGCTAGCCCGGAAGAGTTGCTGCCTCGGTTGCAGGAATTGCGTCCCCGTTATGTAGCGATTGTGGAGAAACCGGAAAATCTGAATCGGGATTATGTGATGAACATGCACCGTTTGAGCCGGCAAGTAGACGATGATATCTATGCAGATTTTTTATGGGGCATTATCACCGGTTATGACGCTGATGGTGCAATGAAAATGTTGAACAACAGCACTGAACCTTTGGTGATCAAAGATGCTGTAGCTTCTATTATGGAATTGCATAGTGGAAAATGGTTCGATCGTTACGCTTGGGTGGACGATCATACGCAGGGATTGTGGGGAGAAAAAAAATCTGCCGGAGATACCATTGTAACTTATCAGTTAAAATCTGAAATGATGAAAATGTTGCGGAGAAATCAGAATGGAAAAATCGATACCGTTTTGATGCCCCGGGTAAAATCGGTTGATGAAATGCAGACATTTTACAATATCTATGCCGATTATCAACCCGATTTAGTGGTAACCGCAGCTCATGCAACCGAAAATAATCTCGAGATGCCCTTTTCTTTGGGAAATATAAAAGCTAAGAACGGCGTGCTGTATATGGATTTTCCGGGAGCTCCCCAGAATCTGAAAGAAAGTGGAAAGCGGAAAGTATATTTTGCTGTGGGAAACTGTCTGATCGGAAATGTAAATAATACAAAAGAAAGTATGGCGATTGCCTGGATGAATAGTGGAAATGCCGCTACTATGATCGGTTATGTAGTGACCACCTGGCATGGGCGCAACGGTTGGGGCGGTTTGAAATACTGGCTGACCAATCCTGGACGCTATTCCCTGGCAGAGGCTATTTACCTCAATCAGCAGGATATGATGTACCAACTGAATGAATGGAAGCCGGAACTGACCACTTTGGATTATCCGTATGGAGATGCTGAATTTACAGAAGCTCCGGGTGTAATTCAGGGAGTATTGAGGACTGAGCCTACACACGATCAGATCGGATTCGTGCACGACCGGGATGTATTGGCTTATTACGGCGATCCCAAATGGGATGTCCGTTTACAGCAAATTCCCGAAGAAAACGATATCCGCGTGACTTCTGTGAAAAAAGGAAATAAATACATCGTTACGATTCAAACAGCAGAAAATTTCAGTCTCGAGCGAATGAAAGGAGATCATTTCAAACAAGAACATGTGTTGGATTTACCTTTCAGTTATTTCTTTCCCGAACGACTGAAAAATCCGCGTTTGGCTGCCGGTCAGCATTGGAAGGCTGCCGTAGACGAAAATTTCCTCCTGATTTATAACGCTGAGTTCGAACCAGGGAGAACATATACGGTTGAATTGGAAACAGAAAATTAGTAAATCCATTCCCAATGAGAACCTTTGTCGAGAAAATATTGAATGCACCGGCTGGAAGTATTGTGGTACGCGAACCGGACGTGGTGATGAGTCATGATAATTCGGGCCGGATCCGGAAGATCTTTGAAAAAATGGGAGGAAAAGAACTCCATGATCCTGCCCGGTTGCTGGTGGTGCTTGATCGAAAGATGACAGGTACCACCGAAGAGCTGGTCCGGGATTATCATTCCATCTACAACTTTATGCAGGAGCAGCAAGTCAAGCATTTTTTCGATTGCGACAAAGGAATTTGTCATCAGCTATTGGCCGGACAAATAAAAGAAGGCATGTTGATTGCCGGTAATGACAGCCACACCTGTACTGCCGGTGCTTTCAACTGTCTGGCCGTAGGATTGAATAAAACGGAAACAGCTGTTTTGTGGAAGACGGGTAAAATGTGGTTTCGGGTGCCCGAAACCATAAAGATCGTTTTAAGAAACAGATTACCGGAAGGCGTATATGCGAAAGATCTGGCCCTTTGGATCATGGGGATGCTACGGAATGAACCTGTTGCTTATACCTGTGTGGAATATCATGGAGAAGGGGTACATTCCTTATCAGTTGCCGACCGGATGACTATTGCCAATGTATCGGCCGAGATGGGAGTAAAGAGCGCCGTCTTTCCGCCCGATGATACATTGGCCGATTATTTCGGCGACTATGCTGTACAAGGGGTGTGGGCTGATGCAAACGCCGCTTATAAGCAGGAATTCGAAATCGACTTGTCGGGTGTAACGC
>JAETOX010000181.1 GCA_021771575.1 Bacteroides sp. | reverse complement strand
ATTTTTATCCTGGCAGCACTGCTATTGGTAAGCAGCATCGGATTCGCTCAGGAAAGTAATCATGGAAAAAAAATTTGGGCAAAATCGTTTTTAAACCAAAAGGCTCCCGAACTGACAGTGGAAGAATGGATTTCGGATAAACCGGAAACAAAGGGTAAATTTATCCTGATCGATTTTTGGGCAACCTGGTGCGGCCCTTGCCGGAAAGCTATACCCGAATTGAATGAATTCCAGAAAGAGTTCAAAGACCAACTGATCGTTATCGGTATCTCCGATGAACCCGCCGAAAAAGTGAAATCTCTGAAAGAGCCAGCCATTGAATATTATAACGCCATCGATAGTAAGAAAACCATGAAAAACATACTCGAAGTGCAAGGTATTCCTCATGTGATTCTGATCGACCCGAAAGGCATTATTCGTTGGGAAGGTTTTCCTCTACTCGAAGGGCACGCACTGACATCCGAAGTGATTAAAAAGCTTATAGAGAAATATAAGTAAATGTAACCATGTCATAATGTACCCGTGTACCAAATTTATATGGCGACATTTTATTTGGTACAGGGGTACATTTTCACATTAGTACATTTGCCTCAGCGTCAAACACATGTTTTTTATCGTCCTTAACCTTTTACTTTTTACATTTATTCGTTACCTTCGCACTCGTTTGTAAGGGAAAGTTTTAATCTAATATAACAACTATTATGTATCAAGGAATAAAAACAGTATCATTTGAAGAAGCCGTGAAAGCTGTGAAATCGGGTGACCGGATTCACATCCATAGCGTAGCTTGTGCTCCACAAGGTCTGATCCAGGCATTATGTGCCCGGGGACGTGCCGGAGAACTGAAAAACATCAAATTACAACACCTCCATACTGAAGGTTGTGCCCCATACGCCGAACAGGAATTCGAAGGAGTATTCCAGTTGGAATCTTATTTTGTCGGCCACAATGTACGGAAAGCCACCCAGGATGGCTGGGCCGATTATATTCCGGTACACCTGAGTGAAACTCAGAAATTAATCCGTATGGGCATCACCCCGGTAGATGTGGCTATGATTCAAGTATGTCCGCCGGACAAACACGGTTATGTGTCTATGGGTACTTCTGTAGATGCCACCCTGGCTGCCGTCCAGAATGCCAAAACGGTGATCGCCGTAATCAATCCCAATGTTCCGCGTGCCTGGGGAGATGCCATCATTCGCTTATCAGATATCGATATCTTCTGCGAAGACAATACTCCGCTGATCGAAGCCAAACCGGCCCAACCTTCGGAACAGGATATTCAGATTGGTAAAAACTGTGCAGCCCTCATCGAGGATGGCGCCTGCTTGCAAATGGGTATCGGAGCTATTCCGAATGCCGTATTATCACAGCTCGGCAATCACAAAAACCTGGGTATTCATACCGAGATGTTTGCCGATGGTGTATTACCGCTGTATTACAAAGGGGTAATCAACAACCTGAACAAAAAATTCGACAAAGGCAAAATCGTATCTACTTTCCTGATGGGATCCAAAGAAGTATACGATTTTATCGACGATAATCCAGGCGTTGCCATGATGGATGTAGGTTATACCAACGATCCATATATCATCGCCCAACAGCCCAAAATGACCGCGATCAACTCGGCACTGTCGATCGATCTCACCGGACAGGTAAACGCCGATTCGCTGGGATGCAAATTCTACAGCGGTTGTGGTGGACAGCTCGACTTTATCCGGGGTGCAGCAGCCAGTGAAGGCGGAAAACCGATTATCGCCATGCCTTCGGTAACTGCAAAAGGTATGAGTAAGATCAGCCCGACCCTACTCACCGGTGCCGGAGTGGTAACCACCCGTTTCGACGTACACTATGTAGTAACCGAATTCGGCGCTGCAGACCTGTACGGAAAAACCATGCAGGACCGGGCCAAAGCATTAATTTCCATCGCACACCCCGATCATCAGGAAGAACTGGATAAGGCCGCTTTCGAACGTTTCGGCAGCCATTTCCATTTCGTAACTAAATAAAACATTACTTTACCAGTGTACCGTATACAGAAATGTATAAAGAGTGCATTAAATTAGTCGAAAAGGTCCAACATGTCAAAGAAGTCGAAACAGTCCGGACCTTTTCGACTCTTTTGACTATTTCTGACTATAAAATTTGACCATGATGAACTGGAATCAACTTATATCGACACATCGTTATCATCCGGGTAATACGACTTCTTTATTCCATTCCCATGACCGCTCCCAATTTCAACGGGATTACGATCGGTTGATATTCTCTTCCCCTTTCCGCCGGCTGCAAAACAAAACCCAGGTATTTCCGTTACCAGGGAATATTTTTGTACACAATCGTCTGACCCACAGTTTGGAGGTTGCCAGTGTCGGACGTTCTCTGGGGAACAAAATTTGCCAGTTTCTGAAACAACAAAAAACAGAGATAGAAAATCCCGAACTGCTGGAAGAAATCGGTACGATTGTCAGCACCGGTTGTCTGGCCCATGACCTTGGAAATCCACCTTTCGGTCATTCCGGCGAAGAAGCAATCTCTTATTTTTTCAGTGAAGGAGAAGGACTCTATTTTAAAAAACTGCTTTCCGACGAGGAATGGAACGACCTTAGCCATTTTGAGGGAAATGCCAATACTTTCCGGCTGTTGACACACAGTTTCAATGGGAGACGTCCGGGAGGTTATACCATGACCTATACCACCCTGGCTTCTATCGTCAAATATCCGTTTGAATCAACCAAAGCCAATCCACACGGTTTCAAATACGGTTTCTTTCAAAGTGGCAAAGAGATCTACCGCCAGGTGGCCAAAGAATTAGGCATCCGGCAGCTGGCCGAACAGCCCCTGGAATATGTCCGTCATCCACTGGTTTATCTGGTGGAAGCGGCCGACGATATCTGCTATCAGATCATGGATATCGAAGACTCCCATAAACTACGGATTCTGTCTTACGACGAAACGGTAGATATTCTTGAAAGTTATTACGATAAATCCACCGATAAAGAGGACCTGAAAATTATTGGCCGGACCTTCAAAGTAGTCACCGACAAAAACGAACGGATCGCTTTTCTACGGGCCGGTATCATCAATAAACTGATCAATGCCTGTGCACAGGCCTTTTGTGAAAATTACGACGCCATCATGGCCGGTGAGTTTAAAAGTACACTGATCAAACAAGTAAAAGGGACCGCCAAGATAGCTTACGACGCCTGTACCCAACTGGCCTACGAACGCATTTATCATACCAATATCGTCACTCAGATTCAAATCGCCGGTTTCAAAATTCTTGGAACCATTCTCAAAGAATATACGGACGCCGTACTGAAACCCGAAACGTATTACGCCCGTAATCTCCTTTCTATCATGCCGGAACAGTACAAGGTAAGCAAAGAAGATTCGATGTATACCAAAATTCAGACTGTTGTGGATTATGTTTCCGGTATGACCGACTCTTATGCTCTCAACTTATACCGTAAAATCAAAGGAATCGATCTACCGGAAATCAAATAAGCAGGATTAAATACTCAGCTATTTTCTCTGAAGCCGGGGGATGATGTCTTCCTCCTTTGCTTGCCTTTTCCAAGTGGATGGCTTTGCGGATGGCAGATCCACGAAGTTTTTTTATGTCTATATTGCAATGATCCCTGACTAAACAGGCTAGAATTTCCCACGTTTCATTTATTAATCCGAGTGCTTCCACTTCATAGCAAAGATGCTCTAATCCGGCGTGTTCGTGTTCATTTTATGGTATTTTATCTTCTGGTTTGAACACATACAAAGATATTCCTTTTGAACGTCCACGACGAAGAACTTCATCACGATATAGGTGAAGCCACACGCTTAAAGTACTGGACCTGATTCCATTGTAGTTCCCAATCGTTTGATAATTCAAGTCGCCATAAATACGTGGGCGGGCAGCTTCCTAATTTTACTGACATTACTTGCCTGGGTTTACAGGCAACTTATTTAGGATAATAACAGCTATTGCAGAGGTAAAGAGCACGGATTTACCAAGTAGTAAATAAGGTGTTACCAGGTAGTTGCCAGGTAGTAACTCCAATTTAACGCCAATTAATCTCCAATTCAACTCCAATTTTAATTGGTGTTGAACTGATAATAAATTGGATATTTAACTCTTTTATATTATATTAACAGCCTTACAACTATTAATTAATATCATGATAATGATAATCTATTTGCAGCTTGACAGTATTTTCAGTTGCATAGGAGACCATATTTTTTTATTCGGTGGACGATCAGCAATATCTCCACCGTACTCCTCTTAAAATGAGTAATCCCCGTTCGGCAGCGCAATGTTTGCAGCGTTGGCAGTCAATGTAGTGGGCAATAAGAGAATTTAATTGGCTTCATTTTTATTCAAAAGGACTGTTTTTACCCTATTTTACTAAGCAAAGTTGGCACTTCTATCCCTTCTATTCTACACATGTGAAGAAAATTCGAACAAAAAAAGCTAAGTAATTGACAATTCAAAACTTAGCTTTTATTCTTATACCCAGACGCCGGCTTGTAAAACTTTGGAGGTTATGGACAAGAACCCTATTGATTGGATTTCCTTCCAAAGCCTGACGTTTAATTCAGCAATTCTTTCACTTTAGCCGAAATCGCTTTACCATCGGCCAGACCGGCTAATTTTTTGGTAGCTACACCCATAACTTTCCCCATATCTTTAGCCGAAGAAGCGCCAACCTCGGCTATAATCCCCTGAAGTGCCTCAGTCAATTCGGCTTCGCTCATTTGTTTAGGCAAAAATTCTTCCAACACAGCCACCTGGCCGCTTTCTTGTTCGTAGAGGTCTTCCCGGCCTTGTTGTTTATAGATTTGGGCGGATTCCCGACCTTGTTTGGCTAACTTTTGGATCAATTTAATACATTCGGCATCGTCGATCTGGTCGTTGGCTCCAGGTTTGGTTTTCGCTTCCAGAATCACTTTCT
>JAETOX010000180.1 GCA_021771575.1 Bacteroides sp. | reverse complement strand
CCGGTGGCCTTCGAAGAACATGTGTTCTGTACGGCAAAGACCAACCCCTTTTGCTCCAAATTCGCGGGCTTTGCGGGCATCTTTCGGAGTATCGGCATTGGTGCGTACAGACATCCGGGTATATTTTTCAGCTAGGTTCATAATAGCTGTGAAGTCTTCGTCGAGAGTTGCATCTTCGGTTTCTACTTTACCCAGATAAACTTCGCCGGTGGAACCGTTCAATGAAATCCAATCACCTTCATTTACGAGTGTACCGTTTACGCAGAAATTCCGTTTGGCATAATCTACAATGACGTCACCTGCTCCGGAAACGCAGCATTTACCCATACCACGGGCCACAACGGCAGCGTGAGAGGTCATACCGCCACGGGCGGTCAAAATACCTTCGGACACATTCATACCACGCAGATCTTCTGGAGAAGTTTCCTGACGTACCAATACCACTTTCTCACCTCTGTTTTTCCATTCTTCGGCTTCATCGGCAAAGAAGACGACGCGGCCACAGGCAGCTCCCGGAGATGCGGGCAGACCTTTGGTGATCACATGAGCTTTTTTCAGCGCTTCTTTATTGAATACCGGGTGAAGCAGTTCGTCCAGTTTTGCCGGTTCCTGGCGTAGCAAGGCTGTTTTTTCATCGATCATGCCTTGTTTCAGCATATCTACAGCCATCTTTACCATGGCGGCACCGGTACGTTTCCCGTTACGGGTTTGTAACATCCACAGCTTTCCATCTTGGATGGTGAATTCCATATCCTGCATATCGTGGAAATGATCTTCCAATTTTTCCTGAACGGCATTCAGATCAGCATAAGCTTGAGGCATAGCTTCTTCCAGAGACGGATATTTAGAAGCACGTTCTTCTTCCGAAACTCCCTGTAGTTTAGCCCAGCGGCGTGAGCCTTCGATGGTGATTTCCTGTGGTGTACGGATTCCGGCCACCACGTCTTCACCCTGTGCGTTAATTAAGTATTCCCCATTGAAAATATCTTCTCCGGTAGCGGCATCCCGACTGAAAGCAACACCAGTTGCCGAGTTATTTCCCATGTTTCCGTATACCATAGACTGTACGTTTACAGCAGTACCCCATTCTTCCGGGATTTGATTCAACTGACGATATAGTACAGCACGTTCGGTCATCCAAGAATCGAATACGGCACAGATGGCTCCCCACAGCTGTTCCCAAGGATAAGTCGGGAAATCTTTACCAGTTCGGGTTTTTACTACTTTTTTGAAGTTTTCCACCAATACTTGAAGATCTTCAACGGTGAAGTCTGTGTCTTGTTTGATATTTTTAGCTTCTTTCAGCTTGTCGATTTCTACTTCGAATGGATTATGTTCGCCTTTAGCAGCGGCAACACCCATCACTACGTCGCCGTACATTTGAATGAAACGACGATAAGAATCCCAAGCAAAACGGGCATTACCGGATTTTTCGGCCAGTAATTTTACGGCATCGTCATTCAGACCCAGATTCAATACAGTGTCCATCATTCCTGGCATAGATACACGGGCACCTGAACGTACGGATACCATCAACGGGAAAGCTTCGCCTTTAGAACCGAATTTTGCGTTCATGATTTTTTCCATGTGGGCAATTCCGGCTTTGACGTCATTTTCGATTAATTTCACGACTGCTTCTTTACCTTGCTGATTGTAAAGGGTACATACTTCTGTCGTAATGGTAAAACCTGCAGGTACAGGTAAACCGATCAAGTTCATTTCGGCAAGGTTGGCTCCCTTACCTCCGAGCAGATTTTTCATGTCTGCTTTGCCTTCGGCTTTTCCGTCTCCAAATGTGTAAACGTACTTCGTACTCATATTTCTTTTAGCTTTGATTAATTCCCCGAGAGGGGAGGGTTTATTATTATGATTCTTATTTTTTTCAAATTATTGATAGTCAAATAACTGAATGTCAATATCTGATTTGTTTTTTTCGATTGGCGAAGATAGAATATTTTTTTTGATTATAAAAATATGTACTCTTTTTTAATAATGATCTAGCTTTCAAATGTTTTCATAAAAGAAGAAGATGGAAAAAAAACTGTATTTTTGTCTGGTCAAAATCAAACACGTAAAAGTTGGAATTACAGAAACGATATAGGGATTTTCCGGCCTTTTTCAGGGAATTGTTCGGGTGCCGGGTGCAAAAACTATCCATTGATGGCGGTTTTACCTGTCCCAACCGGGATGGGAGCCGGGGAATGGGGGGATGTACTTTTTGCAATAACGAAAGTTTCAATCCCGGTTATTGCCGGGCGGTGTCCGGAATCAGCCGGCAGATAGAAGAAGGTAGACAATTTTTTGCCCGTAAGTATACTGGGCAAAAATACTTGGCTTATTTTCAGACCTATTCGAATACTTATGCTCCTTTGTCCGTATTGAAACAGAAATATGAGGAAGCACTGGCTTGTCCCGGTATTGTGGGGTTAGTGATCGCTACCCGCCCGGACGCTGTGAATGAGGAAATTCTGGATTATATTGCGCAGTTGGCGGAGAAAACGTATGTCTGTGTAGAATATGGGGCAGAGTCGGTAAATGATGAAGTGTTGAAGCGGATTAACCGGGGACATAGTTTTGCCGAAACCGAGCGGGCGATTCGGATGACTGCCGGGCGGGGAATACGTATCGGGGCTCACTTAATTTTCGGTTTGCCGGGAGAAAGCCGTGAGTCGATGGTGGAAGGAGCTGTTCGATTATGCGATTTACCGATTCAGGTGTTGAAACTGCATCAGCTTCAAATTATCCGGGGTACCCGGATGGCAGAAGAATATTTACAAGATCCGTCACAGTTCCGGCTCTATTCGGTCGAAGAATATCTAGATTTTGTCGTCGAGGTGATCGGTCGAATTCGCCCCGATGTTTATCTCGAGCGTTTTGTTAATCAAACTCCTGAGGAGTATTTGATTGCTCCGAAATGGGGAGTCAAAAACTATGAATTTGTGGCTAAACTGGAGAAAAAACTGAGAGAAAGGGAGGTGTGGCAAGGGGGGAAGAGATGATAGGTGATAATTGACAGGTGATAAAAAATGATATGATGGTTGGACAAGAGAAAGTATATGAAATTTTACGGGCGTTGGGGATAACATTCGATTATTTGGAGCATCCTGAAGCACCAACGATTGAAATTGCCCGTCAATATTGGAAAAAACTCGATAGTACCCATTGCAAGAATCTGTTTTTTCGGAATCATAAGGGTAATCGCCATTATCTGGTGATTTTCCATTGTGACCGGAGTCTCGCGATTCACGACCTAGAACATTTGCTACGACAAGGGAAATTGAGTTTCGCTTCGGAGAAACGGATGGAAAAATACTTGGGTTTGAAGCCCGGTTCGGTGAGTCCTTTCGGTTTGGTGAACGATACAGAGCATCATGTTTATGTTTTTTTGGACGAAAATCTGAAAAAGGCAGAGAAACTTTCTTTCCACCCGAACGACAACCGGGCTTCTCTGGCAATTCGGACTGAAGATTTTATCCGATATATGAATTCAACAGGAAACGATTACGAATGGATCAAATTGTATGAATAAGGATCTGCTAATCCGTCACTTTAGACTGGATTAGCAGATAAAGTTGCGGGCTATCCTCTTAAGCTTTCCACTTCCTCGAGGGTCAGCGGTTTGTATTTACTACCTAGCCGGCGTGCTCCTTCAGGAGTGATGAGATAGTCTTCTTCGTTGCGGATACCGCTGAATCCTTTCCAAGTTTCCAGTTTTTCGTAATTGATAAACTCGGCGAAACGCTTTTTACTGCTCCAGTAATCGATCAGTTCGGATATAAAGTAAATGCCCGGTTCGATGGTGAAAACAAATCCCGGTTCCAGTGGTCGTGCCAGACGGAGCGATTTAAAACCGAATTGTGTGCTCTTGGGCTGACCGTTGTAGCCTACCCATATTTCGCCTAAATTCTCCATATCGTGTACATCTAATCCCAGCATATGGCCTAGGCCACAGGGAAAGAAAAGAGCGTAGGCGCCGGCTTGTGCTGCTTCGGCGGGATCACCTTTCATCAGACCGAGTGATCTCATGCCTTCGGCTATAGCGGTAGCAGCAATTAGGTGTACATTTCGAAAAGGGACACCGGGTTTGAGGGCTGCTACGGCTGATTGGTGGGCATGCAGAGCCAATTGGTAAATCACTTTTTGTTGTTCTGTAAAATGTTGCCCGACGGGGATGGTTGAAGAGAGATCACCGGCGTAATGCATGCTGTTTTCGGCACCGGCATCAAGTAACAACATTTGTCCTTCCCTGGCAGTATTACCATGATAATGATTGTGTAAGGTTTGCCCATTAATGGTGGCAATCACTGGAAACGATAGCTGACCACCTCCTCTTAGGGCTACTTCTGTTACAGCTGCGGCGATTTCGCTTTCTTGTATACCCGGCCGGAGCATACGTATAGCGGTTGTGTGCATATCCACAGAGATATCAATAGCTTCTTCTATTTCTTGGATTTCCTCTTCCGACTTATAATTTCGTTGGTCTACTATTGCTTGGATGAACTCAACGGAAGCTTTTTCGCTCTGTTGTTCCGGTGTAATACCCAGCAGATGCTGTAACTGCACCCGATGTTCTCCCCGGTAGGGGGGCAGATAGTGGATTATACGCCCTTGTCCGATTGCTTTTTCCAGATATTTTTTTAAATGATGGGTAGGTGCAGTGTCGGTGATTCCCACCAGAGCACTTTTTTCACGGATCGAGGGCTGGGTACCCATCCAGATAATATCATCGATTGTCAATTCGTCACCGAAGATGAGCTCCCGGTCTTCGTCGATGTCAATTATAGCAGATAAACCGGCATAATCCGAACCGAAAAAATAAAGAAAATTGGAATCCTGACGGAAATGATACGTGTTGTCGGCGTAATTCATGCCGCATTCGTTGTTTCCCAAAAACAACAATACACCTTGTCCGATTGTTTTTTTCAGGCGATTACGCCTTTGAATGTAAGTTTCTT
>JAETOX010000179.1 GCA_021771575.1 Bacteroides sp. | reverse complement strand
TTTATATGCCAAGGGAAACAGAATAGGCTTTATGGTTATTTTGGGAAAGCAAGAGCGTGAGGCATTCGAGGCGATTCAAGGGGAGTTTAAACCGGAGGTTCAAGAAATTTATTGGTCTGCTACTACTTTTCATGATGGGAAATGGCTGATGTTCGAATTAGAGGACGACACACTTTTCGATGATATGGAGAGATTATTGATGCTAAAAAGAAAACCGAATAAAAAGTGATTCTGTTTGTATTAAAGTTGAAAGGTTTCAAAGGGTCGAAGAGGTTAAAAAGGTTTGGATCAATTTGTCTCTTTTGACCTCTTCGACTTTTTCGGCTTTTACCTTTGTGGACGGCCTCCGCCTTGGCGTCTGCGTTGTTGCCATTCTTTCATGCGTTTTTCTTCATTGGCCTTGTAAGTTTTATACTGTTCTGCTGTAAGTACTTTTTCCAGTTGGGCATCATTGGCCTCTCTGTCTTTCTTCATTTGCTCACGCATGGCTTCCCGGTTTTCGTGATTTTTCTGCATATTTTCTTCTCTTTGTTTAAAAGAAGCAGTATACCAGTTTTTTAAATCCGCTTGTTGCTTGTCGGTTAGCTGAAGCTCTTTGATCAACCGTTCGACTGTCCGGGCTGCTTGTTGTTCCGGGGTTAGTTTTTCCCGCGGGCCCTTTTGCTGGGCCTTTACCGTAAAGGCCAAAAATAGCATCATAGTTGTGGTCACAAATAAAATCTTTTTCATAATCAACGTTTTAGTTTTTTTTTCTTTTGTCTCTTATAAGACAAAAAATAGTTTCCAAGGTTTACGTGATCATGAAAATTAGAATTTAACCGTTATTCCATGTCGAAGCCAATTGCTGAAAATAGATGACATCTTCCCATTCATTTCCTCGCTTCAACCACTGTTTGCGGTAACCAGTCTGAGTGAATCCTGTGGCTTCGAATAATTTTAAACTAGCAACGTTACAACTGGGCACACTACTGTAAACCTGGTTCAGACCGAGTGTCTCAAAACAATAATCGAGCATCAGTTTGATGGCAGAGGTGGCATAGCCTTGTTTGCGGTTTTCCATGTTATGGATCATAATACCTAGCCCGGCACGTTGATGATAAGGATCGAAATCGTATAAATCGATCAGCCCAATCGGTTCTTTGTCGTCGACCCGTACGATCATCAGGCGTAATTGTTTGCTGGTATAAATATCTACATGAGCATTTTCGATATACTTTTTTAAAGTGAAATGTGAAAAAGGAGTAAGTGTATCACTGACATCCCACAAATCCATATTGTTTTCCCATTTGTAGAGATATTCTAGGTCTTCGGGCTCCAAGGCCCGGATGAGAATGTTTTCGTCTTGCATCATATGTGGCTTAGTTGATTATTTTTACAAATATAACTTTTTTACATGAAATTTAGAATAGCGCGGTAGAATTATATTTTTCATTACATTTGCCGATAATACGTAACAAGAAAAAAAATGTTCAATTTATTGTGTATTATCGGGCCTACGGCTAGTGGGAAGACTTCTTTCGCTGTACAAGTGGCAGGTATATTGGGGGGAGAGATTATTAGTGCTGATTCTCGTCAGGTATACCGGGGGATGGATTTGGGTACGGGAAAAGATTTGGAAGAATACGAATGGAAGGGGAAGCCGGTGCCTTATCACTTGATCGATATCGTCGATGCCGGTTATAAATACAATGTATTCGAGTATCAGCGGGATTTTGTATACGTTTGGGAAAATTGCCGGACCAGGGATGTCGTGCCGGTGCTTTGCGGAGGGAGTGGTTTGTATGTGGAGGCGGTGATAAAAGGGTATCGGTTGTTGCCCGTACCGATAAATGAAAAGCTAAGACAAGCTTTGTCCGCTTTGACTCTGGATGAATTGTCGACTAAACTGGCTACTTATAAAAGATTACATAATACGACAGAAATAGATACTCCTAAACGGGCCATCCGGGCGATAGAAATTGAAGAATACTATTGTACCCATCCCTACGAAGAAAAAGATTTCCCTATAATCCGGCCATTGCTCGTCGGGGTGGAAGTCAGCCGAGAAGTAAGACGTGAACGGATCACCCGTCGATTACATCAGCGTTTACAAAACGGAATGGTAGAAGAGGTAAGGCGATTGCTCGATCGGGGAGTTGCCCCCGAAGACTTGATTTATTATGGTTTGGAGTATAAATATCTGACTTTATATCTCACCGGAAAATTAAGTTATGAAGAAATGGCAGAGCAATTGAATATCGCTATTCATCAATTTGCCAAGCGCCAGATGACTTGGTTCCGGAAAATGGAAAGAGAAGGATTAAACATTCGCTGGTTAAAGGCTGAAATCCCTGATGATGAAAAAATAGAGATAGTAAAAAAATGGTGGCAAGAGGGTTAGACTTCTCTACCGGCTAGTTCTGCCAAGATATTTTCTGCCAGGAATTTTTTGTCTTCCGGAAACTCTGCGAGTGTTACGGTTAATTTTGCCTGTTGTTCTTCTGTCAGGTTATGAACCATGTTTTCGATTACCGTCGAGGTTTCGAAAGCAACAGAGAAATTGTCCTCCCGGAGGATATGGAGAAAAACATCCAGATATGCTGCGTAGTTTAGGGAAGATTCCCAGACGATACGAAGTAGCTGAGTTTTTATGTCGGAATCGGTCGTTGTTTCGATACTATGAATCAATAGTTCACAGAAATGAGTATCTTTGATATCGGCCAAAAGATTCGCTACAATAGTCATTAATCGGGGATCTTGAATTTGTGCCAGGTTTTGCAGCAGGGCTTCGGCAATAGTCAGGTCCCCGTTTTCTTTTATCTCTTTCACAGCCTCTGCTATGATTTCCGGCTCTCCGCTATGGATTTTTTTTAAGATATCACTATTGTTTTCCATGGTCCTATTTTTTATGCGAAGATAAAAAAAAGAGCGTGAACAACGCTCTTTTTTCTTTATTTTTTCGGATCTTCCTTTTGATCTTCTTTGTCTTTCGATCGGGGATGAAATTTGTTGATTGTATCTTTCAGGTAATGATCATCCAAATGAGTATAAATTTCTGTCGTCAGGATGGATTCATGGCCCAACATATCTTGCACCGCTCTCAGGTCCGCTCCTCCGCTGACCAGATGAGAAGCAAAAGAATGCCGGAAAGTATGCGGAGATACATTTTTCTTGATGCCTGCACGGTTGGCCAGATGTTTAATGATATTGAACACCATTACTCTTGATAAAGCCGTTCCCCGTTTATTCAGGAATAATACATCTTCATATTCTTTCTCGATATCCAACCAATCCCGGTAAACTTTGAGATAACGTTTGATTTCGTCTTTTGCATTTTTGCTGAGTGGAATAAGTCTTTCTTTGTTACCTTTTCCTTCAATCTTCACCACGCCTGTACGGAAATTGATATTGGATACCTTGATACTAATTAGTTCGGATACCCGTAAACCGCAGGAATACAGCATCTCGATGATCGCTTTATTGCGTTGTCCTTCTGGTTTGTACATCTCTACGGCGTTCAGCATAGAATCGATTTCCTCTACCGTCAGGATATTTGGTAATTTGCGTCCGATTTTCGGAGCTTCCAATAGTTTGGTCGGATTATTCTCCAGCTGTCCGTCAAAAACTAAAAATTTAAAGAAAGAGCGGATACTGGAAATACATCTGGCTTGTGTCCGGTTGGTCACCCCGACTTCGCTGACATAAATCAGATAGTCTTTTAAGATATCGTATGTCACTTCGTCGGGAATCTTTACCTGATGTTTCTCATCACAATATTTCGCCATCTTGTTAATGTCGTTCAAATAAGCTTCTACTGAATTTGCCGAAAGCGATTTTTCTAAAATCAAATAAGTTTTGTAACTCTCAATAGCATTCTCCCAAGTCATTTTTATCAATTTTTATGTACATTAAAAAAGTTAAAAGTATTCATAGTAGCACACCGTTTTTGAAAACAGTGCCTAAAGGTATATTTTTTTTTAATATCCTGTTTACAATTTTAGGAGTTTAACAATTTAAGGTAATATAATTTTTAAAGTATGATAAATTAAGTCATTTGTATACAGTGTTTTATGTTTGTATTAAAGTGGGTGTGAATTTGTAACTATCCAAGTTACAAATTTAAAGAATCAGCAAAGAAAAGAAAGAAAAATGATTAATTTTGTAGAATGAGTTTACAAATGGATAGAGAAAATGCAAATATTGATATTAAATGGACCAAACCTCAATTTATTGGGGGTTCGTGAGCCGGAAATTTATGGAAACCAAACATTTGATGAATATTTCAGGGAATTGCAAAACAAATATCCTGAAATCGAAATGTATTATGAACAAACGAATATAGAAGGAGAGATGATCGATAAAATTCATGAGGTGGGTTTTAGTTATGATGGCATTATTCTGAATGCAGGTGCTTATACACATACTTCGATTGCTATTGCTGATGCCATTGCTGCAGTGAAAACTCCCGTGATCGAAGTTCATATTTCCAATACAGCTTGTCGGGAACCGTTTAGGCGGATATCCTACCTGACTGCTGTATGCCGGGGGATGATTATGGGATTCGGATTGAAATCGTATGAGCTGGCTTTGCAAGCTTTCATAACTAATTCTGAAAAATGAAGTATAAAGAAATATATTTACTCCGGAAAAGGAAAATTGGATATAAAATAAGGACAAATGAAAAGGACAAAAATTGTAGCTACCATTTCAGATAAGAGGTGTGACGTCGAGTTCTTAAAAGAACTGTATGAAGCCGGCATGAATGTGGTCCGTCTCAATACGGCACATCAGACCCTGGATGAGGCGATGAAGGTAATCCGGAATGTACGGGCGGTGTCGCCACAGATTGCTCTGTTGATCGATACGAAAGGGCCGGAAGTAAGAACGTGTGATATTACGGTTCCTTTACGGGTAGAAAAGGGAGAAATATTGTATATGACCGGTAATCGACAATTGATCGGGGAAAATTTGATCCATGTGT
>JAETOX010000178.1 GCA_021771575.1 Bacteroides sp. | reverse complement strand
CAATCCGTCGCATACAGAAGCATGAGGAGCGATAAAGGCATTGTTGCCATACTGGGAGCTGTTGGCAAAGCTCAGGATAAAACAACTTACTTTCATCACTTTGCCGTTGCTCGTGATTTTGTATTTTTTTTCAGGATAACGGAACCAAAGTTTGATTGCAGCATAAATATAGGAAAGTACCCCCCGGAGTTTCAGATGATTGAACTCATGAGCCACTTCAGCATCGAAACCGACACCACTGACATTCAGGGAATACTTATCGTTCATTTGCAATACGTCGATCTGGGCATACCGGTCCGTCAGCACTTGTTTCAGTGCTTTAGTCAGAAATACCGAGAAACCCAGATGACGCGCAAAACCGTTACCGCTACCCAGAGATACGACGGCAAATGCAATATCGCTACCACACAAAGCTCCTCCTACCTCGTTTACCGTGCCATCCCCGCCGACAGCTACAACATGCGTATATTTACCGGAAGCGCGGGCCTCCCCCACGATCTCCCGGGCATGCCCGGCATATTCGGTAAAGACAATATCGTAATCGATATGATCATACTCAGGCATTTTCCTGATCTTTCCCGGCAATTCTTTTCCCTGCCCAAGTCCGGATATCGGATTCACTATAAATAATATACGCATATATTCGATATAAGCTGATTTTGATTTATCTCCCTATTCCATAATACGTATAGCCGAATTCTTTCATCTGTTCCGGATTATAAATATTACGGCCATCGAAGATCACTTTCTCTTTCAGCGCCTTTTCGATAAACGTAAACTTAGGAACTTTGAATTCCTGCCATTCCGTTACGACGATCATGGCGTCTGCATCCTGCAAAGCTCCATACATATTGGGGGCATACCCAATCTGATCACCAATCCGCCGCCGACATTCGTCCATCGCTACCGGGTCGAAAGCTGTGACAGTAGCTCCGGCCTCCAGTAATAAACCGATCAGTACCAAAGCAGGCGCTTCGCGCATATCGTCGGTAGCAGGTTTAAACGATAATCCCCACATACCAAAATGTTTCCCCTTCAGTTCTCCGCCATAATGTTTCGATATTTTATCGAATAAAACCATTTTTTGTTTCTCGTTCACCCGTTCTACTGACTTCAACACTTCCATGTTATAGCCATAATCGTCTCCTGTCTTGATCAAAGCTTTGACATCTTTAGGGAAACAGGAACCACCATACCCACAGCCGGCGTTAAGAAATTTTTTCCCGATGCGGGAATCACTCCCGATACCTTTTTTCACTGCCTCCACATTGGCCCCGACGATTTCGCACAAATTGGCAATATCATTCATAAAAGAAATCCGGGTAGCCAGCATGGAATTTGCCGCATATTTGGTCATCTCTGCCGAGGGTATATCCATAAAATAAATAGGAATGTTGTTCAGGATAAAGGCATGATAGAGTCTTTCCATCACCTTTCCTGCCCGGTCCGATTCCACTCCGATCACTACCCGGTCGGGTTTCATAAAATCGTTCACAGCATCACCTTCTTTCAGAAATTCAGGGTTAGAAGCAACATCGAATTCTATCTGCGCTCCCCGCTTTTTTAATTCACACTGTATCGCTGCCTTCACTTTTTGATTCGTCCCTACAGGTACCGTAGACTTGGTAACGACCACGATATATTTTTCGATCAGTTCACCAATTTCCCTGGCAACTCCCAGCACATAACTCAGATCCGCACTGCCATCCTCGTCAGGGGGAGTTCCTACAGCAATAAAAACAGCATCCGCATCTATTAAAGCTTCTTTCAAAGAAGTGGTGAAAAACAATCTTTCATCTATGCGGTTTTTCGCAACCAGTTCAGCCAATCCCGGCTCGTAGATAGGAATTCCTCCCTGATTGAGCTTCTCAATTTTAGTAGCATCGACATCTACGCAAGTCACCGTCACTCCGGTTTCTGCCAGACATGTACCGGAAACTAAACCGACATATCCGGTTCCAACAACAGCTATTCTCATAATGGTTATATTTTAATATATTATCGATCACAGAAATCAAAAAAAATCCGAAGCAGTCAAACAGCTTATATAAAATGACATACAACATACAAACCTTACTCGGCTGCCCGGAACGATTATCGGAATATTTATTTTTACAAAAATAGAAAAATAAAATCCTTCACCCAGCGCATTTGTATTTTAATTCTATAAATTTGCTAAACAGACAACGAAAACTAAATTTCAACGTATTTTCCTTTAAATCTTATACATTTATGGTACGCAGATCTTACCTATTCACTTTTCTTCTGGGCGTTTTCGCATTACTGGCAGCCTGTAGGTCCGAAAAACAACCGGATTTCAGCAAATATATTTCCGGTTTCACGAACGGAGTAATCAAATCTTCGTCCCCGATTACAATCTATCTCAGCCAACCGGCCGGGAAAAGTTATCAACCCGGCAGTACTCTTCCCGATAAGTTACTGAAAATCTCTCCGGCAATAAAAGGGCAATTAATACTCAAAGATGCCGATTGCATAGAATTCATCCCTTCCGAACGTTTTCAGAACGGCACAACTTATAAAGCGACTTTCGATCTGGGAGCGATCTGTCAGGTACCGGACGAATATCAGCGTTTCCAGTTCGAATTTAAAGTAGTTCCCCTATCAGTAATTTTCGAGCCTGGAGAACTTCGGAGTGCCGGAGAGCAAGAAAATATGTTGGAATATTATGCCCTATTACAAACCTCCGACGAAATCGCCGCTATCGATATCGAAAAAAAAGTGACCGCTATCTACGCCGGGCAAGAAGTCATACCAGAATGGAGCCATGAAGGCAACCGACATCATTTTATTGTTCGGAATCTGCAAAAAGGGACGGAAGCCCAAACATTGAATTTAAGTTTTTCTAAAGATATCAAACCCAACCAGGAAGTAAAGGTTAATGTACCGGGTCTGAACGATTTCACCGTTTTAAATGTAAAGGCCAGCGATAGCGAACCGCCGGTGGTGAGTATTTACATGTCGGAGAATATCGATCCGAACCAGCATCTCGAAGGATTAGTCGGAATTGAAGGCATATCCTCCGTAAATTATAAAGTGGTAAACAATATTATTTATTTATATCCCTCGGCCAACACCGACAAAGCTTCGATCAACGTTACCGTATATAAAGGAATCCGCAGCACGAACGGCAATACGCTTCCCACCACTTTTGTCAGAAATGTGCGCATCATCACTGCAAAACCACAGGTTAAGCTGATCGGCAAAGGTGTCATTGTCCCCGGAGAAAACCGGGTGTTAGTGCCCTTCTCCACTATCGCATTAAAAGCGGTTGACTTAGAAATTATTCAGGTGCTCGAACAAAATATGAATTTTTTCTTACAGGAAAATTCTTATGACGACCACCGTGAACTTACCCGTACAGCACGCTCTATCTATATGCAAACAATTGACTTGCAAAAAGATCACCCACAGATTGATCTGAATAAGTGGAATGATTTTACTGTGGACCTTTCGAAACTGGTAAAACTGGAAAAAGGGGCAATCTATCGCCTGCGTCTGAAATTCAAAAAATCATACACCACACTCGATTGCGCCGACGAAAGCCCGGATTCCGATTATGGCACAACAGACTGGGATAGCCCGGGTTCTTACTACAGTGAATATTTTTATCCACAAGGTTATGAATGGGACCAACGCGAAAATCCCTGTCATGTTTCTTATTACAACGGAGATCATTTCGAAGCACGAAATATTATCAATACCTCGTTAGGTATTCTGGCCAAACAAGGAGCCGACAATCAATATCTGATCTGTATATCCGACCTAGGAACCGCCGAACCGATCGGTAACTGCCTGGTCAGTCTATACAACTACCAAAATCAAAGAATCGATTCTGCTTTTACCGATAATAACGGTTTTGTAAATATCAAACCAACTAGCAAAGCTTTCATTGTACTGGCACAAAAAGGAAATGACAAAGCCTGGTTGCGTTTAGGCGAAGGAAATGCTTTATCGCTCAGCAATTTCGATGTCAGCGGACAACATGTACAAATGGGAGTAAAAGGTTTCATCTACGGCGAAAGAGGGGTATGGAGGCCCGGGGACGAGATATACCTTTCCCTGATCCTGGAAGATAAAATGCAAGTATTGCCCGAAGGTCATCCAATCGTGGCTCAACTGACCGATCCAAACGGACATATTACCCAAACCTTAAAAGGCAAAGTGGGAAAAAATAACATTCATTGTTTCACCTTCCGCACAGCCGAAGATGCACAAACAGGCTACTGGCATGCCCTGTTCCGGGTGGGAGGATTGAGTTTCAGGCAAACCCTGAGAATCGAAACCGTAAAACCCAATCGTCTAGCGATTCAAATGAATTTTCCCAACGAAAAAGTAATCGGAACAGGCGTATCGACCGCTCCGATAAAAGTTTCTACCAAATGGTTGAATGGAGCACGTACGTCCAATCAAAAGGCCATGACAGAAGTCCGGCTCAATTCCGGAAACGGAAGATTTGCGGAATTCCCTGATTATTCATTTAGCGACCGCTCCCGCTATTTCGAATCCACTTCGGAAACTTTGTTCGAGGGACAGACAGACCAAAACGGGAATTTCTCTTTCGATTTAAGTAAAATAAAAACCGAAAATGCCCCGGGTATTTTAAATGCCGTCTTTACCACCCGGGTTTTCGAAAATGGAGGAGATTTCAGCATCAGTTCTCAAAGCATCCGTTACTCTCCATACAAAGAATATGTAGGCATCCGCTTGCCGCAAAACGAAGATGAGTGGTATTCTACCACCGCACCTGTCCGCCTGAACGGTATCACGGTCACCCCGACAGGCCAGCAAGCCGGAAATGCCGATATCCGAATCGATGTATATAAGCTGGATTGGCACTGGTGGTGGGATTCAGAAGACGAGAATTTGAGTTCCTACGTCAACCGGGAATACAGTAAAAGCGTCCTCTCCCAAAAAGTGAAAGCGAAAAACGGCGTTTTCT
>JAETOX010000177.1 GCA_021771575.1 Bacteroides sp. | reverse complement strand
AATATCAAGACAACAATATAACGACCTTTACGGACCTACCGTAGGAGATAAAATTCGTTTGGGAGACACCGATTTATATGTCGAGATAACGAAAGATCTTTGTGTGTATGGAGACGAAGTGATTTACGGTGGAGGAAAGACTTTGCGGGATGGTATGGGATTGGCCAATACCACAACAGCCGAAGGTGGTACCTTAGACTTAGTAATTACGAATGTGACGATACTGGACCCGATTTTGGGGGTTATCAAAGCCGATGTCGGGGTAAAAGATGGTAAGATTGCAGGGATCGGTAAAGCGGGAAATCCCAACATCATGCGTGGTGTGGATCCGGAATTGGTGACGGGAGCTGCCACGGATGCCATTTCAGGTGAGCACTTGATTCTGACGGCTGCCGCGATCGACGGGCATGTCCACATGATTGCACCACAACAGGCCTACCACTGTCTGAGCAACGGGGTCACTACACTTGTCGGTGGGGGTGTCGGTCCGACCGATGGAACTAACGGAACTACGATTACTTCGGGCACTTGGAATATGAAACGCATGTTGCAGGCGATTGACGGGCTGCCCGTGAACTATGGCTTCCTGGGAAAAGGAAATTGTTCGGTACGCCGGCCGTTGGTAGAACAAATGCTGGCGGGAGCCTGTGGTTTCAAGATTCATGAAGACTGGGGAAGTACACCTGCCGCTATCCGGGCTACGATGGATGTGGCCGATGAGTTCGACGTACAGGTTGCTATTCACTCCGATACGTTGAATGAAAGCGGATATGTAGAAGATACCATTGCTGCGATTGATGGCCGTACGATTCATACCTATCATACGGAAGGTGCTGGCGGGGGACATGCTCCCGACCTGATGAAAGTCGCTTCCTTGGCTAATGTTTTGCCTTCTTCTACCAATCCTACACTGCCTTTCGGTATCAATTCACAGGCTGAGTTGTTCGATATGATTATGGTATGTCATAACCTGAACCCCAGGATTCCGTCGGATGTCGCTTTTGCCGAGAGTCGTGTACGGCCCGAAACGCAGGCTGCCGAAAATGTATTGCATGATTTGGGTGTGATTTCTATGGTTTCTTCCGACTCTCAGGCGATGGGGCGTGTGGGGGAAAATTTTATGAGGGCCTTCCAAATGGCCAGCTATATGAAACAGGTGAGAGGTAAATTGGCTGAAGATGCCGATGGAAACGACAATTTCCGGGTGTTGCGTTATTTGGCTAAACTGACGATCAATCCGGCTATCACCTACGGTTTTTCGGAGATCCTGGGATCTGTCGAAAAAGGAAAGATGGCCGACCTTGTTCTGTGGGAACCGGCTTTCTTCGGTACGAAACCCAAATTAGTGATCAAAGGCGGCATGATCAATTGGGCCAATATGGGTGACCCGAATGCTTCTTTACCTACTCCGCAACCGATGTATTACCGCCCTATGTATGGTTGTTTTGGTTCTGCAATGTCCAACAGTTGTATTTCGTTTGTATCCCGTGCTTCCCACGATGCCGGTATTAAAGAAAAATATGGATTGAAACGGATTGTCTATCCGGTACATGGTTGTCGGCAAATCGGTAAACCGCACATGGTGTTGAATGGAAATATGCCGAAAATCGACATTAATCCGGAAACTTTCGAGGTTTTTGTGAATGGTGAACAGGCTTATGTCAAACCAGCGGAAAAATTCCCATTGTCCCAGCTTTATTGGTTTAGTTAAACGAATAAAATACAGTTGAAGATGTGTGCCGGTATTGCCGGCCGCATCTTTAAGAATAAATACCTTGATAAACCCTTCATATCCGGAAGACATCGAAAAAAATGTCGACGCAAGGAGGGGGGGTATGGTTTTTGAGAATAAAATGACCATTATATGAAAATCTTTTCTGAAGTTATTGGAAATTTAGCATCTGATCCGGAATGGACAGAAAAATTAAAATATGCCAACATCGAATATCTTGACCTGGATCAATGGACGGCCCAAAAAAGCCGTTTTATCGCCAAAGGAAAGGAGGGGGCAGAATATGCCGTCGCTTTAAAAAGGCATAGTCAGATAGAAAACGGAGATATTCTGGAATATAATCCCGCACAAAACAAGGCTATTGTCATCCATATAGAGCTAAAACCGGTATTGGTAGTCGATTTGCAGAAAATTGCGCAGCAAAATCCTGTAGAGATTATTCGGCGCTGTGTGGAAATCGGGCATGCTGTGGGAAATCAACATTGGCCGGCAATTGTGAAAGAAACGAAATTGTATATTCCATTGACGGTAGATAAAAAGGTGATGACGAGTGTAATGGATACACATCATTTTGAAGATATAACCTACGAATTTCAGTCCGGGAGTGAGGTGATTCCCTTTCTGGCTCCTCATGAAATCCGGCAATTATTTGGTGGAAGCTCACAGGAAATCACCCACCACCACGAACATCACTCCCATTCCGTCCATTGAAATGACTGATTCAAACTACTGAACTTTTATTTTGAAAACTCTATGATGATCGATGAGATTACCCGTTTGATGCGTTTGCTCGAATTTTCGGATTCAGCTTTTCCCGTAGGAACTTTTTCTTTTTCCAATGGTCTGGAGACCGCGGCTTTCGAAGGCTTGGTCCACGATGCTGCAAGTTTGGAGCAATATACCCGCACGGCTTTAGAACAAACCCTTTATTGTGATGCTATTGCTGCATTGATTGCCTTTCGGGCCGCTGCGGTAGGAGATTACGAAACGATCTGCGAAGCCGACCGGCAAATTATGCTGTGTAAAATGAATGCCGAGGCTCGTTTAATGCTTGTCCGCATGGGGAAAAAGATGGCGGAAATTTGCACACAGTTGGGTGAGACTTTGTGGATAAATCGTTGGTTAGAAGATATTCGGGAGGGAAAAACTCCCGGTACTTATCCGGTTGCACAGGCCGTTTTTTTTCAGCAAAACGGATCTACTGAGGAAGATTTGTTTACGGCAATTGCATACGGAGCGATCAATATGATTCTCAATGCAGCTTTACGTTGTGTAAAAGTATCACATTACGAGACACAAGCTATTCTCTATCGGCTTTGTCCTGAAATAAACCAGGAATATCAAGTGGTAAAACAGCTCACTTTTGAAGATATGAATGCTTTTGCCCCGGAAATGGATATTGTCGCTTCATTACACGAAAAAGGAAAAATGAGAATGTTTATGAATTAACGGTAAAAATAAGCTTGGCTACTTATTTAATATTTTTGTATACTACTGATGTGTAGGTATTTAAATATTTTAAAAAGTATAATTGATTTTGAATAATTACTTATAAAAAAGTCTCTGGACTTAAACTGAATTTATTATGAGCAATACATGCAGAATAGGTGTTGGCGGTCCGGTAGGATCCGGAAAAACAGCCCTGATCGAAGCCATTACCCCTTATTTTTTGAAATTAGGATTACAAGTTTTGATTATCACAAATGATATCGTTACAACAGAAGATGCGAAACACGTGCGAAAGATGTTAAAAGGCTATCTGGCTGAGGAAAGAATCATCGGGGTGGAAACGGGGGCTTGTCCGCACACGGCGGTCCGGGAAGATCCTTCTATGAATATTGCTGCCGTTGAAGAAATGGAAGCGAAATTTCCGGATAGTGATGTGGTGCTGATTGAGTCGGGTGGAGATAACCTGACCTTGACTTTCAGCCCGGCCTTGGTAGATTTCTTCATTTATGTTATCGATGTGGCGGCCGGTGATAAAATCCCGCGTAAAGACGGGCCAGGTATTTCTTATTCCGATATTCTGGTCATCAATAAAACCGATCTGGCACCTTATGTACATGCCGACCTGGAGGTAATGCGGCGGGATTCCGAAGCCATGCGGCCGGGAAAACCTTTTGTTTTTACCAACTGTATGACGGGAGAGGGAATTAAAGATTTGGTGGCTCTAATCCGGGATATGGCTCTTTTTGACCGGGTTGCGGAAAAAGAAATGGAGGAACTGGACGCATGAACGATTTTTCAAAATGCAGGGAAATAACCCCTTATCTTGCTCAAACCAAAGCTATGCGTTTAGGAGCCCCCGGAAAATTCGGGTTGCTGGACCTGGTCTTCGAGCTCGATGGGGACGGTAAGTCTATCATGAGGCATTGGGACCGGCGTGCTCCTCTTATCGTACAGCAGGAATTGTATTTTGATGAAGGGATGCCGGAGATGCCGTGTGTCTATATCCTTTCGTCAGGGGGGCCGAATGTCGACGGAGATCGTTACGAAAACCGGTTTACTGTCCGTAAAGATGCCTATGCTTTTATTTCTACCGGAGCGGCAACGAAAATTGCCGAAATGGTATATAATTATTCTGCTTTAAAACAAACTTTTCTGTTGGAAGAAAATTCTTACCTGGAATATTTGCCCGAGCCGACCATCCCTTGCCGGCACAGTCGTTATATTACTGATACCCACATAGAGATTGATCCGACAGCTACCTTGTTTTATTCCGAAATTTATACTGGTGGACGTAAATATTATGGAGCAGGAGAATTGTTCGAGTATGATTTGTTGTCGGTTTGTACAAGGGCTCACCGTCCGGACGGAACTCCTTTATTCAGGGAAAAAATGGTGATCGAACCTAAGAAGAGAACGGTGCGGCGTATCGGGACGATGCATCATTACGATGTTTTGGCCAATGTAATTGTGTTAACTCCTGAGAAAGATGTCGGGGAAATCTATCAGAAGACCCGGGCTTTTATCGATAAACAACAGGAATTAGCTGTTGGAATTAGCTATTTGCCCAATCACTGTGGGTTGTTATTCAAGGTGTTGGGGAAAGAAACTTCGCCGGTGAAAGAGTTTGTGAGGCAGTTTTGCGCTATCGTACGGATGCAAATCAAAGGGAAACCTTTACCGGAAGAATTTATGTGGAGATAAACAATACCAAAAACGAAAAGTAAAAATGAAAAAATAAAGATTATGGGAACACAAACAGCTACTTTACCGGGAGTCTTTTCTTTGGGCTTTTGGAAGATCCT
>JAETOX010000176.1 GCA_021771575.1 Bacteroides sp. | reverse complement strand
ACGGCTTGTCAAAGATAATGATTCGGTGGCACTGATTCCCGGAATGAAAGGTGTATATGCAAAAAGTTCAGGGGGACTGAGTACAGAAATGGTAGATACAGAACTATATACTTCATGGCGGAACGGACATTTTGTCTTTCGGAATGATAGGTTAGAAACTATTCTGCACAAATTGTCCCGTTGGTATGAAATTCAAGTGTTTTTCGGAGATGAGGATGTTAAAGATCTACTTTTTAGCGGAAATGTAAAAAAATACGATACCGTTGAGAAGTTGTTGGAAGCTATTAGCGTGGCAGGTGGTGTCCGTTTTGAGATTATGGAAAATCGGGTGGTGGTTTATTCAGAAATAAAAAAATACTAACCAAATATATATAGCGTATGAAGAAAAATGTTTGTTTAATTGGGATAATGTTGTGGACATTATCATGTTTTTGGGCCTGTTCGGATAAAGATGACGGCATTAGCCCGAGAGGGATGTTGCAGATTTATGGGCGGTCGTATGATTTGACCAGTGGGGTCATTTGGCAAAATAATCCGAATATCGTTACTTCCACAGTTCCTTATGTGTGGGAGGACAAATATGTAGATGATGGAGGAAATGAAGTTTCGGATCGTATAGAAGGATTTGAAACGGGGGATGAACGTGTGGAGACGGGTAATTTCTTATTGTCGCTTTATGAGGAGGGGCTTGTTTTTAATGAGGTGTTGGAAACAGCGAAGGGGAAGGCTGCTTGTATCTGTTTTCATTTGGCCTCTCCGGATATAAATCGTTTAGTTCCCGGAAAATATGTTTTTGACGAAAGCAAGAAAGCCCATACTTTTTTCGGATATTGTTCGTCAGAATACAATACGCAGGAGTCCGTCAGGCCGGCAGCTTTTGCTGCCGGTGAAGTGATGGTGGAAGAAGTGGGGGAAGATTATCGTATTGTTTTCCGGTGTGAGACGTCTGTTGGCGGGGAGATTTCCGGGGAGTATTTCGGAAAATTAGATTTTTGCCGGGTATCGCAGGTGAATTCTATGGAATATAAAGATATTTCCTTGGCTGGACTGATGGAGAAAGTGAAAATAACTTCTTGGTATAGTGATGTATTTATAAAAATGGTCTATGGATCTCTAATGGAAACGATGGGAATAACTTCTGTTGACGATTTTGCAGAGATGATGGGATTGGAGGCGGATAACGGCAGATATTTTGATGTTGAGAATTCAGTAGAAGATTATGACCTTGGGTACAATGGAATTTCTCTGTTTTCACTTACTACGGGTTTAGGACAGTTGGTCAGTGATGCGAGCAAGAAACCGGAGTTGATCGATTTGGCCTTATTATGGGATAAGACAAAATCGACTTTTTGTTTCGAATCTCCGATACGTGTACGTCGTTGGGTGGGGCATGATGATAAATATAATTTTCCTTGTCATACGATTTATATGAATGCTCCTGCCGATTTTTCCGATGCTGATTTCGAGAATTTAAATGCAGAGACTTTCTCTTTTACTATTACGGAGGAAAAAGTGGAAATTCCTATACAGGATTTTCAACCTTCTTATGTATTTTTTCAAACCGGTAAAGGTGTACAGGGCGTAATAAAAATTATTTCTTGGGTTCCCGAAAATGTTCAGGTACGTGTAGATGCTTTTATGGGAGGGATGATAGGAGATCGTATACCTATCAATTCGGCTTTGTTAATGGAGATCAAATGTCCGGCGGTAGTGGCGAATCCACAAATCAGATAAGTGTTTTCTCTAAAAAATGATGTTATGAATGGTTACTATTATAGTTCGTTTTTGAGCAGATGGTTGGGAACGGCTGTTTGTACGATGGTGCTGATTTTGCTTGGAAGTGGCATATCGAGTGCTTCTGTTGCTCAACAAGTAGGCAGAGTGAGTCTGGACATACAAGACAGGGAAGTAAAAGAGGTATTAAAAGAAATAAAAACTCAAACTGAATTCGATTTTGTGTATAATGCGCAGGAGATTAACGATCAGGCTCGTATTTCCGTAAGAGTACAGGATGCAGATATTCACACGGCTTTAAAAGCTTGCTTGGACCAGCTGAATGTCGGTTTTGTTATTCAGGATAAAATTATTGTTCTGCAACAAAAGAAAAAAATTCGCCAGGAGCAACCGCAGGTGTTGATATTAAAGGGAAAAGTGCAGGATGCCGGAGGACAGCCGTTGCCCGGTGTTTCGGTGTTGCTGAAAGGGACGGCTATCGGAGTCGCAACGGATGCGGAAGGACGCTTTGTCATTAAGATACCCGTTGGGGGCGAACTACCGGAATTACTTTTTTCTTTTATCGGCATGCAGACGGAAAGTTTTCAGGTAAAGGATCCGGCTAAAGAGATTCGGATAACTCTACGTGAAAGTTCGGAAACGCTGAATGAAGTTATCGTCACCGGTATGGAGATGGTGAAAAAAGAACACATGACCGGTAGTGCAGCTGTCATTACCGCAAAGGACCTTCAAATGCAGGGAATTACCTCGATTGACCGTATATTGGAAGGACGGATTGCCGGATTGAACAGCACGACGATTTCCGGTGCACCGGGAACCCGTTCCAAGATTACCATTCGTGGGGAAAATAACCTAAGCGGGAATACCGAACCGTTGTGGATCGTCGACGGGCTTCCGATGATGTCTGGTGTGCCTCAGGACAATTCCGGTGATTATGCCGGAACAATCATGCAGGATGGAGTGGGGAATATCATGCCGGAAGATATTGAATCGATCAGTATCCTGAAAGATGCTTCAGCAGCGGCGATATATGGAGCACGGGCCGCTAATGGGGTGATTGTCATTACGACGAAAAAGGGATTCCGCTCGAAAACACAGGTCAATTACAGTGGTACCTATGAGTGCGGCATTGCGCCTCGCAACCGTCTGGATTTCATGAACGCTACAGAAAAATTGCAATACGAACGTTCGGTTATTGATCATTTCGGTTTGGACTATGCTTATTTGACGGGACGAGGAGGGTATATGTATAAAAGAAGTGTGGATGGCTATCTGAGTCCTGCGGAATATGAACAGGAGATACTGCGTCTTTCCAATATCAATACGGATTGGTTCGATGTATTGTTCCGTACGGCGCAGTCGCATTCGCATAATATCAGCTTGCGGGGAGGAACAGAAGAATTGTCTTATTATACCTCGCTCAATTATCAGGAGAAAAACGGTATTTTGCTTTCCAATCGTTATCAAAATGCCGGTTTATTGATGAAATTGGATTGGCGTCCGATGGATAAATTGATTGTAGCGCTGAATGTTTCGGCAAACTCCAGAAAGAACAGGGACAACGCTTCAGTAGTCGATCCTTTTACCTATGCTATGTTTGCCAATCCTTATGAGCGGCCTTATGACGATGCGGGAAACTATGCTGCCGATTTGAGTTATCTGAGCAATAATTATACTTCTGAACGGGCATCCGGATATGTGTACGATCGTTTTAATATTTTACGTGAAATGCAGGATACCCGTAAAAAACAAGATGGGCTGGATGCTGAACTGACTTTTAATATCCGTTATGAAGTGATTCCCGGACTTTCGTTAGAATCGATCATCCGCAAGGGGGTGAGTTATAACACAGAAACCACCGAAGTGGAGGCAGGTACCTATACTTCGTGGGTGAACGAAAAATTTGGACGGAGTGCTTATAAAAGCTACAGCATTATGCCTGAAGGATATGATAACGGAGAGTTGTCGGAAAATTCAGGAAAGAATTATAACTGGTCGATCCGAAACCAAATCGATTATTCGTTTACGGTGAAAAAAGACCATCTTTTCAGTATATTACTTGCTAATGAGGTGATGTCGAAAAAATTCACCAATTTCGGTTATACTTCACCGATTTATTATGGAGACTACCGCATTACCGGTGTACCTACTTTCGATAAAAATGTTCCCTATGAAGATTTGCTGAGTGCAGTTGGTGGAATGTTCCGTACTTCCGATGGGCAGGATCGAAGCGTCTCTTTTTTGGGTTCTTTGCGGTATGGATATAAAGACCGTTATGTGATGAACTTCAATTACCGGGCAGATGGAGCAGATGTTATCGGGAATACCAATCGATTCACTCCGCTTTGGTCTGTAGGGGTACGCTACAATGTGCATAATGAAAAGTTCTTTAAAAATCCGGTGGTTTCCGAACTGGCTATCCGGGGCTCTTACGGTTATACTGGTAATATCGACCGTTCAGCTTATCCATTCTCTACGATTTCTTTCGGTAGTAATATGTATAACGGATATCGTTATGCAACGAATTTTACATACCCTAATCCGACAGTCGGTTGGGAAAAGAAGAAAGACCGGAATATCGGTCTGGATATGTCGCTATTCGATAATCGGGTGAATTTTACTTTTGATTACTATTCTAATCGGACGGAAGATGTGTTGGAGAATCTGGACGTTCCTCATTCTACCGGACGGACTTCTGTGAAAGCTAATGGTGGTATAGTCAAAAATAGTGGTATTGAAGTTTATTTGAATATCCGCTGGTTGAAACAGGGGGATTTTACTTTCAGTACAGCGTTTAATCTGGCCCGTAATAAAAATGTCATAAAAAAATCCTATTATGATTATGGATCTTATCAGGAGGCAATAAAATCTTCGGTAATGAAGGGAGGGGTAATTAATATTATCGGGCAGGAAACCGGAGGTATATACGGTTGGAAATATGCCGGGGTAAATCCGGAGACTGGCAATCCCCGTTACTATCTGACGGAGGCTGGTAAACGGGCATATAGTGTTGTTTTAGACGGATGGGGTACCCATGAGAAAAGATTACAAAAGGAATACGAGGCCTTAATCAAGTCAAGAAATGAAATTCCTGAGTTTGTAGATTATAATCGGGGGAGTAATAATGAAATGCCTTATATGATGCCTTCCATGCAGTATTTGGGACGTTCCAATCCGAAGTATGTCGGCGGTTTCAGTACAGCAATGCGTTATAAAGGGTTCGAGTTCGTTACCAACTGGACTTTCAAAACCGGTCATTTGGTTCCTAATTTCAATGATTACCAAAATGCGCCGAATAATGAGGGAAATGCT
>JAETOX010000175.1 GCA_021771575.1 Bacteroides sp. | reverse complement strand
AACAATTGGTAGAAGAAGGAGTTGTATTGGCGGGACATGATATTTCTGCCGGCGGTATGGTGACTGCTTTGCTGGAAATGTGTTTTGCCGATAATCGTCTGGGATTGAATATCGATTTTTCGTTCTTAAAGGAAAAGGACATCATCAAGATTTTGTTTGCCGAAAATCCCGGTGTATTGATTCAGATAAAAAATACCGATGCAAAGAAAGTAGCCGCTTTGTTGGAAGAAGCCGGAGTGGCTTATAGTTTTCTGGGAAAACCCGGTAAGGCTGGTCGGTTGAATATCAAAAAGGATGATTTATCCTGGGAGCTGGATATTCCTTCTTTGCGGGATCTTTGGTTTAAAACGTCTTATTTACTTGATCGGCGTCAGAGTGGTGAAGAAAAGGCACTGGAAAGATATGGAAGTTACAAGCACAATGAGCTGAAATATAAATTCCCGCAAGGATTTACCGGTAAGTTGGCCGATTTAGGACTGAATTTAAACCGAAAAGTGAAATCGGGAGTCCGGGCTGCCGTTATCCGGGAAAAAGGGTGTCAGTGTGAGCGGGAAACTGCTTGGGCGATGCATCTGGCTGGATTTGACGTGAAGGACGTACACATGACCGACTTGATCAGTGGACGCGAAACATTGGAGGATGTCAATCTGATTGCTTTTGTTGGTGGTTTTTCCAATTCCGATGTGCTGGGTTCTGCCAAAGGATGGGCCGGAGCATTCAAATTCAATGAAAAAGCTCGTCAGGCATTGGAAAATTTTTATAAACGCGAGGATACGTTGAGTATCGGTATCTGCAACGGTTGTCAGTTGATGGTAGAGCTGGGATTGATTTATCCGGAACATGCTGAAAAACCGAAGATGTTGCATAATGATTCGCATAAATTTGAATCGGGCTTTGTCAATGTTACCATTCAACCAAATGATTCCGTGATGCTGAAATCTTTGGCCGGAACCCGTCTCGGCATTTGGATCGCTCATGGGGAAGGTAAATTCAGCTTCCCGTATGCTGAAAGCGAATATCTGATTCCGATAAAATATAGCTATGACGTTTATCCGGCTAATCCCAACGGCTCGCCTTTCGCTGCTGCTGCAATTGTCAGCAAGGACGGCCGGCATCTGGCAATGATGCCGCATCTCGAACGGTCTATTTCCCCTTCGAACTGGGCATATTATGATGAAGATCGGAATGAAGATGAAGTTAGTCCCTGGATCGAGGCTTTTGTGAATGCCCGGAAATGGGTGGAAGCCAAAACAAAATGAGCCCGGACCCGGCTTATGGAAAAAATAGTTGAGCAGAGTATTCACTTCCGGAGGTGGTTGCACCAGCATCCGGAAGTGTCTACACAAGAAGTAAAAACACAGGCTTATGTATCGGCCATTTTGGAACAGCAGGGAATTGCCTACCGCTGTTATGGTACCGGTATTATAGCGACGATCGGACAGGGGGAGCGGTGTGTAGCCTTACGGGCGGATATGGATGCTTTGTGTATCCAGGAAGAAACTGGCTTACCCTTTGCTTCGGAATATCCTGGTTTGATGCATGCATGTGGACATGATATGCATACGGCCATGTTACTGGGAGCTGCTTTGGTATTCAAAAAACGAGAGCAGGAGTTGCCAGGTACTGTGAAATTGGTATTTCAGCCTAGTGAGGAAAAACGACCGGGAGGAGCCCGGATGTTATTACCTTATCTTTTAGAAGATCCTTCGCCACAGGCTATTTTCGGACAACATATTTTCCCGGATTTGCCTGTTGGGGCGGTGGGAATACGACCGGGAGCTTTCTTTGCCTCTTCGGATAATATCATATTTGCTGTAGAAGGAAAAGGTACCCATGCCGCTATGCCTCAGGCAGGGTCTGATCCGATTTTGGCAGCGACGGCCCTAATCCAGTTTTATCAAACTATTATCACTAAATTCCGCAATCCTTTTGTTCCCGCTGTATTATCCATTACTTCCATTCATGGAGGTTCTGCCAATAACGTCATTCCCGACCGAGTGGAAGTGCTGGGGACCGTTCGTACTCATGATCCGGATTTGCGATACCGGATATTTGAATTGATTCAGGAAAAATCTCCGGCCATTTGTGATTTGTATGGTTGCCGTTTCCTGCCGGATATGCCTTGGAATGGTCTACCTCCTTTAGTGAACGATCCTGTATTAACAGAGAAAACAAAAGTCATTGCTCGGCAAATACCGGAAGTGGAACAGGTGATCGAAGCTGAACCTTTATCTTTAGGAGAAGATTTTGCCATTTATTTGCAGAAACTACCCGGCGTTTTCTGGACCCTGGGAGTCAGGGCACCTGAACTCGGGGAAATGGCTCCCTTACATAATCCTCGGATGGCTCCCGACGAAAGAGCTATTCCGGTTGGTATCCGGATGTTGGTGGAAAATGCGATCGGGTTTCTGCGTGACGTTTGACCCCGGCTATTGTTTTTTTACCTCCAATTTTTCACTGATGATTTGTTCGATTTGTTCCTGTGGACGCAATCCTATTACAGAGAAAGGTTTACCATTTTTAGGAATAAAAATCATCATGGGGATACTCCGAGCTTCGAATAATTGAGCTAACTCCGGTGCTTTATCGACATCGACTTTATAAATCTGGATTTTCTCTCCGTATTCTTTCTGAATTTTTTCCAGAATGGGGGATAACTTCTTACAAAGAGGACACCAGATGGCGTATAAATCAATAATTGCCGGTTTTTTCCCTTCATATTTCCACTCTTTATTTTTTTCGAAATTCCAGATTTGTTCTTTGAATTCTTTGGTATTTAAATGGATAACACTCTGTGCTTTGCTGATTTGTAGTAGACCTGCCAAGGTGATAATCAGTAATAAAGATAATATTTTTTTCATGATGTTATTTTTTTATTTATACTACACACTTCAGGATGAAGTTACAAAAAAAAGGTCATTATATATCCTTCTTTCTTGCGATCTGCTTATGGATTATTTTATATGTTGATCGAGCCATCTGCCGATTTCTGGCCATGTTGTGTTGTATAAAGCGATCTTTCCCCGGTTGTCGATCAGTACAAAAGTAGGCAATCCCCCCACCTGATACTGATCGGCAATTTCTCTATTTTCTTTCCACTGTCCGATACAGACCTGTAACCAAGGGCAAAGGTGTTGCTTTAATGTTTGACGACACAATTCTACTTCTTTGTCCAGAGAAATACCTATAATAGAAAGTCCTTTTGCTGCATATTTCTTATGCAAATCCAATATGTGCGGCATGGCCTGCAAACATCCCTCGCAATAAGAATCCCAGAATTCAAGCAATACATACTTCCCCCGGAAAGCTGAAGAGGACACTAGCTGTCCCTCTAAATTTTTTAAAGTGAAGACAGGAGCCTTTTTACCTTCTTGCAGACTCATTTTTTTATCGAAGAATTCTTTGATTAATCTTCCGTATTTGCTGCGTTGCACTTCTGGCGTAAAAAGATAATAAATCTTTTTTATATCTTCATTACTTTGGTAGTAAGGAAACTTCATTTGCCTGAAAATCCGATTGGATACCATATCGAGTATGTCATAATATTCAAAAGCAGCATATTCTGAATCCGGTCTTTTATTGACTAAATCCATGACCCTTTTCAGATTTTTGTTTTGAATGCGGGCCTGTTGTTGATTGTAATTTTTTCTTTCTGTCTCCGTCGGTTCGTTACACTGCCAATTTCTCGTTTGCAGCCATAAAATCTGATTCAGACTATCTTTCTCTCGAACATATTTTCTTATATCGTCTTGATAAATGCCACCTTCTATGTCTATTAACGCCAAATTCTGTACATTTCCGGTTATATACAACTTTCCAGAGGATATGAATAATTCTTTGTGCTGATGTTCCCAGAAATCTTCTGGATGTCGATCTATTTCTTCTCCCGCGGGGTAATAAACCAATAATGCTCTGCTGCTTTCTCTGCCAGTTAATACCATATTAAATCGACGATCTTCCTCTATTCTCAATGTATCTATTTGGATCGTTTCCCCTTTTTTATCATCATAAATCACTAAAAGAAATACGTCTCCTTTTTTCAAATCTTTCAGTTCGCCGGCTAAAATCAGCTCTTGCCCTTGTGTTTGTTGGGAGTACCCTGTTTTCAGCAACAGGATAAATGCCGAAAATAAGAGAAATCCGATCCTCTTTATTTTATGATATAGTTTATTTTTCATTTGTTCATGCGATTAGTTAGTTGTTTTTCTCAGAAGCGAAGTAAAATAAGTTAATATTTTTGAAATATCAAATCGGATCGGTCTTCCTATGACAAATATTTATTCTCCAAATCGAAACAGCCAGAATATTCTATTCCGTTTTATCCGCTTCATCCATTTCATCCGTTTCATCCTTTTTATATCTTTGCGGAAGATAAAAACAATTAAAACATGGTTGTCTTTCCTAATGCTAAAATAAACATCGGGTTATCCGTCATTGCCCGGAGACCGGATGGGTTTCATAATTTGGAAACAGTGTTTTATCCGATCGGTTTATCGGATATTTTGGAAATTGGAGAACTGGAAGCTGAGCCAGGTGAATATACTTTCCGCAATACAGGACTGGATGTGAAATGTGAGCCTGAAAAAAATCTGACTGTGAAGGCTTATCGGCTGTTAGCCGAAGATTATCGTTTACCTGCGGTGCAGATTCATTTGCATAAAATAATCCCATACGGAGCTGGGCTTGGTGGGGGATCGTCCGATGCCGCCTTTATGTTGAAAGCGTTGAATACCTATTTTGATTTGCAGTTGTCGGAAGAAAGGTTACTGGATTATGCCACTCGTCTGGGTAGTGATTGTTCCTTTTTTATCCGGAACCAGCCTGTCTTCGCATCTGGAAAAGGGGAAATTTTGCAGGAAACAGATCTTTCCCTGAAAGGGTATCGAATAGTATTGGTTAAGCCTGATTTTGGAGTTTCCACCCCGGAAGCGTATGCTGGACGTCAGATCCGGCCGGCGGCTTTCGATTTACGAATCTTAGACCACCTTCCGATAGCGGAGTGGAAGGAACATGTGAAGAAGGATGTTGAACAGACCGGATTTCGGACGGATCCTGGTGTGGCCGACCTGAAGCAGGCGTGGTAGG
>JAETOX010000174.1 GCA_021771575.1 Bacteroides sp. | reverse complement strand
ATCAAAATCTCAAAATACTATATTTTTTTCAATACATACCCCCAATAAAACACAATCACAAAAGCAAAAAATACAAAAATATAAACGTTACCCCCTATCAATCTATACTACATTCCCCTATAACCATCTCCACCAACTTCCCTTGACAGTAAGAGAACATCTCCCTATCCAATAAAACGGATGAAACGGTCAGCTTACCTGCCAAACCGTTTCATCCGCTTTATCCGCTTCACCCATGCAACCCGCATTCTTTATGTTCCGGAGATTCCCACCACCATCTGCCGGCCCGGATATCTTCTCCAGTTTGCACGGCCCGGGTACAGGGTTGACAACCGATACTTGGAAATCCTTGATCATGCAGTTTATTATAAGGAACCCCATGTTTCCGGATATAAGCCCAAGTTTGTTCCTCTGTCCAATCGATCAGCGGATTAACCTTAAGCATATCGTTCTGCTCATCCCATTCAACCATACGATTAGCATTTCTCGTCACCGACTGCTCATGACGTAACCCACATATCCACACCTTCATTCCGGCAAATGCCCGTTTCAGAGGTTCCAGTTTTCTGACGTGGCAACACAAACGTCTTTTTTCTACACTTTCATAAAACAAATTGACTCCATGTTCTTTTACCATCTCCTCCACAGCATGAAAGTCTGGAAAATACAACTGTATCCGAATTCCGTAAATCAAGTTGGTACGCTCGATCAAACTATAGGTTTCGGGAAACATCCGCCCCGTATCCAGTGTAAAAACCGGAGTTTGCCGATCGATAGAGCAAACCATCGCTGTCAATACCTGATCTTCTATTCCCAGGCTGGAAGCCAGGGTAATATGTCCTTTGTATTCTTTCAGGAAGTACGCCAACACCTCTTGCGGTTCCTGACCGGAGAAACGTTCGTCCAACCGATCTGCCCATTCTTTCATTTCCAATATATCCTTCTCCATTTTATCCCGTTTTCTACTGGTATATCAACTGAACACCCCAGCCAGGTATTTCTGAGTCAATTCTTTCTGTGGATTTTTGAAGATCTGTTCTGCCGACCCGGCTTCGATGATCTCCCCCATATACATAAAAATCACATAATCGGCAATCCGCAAAGCCTGACGAAGGGTGTGAGTGACTAAAACAATCGCATATTCTTCTTTCAATTTCAAGAACAAATCTTCAATGGTTTTACTGGAAATCGGATCCAAAGCCGAAGTAGCTTCGTCAGCTAAAATAAACTGAGGTTCCACTGCTAATCCTCTGGCCAGGCATAAACGCTGTTGTTGACCGATAGACATTCTGCCGGCAGGTGTATGTAAACGCTCTTTTACTTCTTCCCATAATCCGACGGCCTGTAAATAATGCCGAACTACCATATTGAGTTTTTTCCGGTTACGGATGCCATGAATCCTGCACCCGTAAGCAATATTGTCATAGATAGACATTGGCAATGGACAGGGACGTTGGGAGAACAATCCCATTTTTCTACGGATATGAGTAATTTCTACTCCAGGAGCATAGAGTTCTTCTCCGTCTACCAATACTTTGCCAGCAACTTTTACCCCTTCGGTATAGTCCAATAAACGATTGAGGCTTTTCAGCAAAGTCGATTTACCACAGCCCGACGGCCCGATAATACAAGTGATCTTTCGGTCGGGAATAGTGGCCGACACATCTTTTAGAATCAGATTCTCCTGAATACTGACATTTAAATGCTCGACTACGATATTCGATCGACGGGAATCGTCGGTGCAAAATTTTTGATCAGGTCGAAAAAAGCCTTTCTTCAATTCCGTCTCATTCCAATCCGAACGGTTATACCACTTGATCTTTTTGTTTAATAACGGGATATTCATATATTATTTCTTTATATACAATTTCATTTATTGAATCTTATTCCGGGAAAAACGGTTGGTGATGATACGTCCCAGAATACTCAATATCAAAACAATACCAGTCAGAATCAAAGCCGCAGCATAAGCACGTTCCTGTACGGCTGGAATAGGGCTGCTCAATTGAAAAAATACAGCCAGTGGCAAAGTGGCAGCAGGCTGTCCCAGAGAAGTAGGGATATTATCGGTATATCCTGCCGTAAATAAGACTGCTGCAGCATCTCCGATAGCCCGCCCAATGGACAACAGGGTTGCTGTTGCAATCCCGGGAGCAATCTGACGCACCACCACCTTGATGGTTTCATAACGGGTAGCTCCCAAGGAATAAGAAGCATTCAACATATCCTGTGGTAGTTCACGAGCTATTTCATCCATAGAACGAATAAAAATAGGAATGATCAGCAGAGTGATAACGATAATACCACCGGCCAAGGAGGTTTTTAAACCGAAGTAAATCATGATGGTGAAAGCAAAAGCCCCGTATACGATCGAAGGAATACCGAACAAAACATCGTATGCCAGGCGAGCGATAGATCCACGCTTAGCATTTTTCTTCAAATATATGTTAAGGTAGAATACGACCGGAATACTGACAGCCAACCCCAATACGGTAGAAGCACCGACAATATACAAAGATCCAACGATGGCATTCAGCAACCCTCCTTCTTTACCGATATAAAACCCTCCTCCAGGCAGATCGGTGATCATTTCCCAACTCATGGCACGCCAACCGTTTTTGACAATTGTATAGAGAATGCTTCCAACAAACAAGAACACCAATAATGTGGTGATCAGCATAATTCCTTTTACGGCCTTTTCTTCTATAAATTTCAGCTTCATACTCTCAGATTATTCATTTCTCACTTCTCGTCACATCAGCTTTTGTTCCAGCTTTCTGAGAATCAGACGTGAGACGATATTAAATACAAACACAACGACAAAAAGAATCAGAGCTGCCAGCATCAAAGCCGATTCATACAACGGCAAAGACAACATCTCCCCATAATTATTGGCAATCAGGGCCGGCAGAGGATAACAGCCGTCGAACAAAGATTCCGGCAGCTGAACGATATTGCCGCAAACCATCAATACTGCGATGGTCTCCCCCATAGCCCGGGATATGGCCAGAGTGACAGAGGCGACTATACCGGGAAAAGTTCTTTTCAGCAAAACGTATTTCGTCGTCTGCCAACGGGTAGCCCCCAATGACAGAGAAGCTTCTCTCAATTCCCGTGGTACGGAAGAAAATAATTCGACAAACAAACTGATCAACAAAGGCAATATCATGATTCCTAACACAATGCCGGCCGCAAGAGTAGAATAACCGGTAGAATATTCCACAAAATGCGGAGCCAGCCAATCGGAAATCCAAGGAACAATCACCAAAATACCCCATACTCCATATACCACGGAAGGCAAACCAGCCAAAATATCCAGAGCCGGAAAGACTATTTTTTTCACCCAAGTCCGGGAATTCTCGGTTAGAAAAATAGCTGTAAATAAGGCTACAGGCAATGTCCAGATAATAGCGATAATCGTCACCCATAGCGAACCGAGAATAAAAGGCAGAAAGCCGAAATCTCCGCGCATCGGTTTCCATTTGGAAGTACAGAGCAATTCCCATAAGGATTTTTCATGCAGGATAGGCATCGATTTTATCATCAGTCCGATACCGATCAACACCACCAACAAAACAGATACTAAAGTAAAAGTAAGCATCACGGAGCCCGCCATTTTATCTTTCAAAAGACGGATGCCTGAAGTTTTTTGTGCGATTTTACACTCTTCGCCGGTTGTATTCATCATTTTTGTAATTTCAATAGTTCTCCCTCCAGTAATTCCGGACTAAGTCCAACATAACCGGCTTCCGGAGCATACTGCTGTCCATCGGTTAAAATGTATTCCAGAAAAGCGATTACTTCTGGTTTTTCCGGTTTACCATTGGCAACCAGAAATAAATTCCGGGCCGGCGGACTCGGATACTTTCCTTCTGCAATGGCTTGGTTTAACTCAGCGCTGGTTGCATAAAAATTTTCCTCCGGATCTACTTTGCCGTTGCCATTCAAATCCAAGGGAATAACAGAAATATGCCGGTATGGTTTTTTAGAATTCACATCGTATGCATAGGCAATATTATTAAAACCGATACCAATTTTATCCCGCTGCACGACCGAGGTAACTCCCGGATCCCCGAACACAGCAGTACCTTCGAGGTCTTCCTGTTTTGCTCCCAGCCAAGCTGCAAAAGTCTCGGCAGCTCCACAGGCATCTGAACGGGTATACACATGCACGGGTATTTTACTGGGAGTTCCCAACACCTGTCCCCAAGTCTTGGCAGTGGTATGAATCCACAAATCCTGGGCTGCCTCTTTTTTCAAACCGATAGTCAGGATTTCTTTAATCAAAGGATTATTGGAATTAATCGTCGGAACAACAGCATCTTTAACAACAGCGATGGGGAAAGCTCCTTTTTCCAATTCCTGCGGATAAATATCACGCGACACCATACCCAAATCGACCACTTTAGCCAAAGCATCGGTAATTCCCTTACCTGCGCCTCCTGCAGATATATCGATCCTCACTTTGGGATGAATTTTCCGGAATTCTTCGGCCCACCTCACTACCATGGGATAAAGGGCAAACGCCCCCGACAATTGGATCTCACCCTTCAATTCATGGCGCAATTCTCGTCTGTACCTCAATTTTTTTATCCAACCCTGCTTTTTCTCCTGAGCCTGAAGATCTATGATGCCAGTCACTAACATCACTGATAAGAAAAAAAATGAAAAAACGACACGTAAGTTATGCATCACTTTTATTTTAATATTCTATTTTAAGCACTTCTCTACACATTATTTTCCTCATCTACAGAGGAATATGCAGACAAACAAAAAGCCACACAAAGCTATTCATATTCTGTAAAATAACAATGCCTAAGGTTCGTTATTTTAATAAGCTTTTTTACTTAATTTCACGAAAAAAGGGCTTCTAAACGAAGCCCTTATCCGAGGTGATCAGATCACTCTCTAAATGGGAATTTGCCGACCCATTAAAATTTACCTCAATATATCCTGAAAACCGGATTATTCTAATAAATAATTTTTACAAAGATAGTAATTTCTCTCTAACCTTTTATAAATCCGTAAAAGTATTTTATTTACAAAATCGATTTTGTAAAATCACCAGTTATTCTTCTACCGGTTCAAACTCATCTTTTCCCACTCCGCATAAAGGACATACCCATTCATCCGGAAGGTCTTCAAATGCTGTTCCCGGTTCTATTCCA
>JAETOX010000173.1 GCA_021771575.1 Bacteroides sp. | reverse complement strand
ACTGTATTGAATGTATTCTAACCATAAATACAGGTACGCCCTGCCGGTTGTATCAATGGGAACACGTCTCCGGCATTATCCTGTAACTTACTTACACTCAAATCAGAATCACTTCTAAACATGGTAAAACAATTATCGTCTGCATTATAAATAAACCATCCACTCGGCCTGTAGGCGCTGGTAAAAATATATGGAAAAGGCCGGAAACATTTTTCACTCATCACATTCATACGATTGGAAGGATTTCCATAATTTTCATCAGAATACAAACTTGTCCCAAATACGTAATCTTCCGTCATCATTATCCGGCTATTTGCCATACTGGTATAATACTGTCTGGCAGCCATATCCACCACATTCAACATATCAGGCATCGGAAAACCTGAATAAGTCATAGCACGCAAGGTATTCATAGGTCCGGAAGCAAACGAGGTCAAATCCAGATAGTAGGACCCTGATTCTGTTGATATCCACAGTTTCATAGCCGGAGTCTCAGTATAATGAGAACCAGTATACATTACCCGCATAGGTCCCCGTAATTCAGGCAATCCGTTCCCCTCCAACAGATTTTTCAGCACAACCGTATCTTTTGCTATAGAAATCATATCCATACCCACTGTGCCATCCTCTTTTTCTCCGAGAATAAAAAAGCCTTTATCCGTCACACTCAACACATTCAGTGAGGTATAGGATTTCCAGATCAGGTCGGTCTCCGTATCCTTGATTTTCAGATATAAGACATAGGTATCAGGTTTTATATCAACAAAATACCTCAGATTCCGTTCTGTACCTATAACGATACCTTTATCCCACTCATCGGTCGAACCGCTGGCAACCACTTTCCACTCGTATTCATAACGCGAAGGGTCACTGTCTTCCGTAAACTGTATCACAGGTTCTTTCCGCACTGTATCCAAATAAGAAAGCGGAGTGATTTTCAAAGTATCGCTCTTAAAAATAGCCGCATAACCTCCTTTTTTCCAATCGGAAATCTTTACTTCATTGATGGGATGATAATCATTCGATCCCTCATCATCATAACAGGAAATACTCAAAACAGATAGAATTCCTGCCCATAATATCAATATTAATTTTCTCATCGTAGTCAGATTTTAGTATTTTTCAATTCGGTTATTCTCCCGGCTGGAACGGAACTCCATAATAAGATTTCCAACTCACCCCCTGGAACCACATCAGGCGTCCATCCTTTTCCCTGATTGCATCACGATGATCCGGATTTTTGTCATATAATGCCTGCAAATCCATAGCCATCTTATTCTGGATAGCATATCTCAAACCGGAAGGCATTGTTTCACTAAACATAAAATCTTCATAAGTCAGTTCCGGAAAGCGCTTTAGAATTTCTTCAAATTTTTCCTTTGAAAAGAATCCCCACAATCCAAGCTCCGCATCTCCCTTCCCAGGAGTCCTTCCTCCCATCCACACTTCCGGACAAGTGATAAAGTTGTTCAGGAGAATCGTATGCCGTGTGCCGTCAAATTCTTCTTTGTCGCTATCATTTCCTAACATACCGCTCAAATCGAACCACCGCGGAATGGCCAGAGTAAAATCTTCGGAGGGCAATAAACGAAGGACAAGCTTACGTTCCACTTCATCCAATGCCTCACTATTTTTCACAGTTACCAGAACATCTGCATAACTCCAGCCTTTCTTTATGGTTTGCCATTCATCAAATTCCAGATAATTTTCACCTTTTACGGCTGTCGTACTATCCTGATCGACTACTATACGGAATTTCCGGTCATAATCCTTCACCCTTCCTGTCACCTGTACCCTTATCTTCAGCGACAATTCATCCACACCTTTTTTAATAAATTCAGCTTTGGTATAAGGCTGAGCGGCCCAATAAGTGGTGTCAAACCAATTCACCCCCCATTGTACATAGAAATAAACTCCTTCCTCTCCGTCGAAATCCTTGATTTCTTTTTCACATCCGGACAGACCGGCAATGATGAGGAATAAGGTCGCTATATAAACAATATTTTTCATAATTTACTCATTTTCAGTTGAACTACTTTGATTTTCCCGTTGACTGGTTTCACTGTCAGGTAATGGAACCACATAATTCCGGAGTTGCATCGTCAACGTCTCTGCCGGCTGCGAACCATCAGGTATACTTTCCAGCCGATTGCGTTTGAAATAATAGAAAGTCTGCCCCTCTCCGATAAATTCCCGGATATACTCATTCCGGATAGCTGTATTCAGATCGGTCGGCGACTCTGTATTCAGGCTGATACACTTTCTGGCTTTACGTAAAGGATTCAGGTATTTTTCCAAGGCAATACTGACCTGCCCTTCCCGGACACCCACACATTCAGCTGCAATCAAATACAGTTCGCTGACCCGGATCAGGGGAATCATATAAGCAAAACGCTCTGCCTTGGCCTTTGCTTCATCAGTAGTCGTTTGTACCTCTGCATATTTCTTGAAACAACAGAATTCTTTTGAGTCTTTTGTAACAGATTCCCACATTTTAAAGCGTAAGTCATCGGGAGATTCAAAAATGGTACGGATACGGCCATTCTGATAGCCTCCGGCCAAAGTCAGTAAATTCACAACATTCAGATCAGAGGTGAAATAGGTCTTATAAATATTATCCGTACGAACACTATTGTACAAAGAGAACAATACCTCTGTCGCAAACATATTATCATTGGAGGCCGTATCTGCATAAGTTGTTGTACACAAGGGGAACAAAGGATTTTTCACGTCAGCGACTTCATCAATCACTTCAATGGCGCATGCCTTGGCCTTGCTGTAATCTTCCTTCCACATATACGCCCTTGCCATCAAAGCTTTCACTGCATAGTAATTCATCCGGTATTGCCGGTAAAAAAGATCATTACCCTTTTCTTTGCCACTGTAATTTTTAGCACCATCGGTAATAACAGGATCGACATCTTTCAATAAATCAGCTGCTCTTGTCAGATCAGTAAGCACACGATTCAATACACTGTCGGCCCTCAACAACGGTTCAACAATCCGTTCCGAAGAAGTCTGATAGGGTATACTTGCCTGCTCCTTTTCTGTCCACAGTGGTCCGAACAGCCGGAGCATATCGAAATGTAACATGGCACGTAATCCCAACGCCTCGCCTTTGATCAATTTATAATACAGTTCCGGCAGCACCGGATTCCCGTCTCCGCAATGCTCCAATATAGCATTCAGATTTGAAATCTGAACATACGTGGTTTTCCACACCTTTTCAAACTGTTCTTTCGACATCTTACTATCGTAAGCATAGGTCTGGTAAGCACTATAATTGTGCTCATTGGTGACACAATTATAATATTGAGCCATCACATCGATTACACCGGCCGATAAATTACCTCCATAATTCGACGAACTATTCATATTCAGGTACACCCCATTTAAAGCCATCAAAAACCCCTCTCTTTCTTCAAACAGGTCTTTTTCCATAATCTGGTCTTCCGGGGCCACATCCAACCAGGAATTACATGAAGCACCCAACAGTAAAAGTCCCGCGATCCATATTCTCTTTATCTTATTCATAATCCAATTTTTTAGCATTAAAATCTTATACCTAAAGAAAAAGCCACACTACGGGCAAAAGGATAATCCAATCCCCGTTCATTTTTTACAGTAGATACCCGGAAAATATCATTCATATATCCGCGTATAGTCATGGAAGAAGCCCCGAAATGCTTCAGCCAGCGAGCCTGGGTCTCATAGCCGATGGAAATCGATTCACAGGATAGTGTGTTCTCATCAGCAACAAAACGGGAAGACATGGGAGTGGTTTCACTCAGAGAAATGGCTTTAAATTTAGCGATATCTCCGGTTTTTTGCCAACGGTCGTACAGGGCCCGTTTGTCCTGATTATAATACACGTCCTGATCAGAAATATTCTCTACTTTATTGTACAACGCACTCAGAAAAATCTGTCCCCCTACCCGGTAACGGAAATTTACTGAAGCCGAAAATCCTTTCCAATAGAACGAACTGCCGATTACACCTTCCAGCTTGGGGTCTGAATTACCAACAATAACCTCGTCATTATAATCGAATTCAAAAGTCTGAGTTCCATCTTTCTTTATGAAAATTTCTCGTCCGGTCACCGGATCGATACCGGCCGAACGTACAGCCCAGATATCTGAAGGGCTTCCTCCGTCATAATAACGTTTCAAATTTGAACTACCGATCTTTTGATTGGTTTCATCCTCCCGGTTTTGTGCATTATATTTTTCCAATGCATTCCCGATATTTTTATACTCATATTTTAAATGCCGCATATTCCCATTGATACTCCAGTTCAGCTCCTCTTTCTGTAATACGACGACATTGGCCGCAAGTGTATACCCTTTGGTTGTCTGTTTTCCCAAATTGGTCGGCACGGAAGCTGTTCCTGTCGAAATCGGTAAGGTCACCGATACCAATAAAGGATCGGTATTTTTCATGAAATAGTCAAAATTCAGACGCAAACGGCGATGGAATATTTCCACATCGAATCCAATATTCTGGTCGATTGTTTTCTGCCATTCCAGATTCGGATTTCCATAAGACGATATTTCTACCCCTAAACCGAAAGGAGTATTAAAGCTCGTCGTATAGCTATACATATTGGACGACATGTAGAGGCTAAAATTCTGGTTACCCGGATTACCGATAGAATAACGTAATTTCAGGAAATCAATAAATGCACAGTTTTTTACAAAAGATTCATTGTGCATATTCCAGCCGACACCTACCGCCCAGGTTGTCGTAAATTTATTGGATACCCCGAATACAGATGAACCGTCTGCCCTGAAATTAGCATCCAACAGATAACGGTTATCATAAGCGTATCCTCCGTTCATATAATAACTGGCCGAACGTTTTTGGCTGTTTGAATAAGAAGGCTTTTCTTTGGTCGGATAACCATTGGAAAAAGTAGGATTGATATTCCGGTCGTCGACATAACCAATTGATTTAAATCCGGAAATCTTGTTTTTATTATCGGACACTTGCATACCCACAACGGCATTCACCATGTGTTTTTCATTAAACAGTTTACCAAAAGTTGCATTCAAATCCCCGTCATAGCTCAACACATCGCCATTGGTTTCGGAATAAGACCCTTTTTCTTTTTCACTTTTCCCGTAAAACATTGAAGCTTTAGGCGACTGAAAAATTTCTTGTTTAGACACCGATTTGGATACGCTGATTCTGGCCCTCAACCGGAGAGGTTCAATAACCCGCCAATCCACCTCAAAATTGTTCCGGAAGCCGAAATTCCGGGTACGGTTGGAAGAGTTCACAGACATGTCATACAACGGATTAAAGACATATTCATCCCCTGATGCAACTTCATATTTCTCGAGCACTGCCTCCGGCTCCCCATAATCATTTACTTTCCGGTAATAAGGATTGGCCTGTGAGAATTTGGAAAAAGCTACCT
>JAETOX010000172.1 GCA_021771575.1 Bacteroides sp. | reverse complement strand
GAAAAAGCTTGAAAAAATTCTCGCTTGCTTGGCATAATTGCCCGTCAGAATAACGTAATGCCGCATCCCAAGACGGTAACGTAACGCCATCCGCCCAACCAATACCGAGTTTTCGAATAACTGCAAATTATGAATTCCGTAAAAAGGCAATTGCTGGGAAACATATCTTCCGGCAACCTCTCCTCCCATGCAATTCAGGTAAGGAAGTGCCACATCTTTGCCGATCAACACCCTACCATAAACGGCAGGCATTAAATACACCCTCCGGGTGAGACGAACGGTCGGTTGAAAATCAGCTGCCAGAGCAGAAAATGGAGCATGTCCTTTATAATTCACCATATTATCAGTATATAAAGAATATTCCGCTTTAAAAGAAAAACCTTTATCCGGATAATATTTTTTATCGTAAGTATCGACATGGGCTAAGGCGTAATAACTGGCAAATCCTTGAGAAGAAAGATCTTCTGGTATATAATCCGAATTATATAAATTCGATTTATAATCGAAGAATTCATAACGTACTCCTAACAAGAACTGGACATTCCTGAGATAAATATCGGAAACGTTTATCTCCCCCCGATGATAGGTGAAGGTAATATTATCCACTTTACGTCCATGATCGTAAAGGTTGATATCGTTATATTTAAACATGTAAGACACCCCCAACTTACGTAACATGGTATTTCCGAAAGAGTAGTCCAGTAAGACATACGGATTCTTATTCAATCTTCCGGTCAAGGATAATCTGGATCCTCGCAACGCCCGATGGCTGAACGTAGTATTCAATAAAATGGATGCCATTTCCTCAGAATCGAAACGAAACCCGAAATTTAGGGAACTGGCAGGCTTCTCTTTCAAACGAAAAGTCAGGTCATACACCCCATTTCCATTCAAAGCATAACTAACATTCGAAAAAGCCCCCGTGCCATAGAGGAATGAAGTAGCTTTATATAATCCATTCATGGTGATCGTTGAATGTTCTTTAATTCCTAGCTGACGGTCGATCCATTTTTCGTCCTTATCTTTTATGCCTTCGAAACAGATTTTCCCGATATGAATGCTATCGGTATCACGGAATTTATTCTTCAGATGAGGCGAAGCATCCTCGTCCGGTTCCAGTCCGATCTGCTGCTTGAGTTTCATGATATTATCCCAATTGGCCCGTGCCACTCTTTCGCCACGTGCAATCATGGAGTCTATGGCTTCTGAGGTAAAACTGGCAGCCGTATAACCTTTTAAACCGGGATTCATATATAAATCGACGGCTTTCCTGTTTTTTTCATAGTTTTGCATTCCCATGAAAGAAGTCAGCTGGTCAACAACCCCTATAATAGAATTCAATCCCTCCGCATCCTTAAGTCCTGTACTCAAATCTACCCCGATCGTAATTTCCGCTCCCATATTTTTAGCTACGTCAACCGGAAAATTATTGGAAATACCACCATCAACCAGAATCATACTATCTATAATTACCGGAGCGAATGCCCCGGGAATGGCCATACTTGCCCGCATAGCCAAAGGCAGGATCCCGCTATCCATCACCACTTCTTTTCCGTCTATCATATTGGCGGCAACACAAGAAAAAGGAATCGGTAAATCCCGGAAAGGAATAGAATCATGATACCCTATGGTCAATTCCGAAAACAAATTGTAAATATTCTGCCCACTGACAAAGCCTGCCGGTACGGAAAGCCCCTTTCCATGAGTCAGCGGAACCGAAAGCAGGTATTTTTCATTGGTTTCTTTTTCAGAAAAGGGGAGATTATAGCGATATACCCGGTCACTCAGCAGGAAAGGCCAGTTTTGTACTCTCACCATACTGTCCAGGGATTTTGCGCTATATCCTACAGCATATAAACCTCCTACAATAGCGCCCATACTCGTTCCGGCAATGTAATCGATCGGGATTCCTGCTTCTTCCAACACTTTCAGCACGCCGATATGAGCCACTCCTTTGGCTCCGCCACCGCTTAAGACAACGCCTACTTTCTTGCGTTGTCCCCAGGCATCGGGACCGAATAACAATACAATCATCAAAAATATCCAAAAATATCTCATAATTACCTTATATTTCGTTCTTCTGAACTTCCTTGCTACAAAGATATGAAAGAGTTATTTCAAATCTTCGCTTTTATTCTTATTTTTGTTCCTCCTGAAAAAAACAACTATGGCAAAAATATTAGTAATAGACGACGAGCGGAGTATCCGCAATTCCATGAAAGATATTCTCAGTTTCGAAGGGCACGAAGTTGTGCTGGCAGAAAACGGCATGGAAGGTTTAGTAGCCGTAAAAACCGAAAAACCTGAAGTAGTCTTTTGCGATATCAAGATGCCTAAAATGGAAGGAATCGAAGTTCTGGAACGGATTAAAGAGTTTACCTCGGACATTCCCGTGATTATGATTTCCGGTCATGGCACCATAGACACTGCCATCGAAGCTATCAAAAAAGGAGCTTACGACTTCATCGAAAAGCCGCTCGACCTGAACCGCATTCTGATTACGATAAAAAATGCGACGGATAAAAATCAGCTTATTCAGGAAACACAAACCCTCAAAACCAAAGTGAGCAAAAAATATGAGATGATCGGCCATTCCGAAGCATTGAATCATATCCGGATGATGATCGAAAAAGTAGCCGTTTCAGATGCCCGGGTTTTGATCACCGGCCCAAACGGTTGCGGAAAAGAGCTGGTTGCTCACCAGTTGCACGAGCAAAGCCACCGCAGGAACAAATCTTTCATTGAAGTGAATTGTGCAGCCATCCCTTCGGAATTAATCGAAAGCGAACTGTTCGGGCACGAAAAGGGATCTTTCACTTCTGCCATAAAACAAAAAAAAGGAAAATTCGAATTGGCCTCGGGTGGTACATTATTCCTGGATGAAATCGGCGATATGAGTCTGGAAGCCCAAGCCAAAGTATTACGGGCGCTGCAGGAAAATAAAATCAGCCGTATCGGTAGCGATACCGATATCCAAGTCGATGTTCGGGTGATTGCAGCAACCAATAAAAATTTAAAAGAAGAAATCACCAAAGGCAGATTCCGGGAAGATCTTTATCACCGGTTGAGTGTGATTATCATTGAAGTACCTTCTTTGAAAGGACGGCCTGAAGATATCGGAGAATTAGTAGAGTATTTTCTAGATACCATCTGCAATGAAATGGGTATTGCCCGGAAAAATATCACTTCTGAAGGATTACAACTACTTCAAGAATATGAATGGACAGGGAATATCCGGGAGTTGCGAAACGTCGTTGAACGATTGATTATCCTCGGAAGCCCCACCATTACAGCCGAAGAAGTAAAAATTTACAAATAAAACAGCATCCGAGATATGGAGAAAATGCACTTGGTTATAACCGGCAGAAGAAATACAGGAAAAAGTTCCCTGATCAATTTTATCCTTCAGCAAAACAAAGCTGTCGTTTCTCCTATTGCCGGGACAACTACTGATCCTGTAAAAAAAAGTTACGAAATACCGGGTACCGCCTCGTTGATCTTAATCGACACAGCCGGAATAGACGACGAAGGGAGTCTAGGCAAACTCCGGATCGAAAAAACTTTTGAAGCCATCGGCCAAGCAGATGCAGCCCTTCTGGTGATCAGCAATAACTGTTTCGGAGTTTTTGAAGAGGAATTAATCCAACAGTTCAAATCTCTCCGCTTGCCTTATCTGATTCTCCATAATAAATCGGATCTTTCTCCTCTAACCCCAGACTTAAAAAAGCAACTGGAAGAAAAATATTCGAAACAGATTATAGAAACTTCAACCTTTGGTGATAAAAATACCTGTTTAATCAAAGCTATTAGTTCATTGATACAACCTGCGGCCTCTTCTTCTTTACTGGACCAGTTTATTCGTCCTGGACAAGTCATATTACTGGTTACCCCCATCGATTCCGAAGCTCCTACTGGCAGAATGATTCTTCCACAGGTTCAAATGTTACGGGCTATTTTAGATCATCATAGCATCGGGATTGTCGTTCAACCAGAAGAAGTCGGTACCTTTTTCGCTAATTCCACACTACAGCCAGATTTAGTTATTACCGACAGTCAGGTTTTCGGAAAAGTAGCTTCTTTAGTTCCTGAGTCGATCCCTTTGACAAGTTTCAGTATTGTACTGGCCCATCATAAAGGAAATTTCGAAAAATACCTAGCAGGTACCCCTAAAATTGAGAAGTTGAATGAGGGCGACCGTATCCTTTTGCTGGAATCGTGCTCACATCATGTTTCATGTGAGGATATCGGCAGGGTAAAACTCCCGGCTTTGCTACGAAAATACACGGGAAAACAACTGGAATTCGATTTTATTGCAGGTCTAGACAAGATCGAACGTCCTCTAACCGATTATGCTCTTATCATACAATGTGGAGGCTGTATGATCACTTCCCGTCAGCTTAGAAATCGACTTCAACCTGCTATTGAAGCCGGTATACCGGTCAGCAATTATGGGATGACCCTAGCATATCTGACCGGCATATTCGAACGGACGACAGCTCCTTTTAATTATCCTCGAGCTTTTTAAAACCTTGTCCGATAATCTCTTTAGCGTCGAGAATCATTGTAAAAGCCTTGGGATCGATATGAGCAATCGCCCTTTGAAGTGTCGTAACTTCCCTCCGGTTCACTACCGTCATGATCATTTCCTTTTCAGTCCTGTTCCACATCCCGTTAACTGGAATAATGGACCCTCCCCGATGCAATTCTGTCAGAATGTATTGCCTCAGATCTTCAGGCTTCTCAGAAATGATAAAAAAAGTCTTGTCGCTCGAATAGCCTCCCAGCACCACATCGATGACTTTTCCCATAATAAAAATGGTGATCAGCGAATAAAAAGGAGTTTTCCAATCCGGGAAAGCAATGAATCCCAATACCACGATGATGGAATCTACAGTCATTTGCATCATACCAAGTGGCTTCCGAGTAAGCTTATGAAGGATAGATGACAAAACGTCGGTTCCTCCACTGGAGGAACGTGTTTTTAAAATCAAACCAGCACCGATACCGATTACAACTCCGCCGAAAACACTGGCTAATAACACCCCTTCTTTAGCTGCATCCGGATTATCTATACCTCCTTGCACCAACTGCAACGGATCGATAGCTATAGCATGCGAGTAACCACATACATGCTCCAGCATCCAAGGTAAGCCGTCGGCAAACATCGCTACCCATAAAAAACAAATAAACGTCTTTACACCGAATTGTTTGCCCAAAATCTTTACCCCGAGCAAACTCAACGGTAAATTAAAGCACAAAGCAGCCATACCGATCGGAAAGCCGAGCTTGTGATTGAGGATGGTAGAAATACCATATATCCCTCCCGGTACAATCTTATAGGGGGTCATAAAAAAAGTATAGCCGGTAGCGATCACCATGGAACCAAGAAAAAGAGTAGCATAGGTTTGAAACCATTGCGCAGAAAATATCTTTTCTTTATAAAAAGATGCTTTAATTACATTCATGATTTATTT
>JAETOX010000171.1 GCA_021771575.1 Bacteroides sp. | reverse complement strand
ATCGTAGGGCCGGATAATTTCACCTACGAATTTTTGACCACTAAACTCGGCCCGGCAGGCACTCCGCCGGTATTTACCCCCTGGACCTGGATGTCACTGAGACTGAATATCGTTATTACGGTTTTAGCCCTACTGACTATCATTAGTCACCGCAAGAAGACCAAAACCGTAAAACCGACGCTGTTTTTGCAATTGCGTTTGTGTTTTGTCAATATCGTGCTTCAACTGGGCATACTGGCATTGATGTGGTTGCAAATCCGCCAGCGCAGTAACGAACTGAACGCCGAATGGTTTGCCGAGATCAGTTTTATATTTCCACTGATCGGAGTTATCTTCACCTGGTTGGCTATCCGCGGTCTGATCAAAGATATTGCTTTATTAAAATCATTCGACCGCATCCGTTAATTTTGCTATCTTAATCTAAATCTTATGCATAAGTTATACTTTACACTACTTTTATTAGCAGCAGGAGCCTTCATTCAGGTTTCAGCCTGTACCAATTTTTTATTGACCCGCGGGGCAACCCAGGACGGGTCGACGATGATCACGTATTCGGCAGATTCCCACGTATTGTATGGGGAATTATATCACTGGCCCGCTGGAACATGGCCCGCTGGGACGATGATGGATATTTACGAATGGGATACCGGTAAATATATGGGTAAGATTGCCCAAGCCGAAAGAACATACAATGTGGTGGGCAATATGAACGAACATCAGCTGGCTATCGGAGAAACGACTTTCGGCGGACGTCAGGAACTGGAAACCCAAAGCGGTGCCATCATGGATTACGGTAGCCTGATTTATGTCACGCTACAACGGGCCAAAAATGCCCGGGAAGCAATCGTCATTATGACTCAGCTTGTCGAAGAATACGGCTATGCCAGCTCGGGAGAATCATTTTCTATCAGTGATCCACAGGAAGTATGGATTATGGAAATGATCGGTAAAGGTGAAGGAGAAAAAGGAGCGGTATGGGTGGCTCGCATGGTTCCCGACGGTTATGTGTGTGCCCATGCTAATCAGGCCCGCATCACCACCTTCCCCCTGGAAGGCAAAACTTCGATTTCTTCGGACAGGATGAAAAAAATTTACGACAAGGAAATTACAACCGTATATTCGAAGGATGTGATTTCTTTCGCCCGTCAAAAAGGATTCTATCCCCAAGATGCCAAAAATGCGGAATTCAGTTTTTCTGATACCTACGCGCCGGTAGATTTCAGTGGTGCACGGGCATGTGAAATCCGGGTATGGGCCTTTTTCAACGCCGTAAATCCCGAAATGGCACAATACTGGGATTATGCGAAAGGAAAAATCCAACGCGATGGCAAAGGTTATGCCCTCAACCGCATGCCATTGTGGGTAAAACCCAGCCGCAAAATAGATGTATTGGAAGTGATGGACTTTATGCGGGATCATCTCGAAGGCACTGAGCTGGATATGAGTAAAGATCCGGGAGCCGGCCCATACGAATGCCCTTACAGATGGCGACCGATGAGTTTTAAAGTCGATGGCAAGGAATATGTACATGAACGGGCTACTGCAACCCAGCAAACCGGTTTCACTTTCGTCAGTCAAAGCCGTAGCTGGTTACCCGATGCAGTAGGAGGTATCCTTTGGTTTGGCGTAGACGATGCCGCCAGTACAGTCTATTTCCCGATGTTCAGTTGCTCAACCCGCGTTCCCTTTGCTTATGCCGTTGGTAACGGCAGCATGATGGAATTTACCACCAAAGCTGCTTTCTGGGTATTCAATCAGGTGACTAATTTCGCTTACACGCGTTATAATGCTATTCATCCCGAAATCAGGGAAAAACAAAAAGCATTGGAAATCCAATATAAGAATTTTGTACAGTTGATCGATGACGGCACCTCTGCTATGTATGACAAAGATCCAAAAGGCACCGTAGAATTTCTGACAGATTTCTCCTGCAATACCGGTAACCAATTGGTAGATACCTGGCGAGATTTTTATGGTTATCTCTTCTGCCGTTACATGGACGGTAATATCAAAACAGCCGTTCCCGGTGAGAAAAATCCGAAAGTGGAACAGCCTGCCTTGCCTGAATGGTATCTCCGCACTATCATTGAAAAGGCCGGAGATAAACTGCAAGTAATCAAATAAAAGCAATACAAAACAAAGGGACCGAGCTTTTGGTCCCTTTGTTTTTTTACTACCCCATATTCCCTAGGGTAAATATTCCGATTGAATATTTTTCATCGCAGCAAAAAGATTTCCCCGGACATGGGGCGACAAAGTCTCCATCTGCCGGATAATCTCAGCAACAGCATTCCGGTTGGTAGCCCGTTCGTAAGGACAATTCTTCTTCTGTTGTTTAAAATTCCGGTGAGCAGCATATTGCCGGGTTTCGTCATTAGTGAGATAAATGAAAGGACGTATGAGGGTAAAGGTTTGCCCAAACATATCCAACTTCGGCGGCATACTGGCAATCGTACCGTTAAACATCATGCTCATCAACAAACTTTCTATCGCATCATCCCGATGATGCCCCAATGCCAATTTATTACAGTCGTACGCCTTAGCTATCTCAAAAAGCATTTTTCGCCGATGCCAGGAACAGACAAAACAAACGGGCTTATCCGAATCTTCATGTACAGTTGTCTGAATGGTCCGTTGCACCAATTCTACTCCCAAGCGGTTACAAAACTCCAGAATATACTCCCCGTCGACCTCATAGGCAACATTTTCCACTGCAATATGAGCTGCCATAACCGAATAGTGCTGTTTGGGATCCCTGGCCCTTAAAGCCAACACTTCCAGCAGTGCCAGAGAATCTTTTCCTCCCGATACCCCGACCAGAATTTTATCCCCGTCCTGGATCAACTCATAATCATAGATAGCTTTCCCCGCCTTGCGGAAAAACTCACGCATAAATAACTTTTCTTTTTTCTTTTCCTCCATAATCTCCTGACCGGCTATCACCAACCGGCAAGCAAAGTAATAAAAAATATAACAAATTTGTTGCCTCTTTCCTAATGTAACAAAAATGTAATAAAAATCAATACCCAAAGACATGAACAATTAGCTTTTAAAACTTATCAAGACTCTACAGGTGTATCAGTTACTTTTCACATATTGTCCGTTTTTTAACCGACCTATTATAACCCCTTCGGGCTGCCACTAATTATCCGCTCTAAGGTTATGTTCACCAATCCAAACGACAAACGCACGGAAGAGTATCTGACTGACCAATTGATGGGAAATAATGAAGACGAAGGATATATACCGACACCAACCACAACGAACACATCATCGACATTCTGGAAGTCAAAATTTGAGACGAAGTGATCCATGCGATCGTACTTTACAGCCCCGGCTACTAATCTGCGCATGATCATTTCTTATTACGATATGACAGCTTACCTGAAACGAATCGGAAATTTGATCCTCAACACTTCCCATTTCTTACAAAAAAATGCCATTCAAGAAGCTCTGTTCGGGCAATAGAAAGCCGATTTATTAAAGATGTTGAAACTGACGAAAGATATGACTCAAAATGCTATATTTGCTTTCACGTGTGAAGATATCCGACTGGCAAAAGAGGCGCACGAACTGAACGATCAGGTAGATGGACTTCCTCATCGGATAAGCGAGCCCCTGCAAACCGCTTGTTGTGGTAAAACATGGTCTGGCTAGGGTATGAACGATACGCTCTGTATCAACAGTATATCTTACAATATCGAGCGGATCGGCGACAATGCCATCAATATAGCTGAAGCGGCTATCTATCTGATCGAAGGCAAAAACATCAAGCATTGGAATAAACCAGAAGCAGGAACACTACAAGCAGACAGTGAAGGATAAATGAAACTTTATGAAATTTAGTACGATGGAACACCATAAAATATTAGTCGTAGATGACGAAGAAGATCTGTGCGAAATCCTCCAGTTCAATCTGGAAAGTGAAGGATTTGCTGTAAAGATTGCCAATTCGGCCGAAGAGGCTCTGAAAATCATAACCCCTGATTATGACCTCATTCTGTTGGATGTCATGATGGAAGGTATGTCTGGTTTTAAAATGGCCGAAAAAGTACGCAAAGATTTGCAACTCTCCCTTCCGATTATTTTTTTAACCGCCAAGGATACTGAGAACGATATGCTCACCGGTTTCAGCATCGGAGGGGACGACTATATTTCTAAGCCCTTTTCGATCAAGGAAGTAACAGCAAGGGTAAAAGCGGTCCTAAAAAGAACGGCCAATCGCGAATTCGAAGAAAAGAAAAAAATAATCGAAATCGACGATTTAACCATCGATCTGAATAACAAAAGCGTTTTTTTAAAAGACCATCCGATCTTACTGACGAAAAAAGAATTCGAAATCCTCAGCATGATGGCCAAAGCGCCTAACCGGATATTCTCCCGGGAAGACATTCTGGGGAAAGCCTGGCAGGAGGACGGTTATGTTCTGGAGCGTACTGTTGATGTCCACATCACCCGATTACGAAAAAAATTAGGAGATTTCGGTAAGCATATCGCAAACCGTTCAGGGTATGGATATTGTCTGGAGGATTAAACATGTATCATTCATTTTGAGCGATCGTTTATTTATGCATCTGACTTATAAAAAGAAAATTTTCCTGTACTTCTTGATGGTATTTACTGTTTTTACTGTCATTATTGTCGCCGTACAGCAAAACCGGGAAAAAATGTACAAGGCCGAGACGTTCCAAGCCAACCTTAACGCTTATACCAAAATTATTGCCAATTATATAAACGAACATTGTCTGCTCCAGCACCACGGGATCGATTCTTTAAAAAACATACTGCCTCTTTTTCCTCCGGAATTACGGATCAGCATTATCGACAGAGCAGGGAAAGTGCTCTTCGACAATAATATCGATTCTATGGAACACCTGGAAAATCACCTGGCCCGTCCGGAAATTTCCAAAGCCCTCACCCATATCACCGGTTCGAATATCCGAAAATCTACTACAACAGGTATCGACTATTACTACAATGCCCATTTTTTCAATCCCTATTTCGTGCGGTTAGCTCTCCCTTATACCATACAAGTACAAAATACCCTGAAGGCCGACGATATCTTTACTTATTTCATTCTGTTGTTGTTTTTTACCGCCCTCATCTCTTTACTATATCTGGCAGACCGTTTCGGAAAGGCCGTATCCGGACTGAACGAATTTATCACAACAGCTGAGCATAATAATCCCGATTATGATAAAATCAACTTTCCGGATACCGAACTGGGAGAAATTGGTAATAAAATTGTCAGGAGTTATAAAATGCTGGAAGAAAGTAAAAACCAGCTGAACATGGAAAGGGAAAAACTATTACGCCATTTCCATCATTCCGATGAAGGAATCTGCATTTTTTCAGCAGAGCACAAGAAGATATATGCCAATACTCATTTTATTCAATATGTCAACACCATTCTGGATGAACCGACCTTTGAGGTAGAAACGATTTTCCATGCCCCCGGTTTCGAAGATATCAAAA
>JAETOX010000170.1 GCA_021771575.1 Bacteroides sp. | reverse complement strand
GCTTTTTTGATCATATTCTCATTGGCGGTGATATAAACTTCTACTCTTCTGTTCTGCGCTCTTCCTGCTGCAGTACTGTTGTCGGCTACCGGCTGATCATAAGCCAGTCCCTCGGTGGTAATCCGGGAGCGGCTGACTCCTTGGCCGACAAGATAATTGGCGACTGCTTCCGCCCGTTCTTTGGAGATACGTTCGTTGACGGTACGGGTTCCGGTATTATCGGTATGACCGTAGATTGTCACATCGGTATCCGGTGAATTTTTTAATGAGGTGGCGAATTTAGCCAATGCTTCCCGCGAAGCCGGGCTCAGTTCACTTTTGTTGGTAGCGAATAAAATTCCGTTATCAAAAGTTACTTTGATGGCTTGCAAATTGTTGACATCCTGAACGGATTCGACTTTGGCTCCTTCGATTGCCTCTAATTCTTTTTTCTGTTTATCCATTCGCCGGCCAATTAAAGCCCCGGTTCCTGAGCCAACAGCTGCTCCAACGGCAGCACCGATTGCAGCTCCTTTGCCTTTACCGGCGAGTGCGCCGATTCCGGCTCCTAAGGCAGCCCCTCCACCAGCACCGATCGCTGCACCTTTACCTGTATTACTCATGCTTGCGCATCCGGAAAAGACACTACCTGAAAAGATAATGCTTCCTCCTAGAACTAACATTACAAAAAGATTTTTGGTTTTCATGCTTTTTCTATTATAAATGATTGTTTTTGCCTTTCTTTTATACGTGCGAAATTAAAAACAATCTTTTATTTTTAGCGAAAAAATGCGAGGGAATTGTTAAAAAATAAGGATAAAGATTATCCTGAAGTCCCTGTATGGGGAAAGGAAAAAAGGGAAATCCATACGATGGGATCTATCCGGGAATGTCCCGACAGGAGAAAATTATACCCGGGAAAAACAGAATCATATAAATATGCCGAAAAAGTATTAACTTTGTTAGCAGAAGGTTGTTTATGAAGAAAGCTTACAAAGAGTGAATCCGAAGGCTGAAAAAGAAGCAAAATCGTATGTAGTCTGAAAAGATAAACGTGATAATTACACCATAAGTATGGTTTACTGTAAATTTAGCAAAATGAAAAAATATGTGTTGTGTGTCATCATTTTGATCCTGGCTTTGGAACAGCTGTATTCGTTCCCGGCAGGATCCGGGGAGCGGTCGGACGGCTTGGTATTACATTATGAGCGGCCGGCAGAATATTTTGAAGAGGCACTGGTCATCGGTAACGGTACGCTGGGAGCTATACTCTACGGTGGGGTCCGGAAAGACCGGATTTCACTGAACGATATTACGCTGTGGACCGGGGAACCCGATCGGGAAGTAGCATCTCCGGATGCTTACAAAGCCATTCCGGAAATCCGTGCCTTACTCGCTCGGGAAGATTACCGGAAAGCCGACCTAGAGCAGCGCCGGGTGCAAGGACACTATAGTGAAAATTACCAACCGCTGGGTATACTGACTATCGAATATATGGATTCTATAGCAGAAATTACGGATTACCGGCGTTCACTCGATATCGGTAATGCAATTGCACAAACCCAGTATCGCCGGAACGGACAGTGTTTTTGGGGTGAATATTTTGCTTCGGCTCCCGATTCGGTAATAGTGGTTCGCCTGATGTCCGACGAGGGTATCCGGGCGTTTATTTCTATGGATTCGCCTTTGCCGCATGCTACTACGGTTGAAGGAAATGAGATCTCTGTCGAAGGATATGCAGCTTATCATTCTTACCCATCTTATTATGGAGGGGTAAAGGATAAACATCTCTATGATCCGGAGCGGGGAATTCATTTCAGGACCTTGGTCCGGGTGCTTACGGCCGATGGAAAAGTGAAAGGTTTGCCATCAGGTGGTCTCCAGATTGAAGGAAGCAAGGAAGTGATAATTTTGATAGCTAACGTTACTAGTTTTAATGGGTTTGATAAAGATCCTGTAAAGGAAGGCCGTGATTATCGACGTTTGGTGAGCGGGCGTATGGTGCAGGCCGCTACTAAGGATTATGGAGAATTACGCCGTGCACATGTAACCGACTATCGGTACTATTTCGACCGGGTGAGGCTTTATCTGGGACGGACGGACGACAGTATTGCCGCTCTCCCTACGGACAGGCAACTGCGTTTATATACCGATGGGCATCAGCATAATCCGGAATTGGAAGCCCTGTATTTTCAGTATGGACGTTATTTGCTGATTTCTAGTTCACGTACCCCGGGTGTACCTGCTAATCTACAAGGTTTATGGAATGAGAGCATGCTTCCTCCCTGGAGTTGCAACTATACGACCAACATCAATCTGGAGGAGAATTATTGGCCTGCAGGTCCTGCCAACCTGAGCGAATTGCAACGTCCGTTGTTGGATTTTATTTCCTGTCTCAGCCGGACTGGTAGGGAAACATCCCGTGCTTATTATGGGGTGGGTAAAGGTTGGTGTTTGGGACAGAATTCCGATATCTGGGCGATGACCTGTCCCGTGGGATTGCATGTCGGCGACCCATCCTGGGCTTGCTGGACCATGGGAGGAGCATGGTTGTCGACTCATCTTTGGGAACATTATCTCTTTACCGGGGATGAAATTTTTCTCCGTGACGCTTATCCTGTGTTGAAGGGTGCTGCGGAGTTCTGCATGGAATGGCTGATTGAAAAGGATGGTTGGCTGATGACATCGCCCGGTACTTCACCTGAGAATAAATTCCTGGCTCCTGACGGTTATGCTGCTGCAACTTCTTATGGTAATACGTCGGATCTGGCTATGATACGGGAATGCCTGCAGGATGCCGCTGCTGCTGCCCGGGTGCTGGGTACCGACCGGGAGTTTCGTCGGCAGGTAAACCACACCCTGGATCGTTTGCTACCTTACCGTGTTGGACGGCAAGGTAATTTGCAGGAATGGTACCATGATTGGCCCGATCAAGATCCACGTCATCGCCATCAGTCGCATCTTTTCGGCCTTTATCCCGGACATCATCTTTCGGTGGAAGCTACTCCCGAGCTTGCCAAAGCCTGTGCCCGTACACTCGAAATCAAAGGGGACGAAACTACCGGATGGAGCACCGGATGGCGGGTAAACCTATATGCCCGCCTAGCAGATGGCGAAAATGCTTATCGCATTTACCGGAAGTTGCTCCGATATGTCAGTCCCGACCTATACCAAGGTAAGGATGCCCGTAGGGGTGGAGGTACTTATCCCAATCTTTTGGATGCCCATTCTCCCTTCCAGATCGACGGTAATTTCGGGGGATGTGCTGGAGTAGCCGAGATGTTGGTGCAATCGGCGCCTGGAAGGATCACACTCTTGCCGGCACTTCCTGCCGTATGGAAAGACGGGCAGGTAGAGGGTATCTGTGTCCGCGGCGGGTTTATTGTAGATATGGAATGGAAAAATGGCAAAGTAATTTCACTGGTGCTCACTGCCCGAAAGGCTGGGAAAACCAGGATTGATGTCAACGATATTTCGGTTAAGGTGAAACTGGGAGCCGGAGAAAGAAGAGAAATCCATTTGTAGTATGAAATTTATATAGAATCGGCCATGTCTGGGCCCCTTGTATCGAGGAAAAAGAAATAGGCCGGAAATATCGGTATTTTTTCTATTATAGTGCCAATCCAGACGAACGATGGAAAAAATATCGGGGGGAGGCTATATCCGATTCTTCGACAGGATCTTTTACGGATTTAGGATATCCGATTGTCACTTTTTCGCCTGTCGGGTATGGTCAACAAATCGATGTGGATGTTTTTACTGACCCGGTTTCAGGTAAGTCTTATCTATATTGGAGTAATGGATATATAGCCGGTGCAGAATTTGAAGAAGATATGTATACTCTTAACAACGAAACACCGACCGTGATGCCCCCTGAAGGAGGTGCTTTGCAGGATTATGCTTACCGTGAAGCTCCATATATATTTTATTGGAACGGGCTTTACTATTTTTTGTGGTCGGTCGACGATACGGAGTCACCGAATTATCATGTGGCTTACGGAATGTCGGATTCACCGATTATTTGCAGCCGGAACAAGGTCCCGATACCATCGGGAAGTGTGTATCGACTGGATGTATTTCAATACCGACAGTATGATTTGATGGATTATTCTTACAAACCGGCCATGGGAAGGAATGGTACTTTGTGGTCAGAATATGGATTGAACCAAAAAATCTTGTTATTTTTGTCCGGTAGATTTTAATATTAAATATATGGCTGTTTATTTTGTAAGCGGGATCGATACAGATGCCGGTAAATCCATTGTTACAGGTGTAATTGCCCGAACATTATTGCTGAAAGGGGTAAAAGTAGTGACCCAGAAGTTTATTCAAACCGGCTGTGTCGGAATTTCGGAAGATATCCTGAAACACCGGGAAATTATGGGCATACAGCCTTTGGAGGTGGATAAAGACGGGACAACCTGTCCTTATGTGATGACTTATCCGGCTTCTCCGCATTTGGCAGCTGAGATCGATAAGGTAAATATCGATACAGAACGTATTCATGCTGCCACGATGGAACTGGCTTCCCGTTTCGATACGGTTTTACTGGAAGGTGCAGGTGGATTATATGTACCTGTCACCCGGGATTATCTGACGATCGATTATATCCAGCAATACCGTCATCCGCTGATTTTAGTTTCTTCGTCTAAATTAGGAAGTATCAATCATACTTTGATGAGTCTGGAATTATGTCGGTTGAGAGGTATCGAAGTGGCTTATGTTGTATACAATGATTTTCCAAACGACAGTGAACTCATTAAAAATGATTCGATTACGATTATCCGGAAGTACCTGGACGAACATTTTCCGGTTTGCCGTTTATTGGAATTACCGGTAGTGGAAGGGAATGACTGGCCCCAACTGGATCTTTCATGAAAAAAATCGAACTTCTATCTCCGGCGAGAAATCTGACGGTCGGACTGGCAGCTATTAATAACGGAGCTGATGCCGTTTACATTGGTGCGCCTGCTTTCGGCGCCCGGAAAGCTGCGGCTAACAGTTTGGGAGACATTGCCAGATTAGTGGAATATGCCCATCGTTATTATTGTCGGGTGTTTGTTACCCTGAATACGATTTTGTATGATACCGAACTGGCAGAAGCAGAGAAGTTGATCCGGCAATTGTATACTATCGGGGTAGATGCCTTGATTATTCAGGATATGGGTTTATTGCGTCTGGATTTGCCACCCATGGCACTTCACGCCAGTACACAAATGCATAATTATGACCTTGAACGGATAAAATTTTTGGATCGGTTGGGATTTCAACGAATTGTGCTGGCCCGCGAACTGACACTTGAGCAAATCTGTACCATTCGTCGTGAGGTGAAAGCTGAGTTAGAAGTGTTTGTACACGGCGCTTTGTGTGTGAGTTTGAGCGGGCAATGTTACCTTTCTCAATATATGTTCGGGCGATCGGCCAATCGAGGAGAATGTGCCCAGCCTTGCCGGATGAAATGGACAGTCGAAGATAGCCAGGAAAAAATCTTATTGAAAGATAAATAT
>JAETOX010000169.1 GCA_021771575.1 Bacteroides sp. | reverse complement strand
GTAGATATGGGAGCTTCCATTACCATGGCTAAAGGAGCCTGCGATGCCGGATTGTTCCCGACCGTAGCCGTCATCGGTGACTCTACATTCACACATTCAGGTATGACCGGTTTATTGGACGCCGTAAACGAAAAAACACCAATCACTGTCATCATTTCCGACAACGAATCCATCTCTATGACCGGAGGACAGGACTCATCGGCTTTAGGAAAAATCGAATCTATTTGTCAAGGTATAGGCGTAGAACCCGAACACATCCGGGTATTGATGCCGGTACCGAAAAACCACGAAGAACTTTGCCGGATCATCCGCGAAGAACTGGAATATAAAGGAGTATCCGTAATCATTCCGCGACGGATATGTATCCAGAAGGCTGCCCGCGAAGCAAAGAAACGCTGAAAGGTAAACGACAAACGATAAACGAATATTCCTATATTAAATAAAAAATCGCATGAAACCTCCGTACATCTTAGCCTTTAAAGGCTATCAACAGCAACCGGAGGTTTCATACGACTACTAAAAGAAAATTATAATCGTATGAAAACAGACATCATATTAGCAGGCGTAGGGGGACAAGGTATTCTGTCCATAGCTGCAGCATTAGGATCGGCAGCCCTGACCAACAATCTTTACATGAAACAGGCAGAAACACACGGGATGAGCCAGCGGGGCGGCAATGTACAATCATATATGCGCATATCCGACCGCCCCATCTACTCCGATCTGATCGCCAAAGGCACCGCAGACATTATCTTATCCGTAGAACCTCTGGAAGCTCTCCGTTATCTGCCTTACCTGCGCGAAGGCGGATATGTAGTGACCAATGCCACTCCCTTTATCAATGTACCTAATTATCCGGAAGTGGAGAAAGTGATCGAAACCTTGAAAGCCCTTCCTCATCAGGTAATCATCGATGCAGACAGTATCGCCAAAGAAGCAGCCGGTAATGTACGGGCCAGCAATTTCGTTATGCTGGGTGCCGCTTCGCCCTTCATCGAAATACCTTTCAACTACTTGGAAGAAGGTATCCGAGCTATTTTTGCCCGCAAAGGGGAAGCCATTGTCGAAATGAACCTGAAAGGACTGCGTGCCGGCCGGGAGTTCGCACAAAACTACTAAATATACCCTAAACGCCACGCCCCTATCATCAAGGCCGTGGCGTTTTTTTTATTTTCTGTTTCTCTTTTTTACTTCATTTCCAGAAGATTTCATTTTCTGTTTCGAAACCTTTTCAGTCTAAATTTTCAGATTTTAGTTTTATTGTACTATCTTTACCGATCAAAATATGCTCGTGATAAGTAGAATGTGGACTGCTAATTTGCTTAGTATCTGTTTGTTTACGGGTATTTAATGAGAATGTATATATTAATCCAAAAATTCTTTCAACCGGAACAATCGATTGAGAGAAGTGTAAATTAAATAATGTAACATGAAAGGACTGAAAATTGTTGTTCTTGCGAAGCAGGTTCCCGACACTCGGAATGTGGGAAAAGATGCGATGAAAGCAGACGGAACTGTAAACAGAGCGGCTTTGCCTGCTATTTTTAACCCTGAAGATTTAAATGCCCTCGAACAGGCACTGAGATTAAAAGATAAGTTTGAAGGAAGCACGGTATATATCCTGACCATGGGTCCGGGACGTGCAGCCGAAATCATTCGTGAAGCCATGTATCGGGGAGCCGACGGTGGTTATTTATTGTCCGACCGCGCTTTTGCAGGTTCCGACACCTTAGCAACTTCCTACGCTCTGGCTTGTGCACTCCGGAATCTGGAAACCGACTTGCTGATTTGCGGTCGTCAGGCCATTGACGGCGACACCGCCCAGGTAGGCCCGCAAGTTGCCGAAAAATTAGGACTTCCGCAGGTAACTTATGCCGAAGACATTCTGGACTGTACGGAAGAAAAAATCACAATCAAACGCCGGTTGGAAAGAGGAGTGGAAGTAGTAGCATGTCCGGTACCCTGTGTGGTTACCGTCAACGGTTCCGCTGCTCCTTGCCGTCCCCGCAACGCCCGTTTTGTCATGAAATACAAATACGCAAGGGCTGCCCAAGAAATGCAGGATGCCGACGAAGATTATATGAATTTACTCAACGAACGTCCTTACCTGAAAATTACCGAATGGAGCGTCAACGATATCCAAAGTGATGCTCAGGAATTGGGCTTGAACGGTTCTCCCACCAAAGTAAAAAATATCGAAAGTGTCGTCTTCCAGGCTAAAGAAGCCAAAGTATTGGAACCGAACGACGACGCCATTGATGCTATGATGAAAGAATTGATTGTCAATCATACCATCGGTTAATTGTAAACGGAAAAAATAAGCATAAACATGAACAGTGTATTTGTATATTGCGAAATAGAAGAGGGAATGGTAGCAGATGTAAGTCTGGAATTGCTGACCAAAGGACGTACCCTCGCCAATGAATTGGGTGTAAAACTCGAAGCCGTCGTATTAGGCAGCAAGCTGGAAGGAATAGAAAAACAAGTATTTCCATACGGGGTAGACGTACTCTGGGTAGCTGACGACGAACGGCTGTATCCTTATACCACCCTTCCTCATACTTCCATTCTGGTGAACCTTTTCAAACAGGAACAACCTCAAATTGCCTTTATGGGAGCTTCCAGTATCGGACGCGACCTGGGTCCCCGGGTATCTTCGGCTTTACACAGTGGTCTGACCGCCGATTGTACGAGTCTGGAAATTGGAGATTACGAAGACAAGAAAAACAATAAAACCTACCAAAACCTGCTTTATCAGATTCGTCCGGCTTTCGGAGGGAATATCGTGGCTACAATCGTCAACCCGGATTGCCGTCCTCAGATGGCTACCGTCCGCGAGGGAGTCATGAAAAAAGAAATCTTTAACCCCAACCATCAGGGAGAAATCAAAACCATCGATGTAGCCGCATTTACAGAACCGACCGATTTCATCGTACATGTTATTGAACGGCATATGGAGAAATCAAAAGTCAACCTGAAAGCAGCGCCTATCATCGTTGCCGGAGGTTATGGTGTAGGATCCAAAGAAAACTTCCAGTTATTACATGAATTAGCCACCGTTCTGGGCGGAGAAGTGGGCGCCTCCCGTGCTGCTGTAGATGCCGGTTTTTGCGAACACGAACGCCAGATTGGACAAACCGGAACTACCGTACGTCCGAAATTGTATATTGCCTGTGGAATCTCAGGCCAGATCCAGCATACCGCCGGAATGGAAGAATCGGCTATGGTGATCGCCATCAATACCGATGCCAATGCACCGATCAATAAATTCGCCGATTATGTGATCACCGGTGACCTGAATGTCGTGATCCCGAAGATGATCCAATACTACAAGAAGAATAGTAAATAATGTACCAACGTGCTAAGGTACGAGTTAAAAAGTATGGCAAAATTTTTTGTCAAGTTACATTGGCACATCGGCACATTTGAAATTTAATGAAATTAAAATTTAACCTATGGCTAATTTTTATACAGATAACGAAGATATAAAATTCCATCTGGGACATCCGTTGATGGAAAAAATCGTAGCGCTAAAAGAGCGCAATTATACCGAGGCTCAACAATACGACAACGCTCCACATGACTATGAAGATGCCTACGACAACTACGACAAAGTGTTGGAAATCGTCGGAGAAATTTGTGGGGATGTAGTGGCAGTCAATGCCGAATCGGTGGATGCCGAAGGTCCTCAGGTGATCGATGGACATGTGAAATATGCCGCCGGCACCCAACAAAACATCGATGTGATCAACCAGGCAGGCCTGAACGGAATTTCTCTGCCCCGGAAATACAATGGATTGAATTTCCCGATCACTCCGTTTATTATGGCTGCTGAAATTGTAGCCCGCGCAGATGCCGGTTTGCAGAACATCTGGGGCTTGCAGGACTGTGCCGAAACGATCAACGAATTTGCTAACGAAGAACAAAAGGCAAAATACCTGCCTCGCGTATGTGCTGGCGAAACCTGTGCCATGGATCTCACCGAACCGGATGCCGGTTCCGACCTACAGGCTGTCCAATTGAGGGCCAGCTATAACGAAGCCGACGGAAAATGGTATCTGAACGGCGTAAAACGCTTCATCACTAACGGAGATGGTCATATCTCACTGGTACTCGCCCGTTCCGAACCGGGGACCAACGACGGTCGCGGACTTTCTATGTTTATCTACGATCGCAACGATAATGCCGTAACCGTACGCCGCATCGAAAATAAACTGGGTATCAAAGGTTCACCAACTTGTGAACTGGTATTCAAAAATGCACCGGCAGAACTGGTTGGAGAACGAAAAATGGGATTGATTAAATACGTTATGGCACTGATGAATGCTGCCCGTCTTGGAATCGGAGCCCAATCGGTAGGTATCGCCGAAGCAGCCTACCGCGAAGGCTTGAAATATGCCCAGGAACGGAAACAATTCGGTAAAGCCATCATTGAGTTCCCCGCTATTTATGAAATGCTTTCTAACATGGAAGCCAAACTGCACGGAATCCGCTCAGTATTGTATGAAACAGCCCGCTTTGTAGATATGTATAAAACATATTACCATATTTCCAAAGAAAGAACGTTGGATAAAGACGAACGGAATGAAATGAAAGAATATCAGAAATTAGCTGATATTTACACTCCGCTTCAGAAATTATTCGCCAGTGAATATGCCAACGAGATCACTTACGATGCCCTGCAGATCCACGGTGGTTCTGGATTCATGAAGGATTATCCCATCCAGCGTTATGTTCGGGATGCCCGCATCACCAACATCTACGAGGGAACTTCCCAATTGCAGGTTGTCGCAGCCATCCGCGGCGTTACTACCGGTCAATATGCCAAACACATCCGCGAAGTTTACGAAAAAGCGGCCATCGCTCCGGAACACGAATATCTGCGTGACACCCTGAAATGCATGACCGATCAGCTGGAAACAGCGACAGCCAAAGTTGCCGAAGCTGGCAACACGGAATACACTGATTTCCACGCCCGTCGTCTGGTGGAAATCGCCGGTTACACCATTATCGGTTACCTGTTACTGCTCGATGCACAGAAATGCGATAAATATGTGAAGTCCGCCGAAATCTTCATCAACTACGGCCACTCGAAAGTAGCTGCTCATGCCAAATTTATCGACAACTTCAACCCGGACAAACTGGGAAGCTATAAAAAATAACTTTTCAAAAAAGCCGGCTACTTTGAAGCCGGCTTTTTTACAAGAGCCTCCTGAAGAAGGAAAATCCTTGTTAATTACTATTTTACAACATTCCCTTATAAAGTTGCAATTTCTTCCAGACTAAGGCCTGTTAAATCGGCTATCATAGCCCGATCCATTCCTGTAGCTTTCATCCTCCGGGCAATTTCCTGTTTTTCTTCGTTTCTTCCTTCTGCCATTCCTTCCGCCCTTCCTTCTCTTTTAGCACTCTCCCGTATTGTCCTTTCCACCCAAACGCCATCCCAGAAATCTTCGTACCCCTGCAACTGGGCCGGAGTGAATGCTGATTCTTCC
>JAETOX010000168.1 GCA_021771575.1 Bacteroides sp. | reverse complement strand
GATGCCATGCGCGAAATGATTCTTTCCGAAACAGTAGAAGGTCGTCGCGAAGCTTTAAATAAGATTCTGCCGATGCAGAGAGGCGACTTCGAAGGAATCCTTGAAGCAATGAATGGACTGGGTGTTACCATCCGTCTGCTCGATCCTCCTTTGCATGAATTCACACCAAACGAACCGGCTTCACAGCAATATATGGCACAAAAACTGGGCATGCCGGTAGAACGTATCAAAGAGAAAGTAGATGCTCTGCATGAATTCAACCCGATGTTGGGTCACCGGGGTTGCCGCCTAGGAATCACCTATCCGGAAATCACCGAAATGCAGGCCCGTGCTATCATCGAAGCAGCCTGCAACCTGAAACTGCGTGGTCTAGATCCCCGCCCGGAAATCATGGTTCCTCTGGTAGGCACAGTGAAAGAACTGAGACAACAAGCTGAAATCATCCGCCGCGTTGCTGCTCAGGTATTCGAAGAAAAAGGATGCAAAGTAGACTACAAAGTAGGAACGATGATCGAAATTCCGCGTGCTGCCATCACCGCCGACCAGATCGCCGAAGTAGCAGAGTTCTTCTCTTTCGGAACCAATGACCTGACCCAGATGACCTTTGGTTATTCACGTGACGATGCCGGCAAATTCTTACCGGAATACATCCGGAAAGGAATCCTGAAAACCGACCCATTCGCTGTGTTGGATCAGGAAGGTGTCGGCCGTTTGGTAGAAATGGGTACCCGCCTGGGACGCCAAACCAGCCCAGATCTGAAAGTGGGAATCTGTGGAGAACACGGAGGAGAACCTTCATCCGTTATTTTCTGTGATTCTGTCGGAATGAATTATGTCAGCTGCTCACCATTCCGCGTACCCATCGCTCGCGTAGCCGCGGCCCAAGCTGCTATCATGCACGCCGGCAAGTAATAAAGCTTTATTATAATTCAAATATCAAGGACTTCCTATTACTGAGAAGTCCTTGATAATAAATCGCACTTGCAAGCTCCTCAGTTCTACATCAAAGAAAAACTCTATCATTTCATCATCGGGCATTAAAAACCATTTTTTATTTTTGCCCTTAAGATGAAAAGAATAAAGCAGATAAAACAGATGAAACGGGTTATCGAAGAATTTCACTGCTTCATCCGTTTTATCTTTTTTTCTATCTTTACCTGCAAATGGAAAGAGCGGCTATTCCATACGAATACGATGGGCAATTTGTCGCCCGTCTGAAAAAAGGAGATTAAGAAGCCTTTAAAAAACTATTTCATGTTTAGCTATTCCAGACTATATCATTTTGCCAATGTCATCATTTGCAATCCCTCTTTAGCTCAGGACATCATACAAGAACTTTTCGTCACCTTATGGACCAAATACAACTGCTTAGATGAATCTTAATCGCTTTCGAATTATTTATATGTTTCGGTGCATAACAGCTGTTACACTCACCTTACCCACAAGCAACGATATACCTCTTTAGAAGAATTACTCAAGCACCCCCTTCCGGCAGAAGCCCCCCAAGAAGAAGATTCACGTCACCGTCTTTTATGGAGCGTTGTGGAAAATTTACCTTTACAACAAAAATTATCGCTTTCACTGGTCAATAACTTTCCCTAAGCTCACTCAACAACAAATAAAAAACTTTCGGAGGCAGTTCAAAAATCAGGATTTAACTTTTGAAGCAAAAAAAATGTAATGCCGCCCTCAAATCAAGTTAATAATTGTGTGTATGTGTAAATTTCGTTCTGCAAGAAAAGCAGAAAAAGAGAAAAGCTTTCTCTAAAATGCGGACATTAATTTATACGTGAACAAAAATTTTATTAATAACCCTTTTCATTATTCAAAAAGACACAAAAAACAATAACCTATAAAAAGAATCTTTTCCGTTCAGCTAGAGCCTTAGCGCACAGGATACAGGGAAACAAATCGGACTATCTCAACAGCAAAAATAGAAGATAATAATAATCACGAAGCAAAGAACGAAGTTTTTTGTAAGCGATCTTTTTCAACATGTGAACAGTATGAACGGAAATCCCCATTTGTAAAGCGATGTCATCATTGTTCAATCCCTCCAATGCCAGATTGATCACCTGACGGGTTTGCCGGGGAAGCGTATCCACAGCCTGATAAAAAATCCGGAACGCCTCTTCTTCCACCACTGTATCCCGGAAATACTGTTCTTCGGCTACTCCCTCCAGACGTTTCCGGCGTCTTTCGTCATTCCGGACAATATTCAGGCAATCGTTCCGGACAACCGTATACAGGAAAGAACGGATTTTCACCAAGCAATCGAAATCCCGACGCCGGTCCCAATATTTGATAAAACATTCCTGCACTACATCGGCAGCTTCGGCATCATCTCCCAAATAATGAACCGCAAAGAGACACAATGCTTGATAATATTCATCAAACAATGACCTGAAAGCACGTTCATCCCCGGCTTTAATACGCTCTATAGTAATTTCTTCACCCACCATTGCCCCACAAATATAGAACTTAAATCGAAACGTTAAAACATTTAAGTTTATTTAAACTTATTCTGATTATAATTTCTTCCGTTGAACCGTAAATTTATATGACCAAATAATAATTTGCAAAACAGTTATGGCTTATATTGACTATTATGGTATTCTGGGGGTAAATAAAACCGCCACTCAGGATGAAATCAAAAAAGCTTTTAAAAAACTGGCCCGGAAATATCATCCGGATTTGAATCCGAACGATCCGACTGCCAAGCAGAAATTTCAGGAGATCAACGAAGCCAACGAAGTGCTGAGTGATCCTGAAAAACGAAAAAAATACGATGCTTACGGAGAAAACTGGAAACACGCCGATGAATTCGAAGCCCAGAGACAACGTTATCAGCAACAAGGCGGCAGCGGAAGCTTCGGCGGTATGGGCGGAGGCTATTGGTCGTCTGCCGACGGAGGTGGTTTCAACGGCAGCTTTACCGGAAATGAAGGGGAATTCTCCGATTTCTTCGAATCTTTGTTTGGCTCGCGCAGAAGCAGTGGCCGGCGGGGTACCGGCAGTTTCAAAGGACAAGACTACAATGCTGAATTACATCTTTCTTTACGGGACGCTGCCGAAACTCACAAACAAGTTTTGGAGGTCAACGGCAAAAAAATCCGGATCACCGTCCCAGCGGGCGTCGCCGACGGCCAAACGATCAAGTTAAATGGACAGGGAGGTCCCGGCATGAATGGAGGTCCCGCCGGCGATTTATATATCACCTTCGTTATTGGTGACGATCCGGTTTATAAACGTGATGGCGACAATCTTTACATGCATGTGCCTCTCAATCTGTATACCGCCGTACTCGGAGGCGAAGTAACTGTAGATACCCTGAACGGAAAAGTAAAACTGAAAGTGAAACCAGAAACCCAGAATGGCGCCAAAGTACGGCTGAAGGGAAAAGGATTTCCTGTCTATAAACAAGACGGACAATCCGGAGATTTGTTGGTTACCTACGACATTAAAATCCCGACCCATCTCACAGAAAAACAAAAAGAATTATTCCGGGAACTTCAAAATTCTTCACTTAAAACTGTTTGATTATGGAAACCGATTTGATTATTATCAGTGAATATTGTGAGAAAAGCCATACCGACCCCACTTTTATCGCTTCCCTGGAAGAAGGAGGCCTGATCGAGATACGACAGGTCAACGGCGAACGATATTTGCTAACCTCACAACTGAGGGAATTAGAAAAATACAGTCATCTATATTACGATCTCTCGATCAACATCGAAGGTATAGACGCCATCCACCATATACTTGAACGTATGGAAAATCTCCAGCAAGAAATCCGGTACCTGCGCCGCCAGCTGCGATATTTCCACCATCGAAACGATATTGAGCCGGAAAAAAATGCGGAGAAGCCGACACGTTAGCCCCTCCGCCTGTCATTCCGATCATTTGAGATGCCCTTCGATAAAACCGATAATACCGGGATCGGAAGGACGGGGAGCATCCAGGGTGATGATCTTTCCTTCGCGGTCGAAAAGCATGAAACGAGGAATAATATCGACATTATACAGTTGGCTGAAATCTTCTTTCCAAAATTGCTTCCACTGCGGCTTATCCTTGGCCAGTTTGTTCAGCCAGGCCTGACGATTGGCATCGGTAGAAACGCTGACGAATTCAATACGGGGATCTCCTTTAAACCGTTGCACCAACTTAGCTAAGTAGGGAATCTCAGCACAGCAGGGGCGACAGGTTGTAGCCCACACGTCAAGATAAATCACCTTTCCGAACAGGTCCGATAAACGGGAACTCTTACCTTCCTCATCGCTCCATTCGCAGTCGGTAACAGGAGAACCGGGTTGCAGTTTTTTGAAGGCGGCATACTCTTTGACCAACCAGGCATGCAACTCGGGATCGGTCACTAATTGCAATCCCCGATTGTATACCGTTTCGGCTTCCCCAAACGAATCGCCCTTATTAAACATATCACTGAAGACCATTTCATACCCTTGTTGTTGCATGGCCGGATCTTTTACTTTCTCTTCAACAACCGAAAGCAGGTATTGGTACAGATTTTCGCCTCCTTTTTCCAGACGATATTCCCTGAACCAGGAGAGGTATGTGAACAACAGTACATTCGCCGCATATGGGGATACGCCAAGATCTACCTCTTCCATAAAGCGGTTGTAGTCTGCATCATCCCCCACAGGTACCTTTCCCCGCCATCTTCCCCAGTATGTGAGGAGATTCGACAAAATCTGCCTTTCCAGTGTTTCCCCGAAGAGAGCATGGAAGCCTTTATCCGGAATGTCGGCCAGACGAACCAAAATCGTCTGTCGATAGTCAGCATATGCCGTTTGCAACCTTTTAAAAGAATTGCCCTGTTCCTCGGTGATTTGCGAGAAATCTTTTATATGCTTGTTATAAAACGTATAGGCAGCTTCCAGATCTCCGGTAATGCGATATTGTCCGGGGGTAGCCAGGTCGGCCTCCAAGTGATTCTCAGTACCGTCGATTAGCAAGAGGGGAAAGACCCCGCCTTTTTCCAACATCAGAAACGACATAGAGGAGGCACCGAACGTTTTGGCATAGCGGAAAGTACCATCAGAGGCAATCGCTATCGTATCCATTTCTCCTGCATCATTGCCGCCCAACAAGGCATAGTTACCTGTGCAGTTGTCCAATTTCCCGGTCAGCACATATTCGCGGGAAGCACCTGCACATGCCGTCAGCAAGGCAGCAAGGCAGGCGATCTGAATCCATCCCATCCGATTCATATTCATATAATCAATAGTTGTGGGTTAATGACGGATTATGACTACAAGCATCGCTTGGGAAGGGGAATATCCACAAAGGCGAACCGGGCTTGATGGAGAAAGAATAAGAGAGTCCGTCCAAAGTTGTGAATTCACGGGTGATGGTGCGTTTGTAATCGTTCTCTGTATTCCATCGTTTACAATCGAAGAAATTCTCATAAGTAGAGAGACATTCGATCCATTTAGCCTTTTGCAACAGTTTCATAGCAGCTTTTTCGTCGGCGACAGTGCCTTTAAAAGGTTCGTACCCCTCTATCCGTTTGGCACGGACACGATCAACCAACTCCAGCCCTTCATCAATTTTACCGGTCCGGATATAACATTCGGCGGCAGTGTAATACATCCTGTCTGAGGTGATACCGTAAGCATTGACAAATAATA
>JAETOX010000167.1 GCA_021771575.1 Bacteroides sp. | reverse complement strand
GGTTTCGGACTCTCCGGCTTCCTGCTCAGCAAATACTGCCCCGACGAAAGTCTGTTCGCCACCCATAGCGAATGGTTGGCAGCTAGCAGTAATGCCCATTACATTTGGTATTACTTTGCTGGCATAGCTCTGGTTTCTGCCTTGGCTCTAATCATTTACGGCCAGGTAGTGAAACGTCTGGATGCCGCCAAGGCTTCCTGACCGGGCCAATTTATTCTTAGGAAATCACCGTAGCCACAATACGGCGATTTCCTCCATTATTCCGAAATTCGCATAGATAAATACCTTGCCAAGTACCTAAATTCAGACGCCCTGCAGTCACAGGCACCAGCAGGCTAACTCCGGTAAGCATACTTTTTGCATGCGCTGGCATATCGTCGTTTCCTTCCAGTATATGCTGGTAATAAACTTCCCTTTCCCTCACCAAACGATTGAATATCTGCTCCATATCGATCCGAACATCCGGGTCTGCATTTTCGTTGATTGCTAATGCACAAGAAGTATGCTGAACAAACAGGTTCAACAACCCTGCCTGTGGTAATTCCGGTAAGTGACGGTATATCTCCCGGGTCACCAAATGGATTCCCCGGGGACGACCTTCCAAAGTAAATTCTTTCTGTACTACCATAAGTTGAAATTTTCGTAAAGATATAAAGAAAATACCGGCACAAGAATGTCATATTTCCGTCATCAAAACGAAACATCCAATCAATATCTTCGTTATCAGAATTATACTCAGGATTTTTCATGAAAAACAAGATAAAAAAAGTCCGTTTTCCTTATGTGGAAAGAGACATCAGCTGGATGTATTTTAACCGAAGAATTTTGCTGGAAGCAGAGAAAGACACGGTTCCTTTATTGGAACGCTTTACTTTCTTAGGGATTTATTCCAATAATCTCGACGAATTTTTCCGGGTGCGGGTTGCTACGCTCAACCGGATCATCGAATACCGCAACAAACATATCCGTCAAGAGCAGGAAACCGCCCTATCCACTTATCAGGAAATCGGCAGGTTGAATGCACGCTATACACAGGAATTCGAAACCACCTTCCATACCGTCACGAAAGCTTTAGAAAAAGAACATATCCGGCTCGTGAAAGAAACCGAATTAAATCCAACCCAACAGGATTACATCCGGGAGTTCTACTACAAAGAACTTCTCGGAGTTATCACACCGCTTTTTATTCCGTCTTTCCGGGAATTCACCGATCAGCCGGACGATCATATTTATCTGGCAATATGCTGTATACCGGCAAATAAGAAGAAAAAGGACTATGCCCTGCTTTCATTGCCAGTAAAAGAATGCGGACGTTTTATCCGCCTCCCGGACCAAGAAGGAGATATTTGCCTAATGTTTCTGGACGATGTTATTCGTTTTTGTCTTCCCTGGATTTTTAACGGACTTTATTACCATGCTTTTGAAGCCTATACGTTTAAATTCACGAAAGATGCAGAAATGGAACTCGATTCCGATCTCCGGAACAGCATCATGCAAAAAATAGCCAAAGGGGTGAAAAGCAGAAAAAACGGGGAACCGATCCGCTGGGTATACGATGCCAACATGCCGGTGACAATGCAAAAACATTTAACCCGTATGTTGAGTATCAATAAATGGGATACCCAAGTGGCAGGCGGGCGATATCATAACCTGAAAGACCTGATCGCATTTCCGGTCTGTGGACGCTCTGACCTGAAATATCCTCTTTATCCCCCACTGATACGTCCGGAATTCATTACCGAAGAAAATATATTGGAAACAATCCGCCGCAAAGATCTTTTTCTACATTATCCATACCACCATTTTTCCTCATTTCTGCGAGTTCTCTGTGAAGCAGCAACCGATAAACAGGTAAAATCTATCAAAATGACCCTTTACCGGCTGGCCAAAAACTCGAAGGTTGTCCAAATCCTGATCGCCGCTGCCCGCAATGGGAAAAAGGTGACAGTGGTGATCGAGTTACTGGCACGTTTCGATGAAGCTTCGAACATCGGTTGGTCGAAACAGATGCAGGAAGCCGGCATTCAGGTCATTTTCGGAGTAGAAGGTCTGAAAATACATGCCAAACTGGTTTATATCTCCAGCCCGGCAGGGAACATCGCGTGTATCAGTACTGGTAATTTTCATGAAGGAAACGCAGCCCAATACACCGATATGACACTTCTGACCGCCCGTAAATCCTTGGTAAAAGAAGTCGGCCATGTTTTCGAATTTATCGAAAAACCATACCTGCCGGTCAAATTCAAAGAATTACTGATATCGCCCAACGATATGCGAATCAAACTTCTCCGTTATATCGGGCAGGAAATAAAAAATGCAAAAGCCGGCAAACCGGCCCGCATTCTGGGAAAAGTCAATCACATCACAGACAAAATACTGATAGCCAAATTATATGAAGCGTCCGCAGCCGGCGTGGACATCCGGTTAGTAGTACGCGGTAATTGTTCCATCGTTACCGGTATTGCCGGAATAAGCGAAAATATCTACATCAACGGTATTATCGACCGCTATCTGGAACACGCCCGGACTTTTATCTTCGAAAATAACGGCAACCAGATTTGCCTGCTCGGTTCTGCCGACTGGATGCCCCGCAACCTGGACAACCGGATCGAAGTGTTTACCCCCGTCTACGACAAGCATATTCAGGAAGAGTTAAAACTGGTGATCGAATACGGCTTACTAGATTCCCAACAAGGTTATCGGGTGGATGGTTCGGGCGAAAACCAAACTTGGAAAAATCCGGAAAATACCGTTTTCCGTTCACAGACTGCCTTATACGAATATTATAAAGAAAAAATCAAAAATACCGTATTTAATCTGAAAGACCATGAATAAAACCAATTATGCAGCTATCGATATCGGTTCGAATGCAGTGAGATTGCTGATCAAAGGTATCGGTACCAAACCTCAAGAGCATCTTTTTACCAAAGAACTATTTGTACGGATCCCTTTACGACTTGGAGAAGAAGTATTCTCGACAGGAGAAATTCCGAATTCCAAAGTCCGGAAACTATTACGCTTAATGAAAGCTTACCGGCAACTAATGAAAATTTATGAAGTCGCGGAATACCGTGCCTGTGCGACCTCTGCCCTTCGAGATGCCGTGAATGGCAAAGAAGTCATTAAACACATCACGAAAAAGTCCGGACTTGAAATAGAAATTATCAACGGCGAAGAAGAGGCGCACTTGATCTATGATAATCACATTGAGGAATTACTCGACAAAAAAGCCAATTACCTTTATGTAGATGTAGGAGGAGGCAGCACTGAAATCAGTCTGATCCATGCAGGGGCATTAAAAAGTTCCCGTTCTTACAATATCGGTACTGTCCGGTTGTTAGAAGGGCAAGTGAAAAAAGAAGTCTGCAACCGTCTCAAAAGAGACCTCAATAAGTTGTCAACCCAATATCCCAATTTAACCATCATCGGTTCAGGAGGGAATATCAACAAATTATTCCGTCTGGCAAATCTACCGGCCAAAAGTAAAATCACCCTTTCGGTCGAAAAACTGCAACTACTGAATACAACCTTAAAAAAATATACGGCAGAAGAACGTGCATCGATATACAATTTAAAACCTGACCGGGCAGATGTGATCACCCATGCCGGTGATATTTTCCTGTTGGTAGCAGAACATGCTCAGGCACAACACATCCTTGTCCCGACTATCGGTTTGGTAGACGGTATTATAGACAGTCTTTACCTGAAAAATTATCCTCCGGCCCTACCAGCAGAACCGGAGTCCATAAAATAGCCATCGCCGAAGACACAAAATTTCTCTGAAAATGAGGTCATTTTGCGTCTTCCGGCAACAAACCGAAATGGATAAGGGCATAAAGAATCCCATCCTCATCCACAGTGCGAGTAACGAAATCGGCATGACTTTGTACCTCGGCAGAAGCATTTCCCATGGCTACTCCGATTCCGGCATAGTCCAGCATTGGTATGTCATTTCCTCCATCTCCGAATGCCATGACCTCTTCTCTTCGGATACCAACATAGTTCATGATTTGTTCCATACCAATACGTTTGCTCCCTCCGACCGGCACAATATCTGTAAATAAAGCATTCCAACGCGTAGCCTCACATTCCGGCAAGGTCTCCATGATCTTTTTTTCCTGATCCACCGAAAAAAAAGCGACCAATTGGAAGATCCCACTTTTGTCTGCTTCCTTCAACTCTCTCACCGGAAGTTCGGGGAAATTCAGCAATCGCAACACTTCCGCTACCTGGTCGTTTTTAAAGTTAATGAACATATCCCGCTCACGCACAAAAATACAGGGAAAAGATTCTTGTTCTTCCTCATACCGAATGAGATGCCCGATAGCAACAGCCGGAATCTCCCGACGATAAATAACCGTATTCCGTCCGATATAGCAACAACTTCCGTTCACAGTAACATATCCATCGAACTCCAGATCTCCCAAATTATCGATTACCTGGAAAGGCCGCCCAGTGGCAACGAACACCTTTATTCCGTTTTCGCGCAATTGCCGTATAGCCTTTTCCACCGACACAGACACCCGATGGGTCCGAAAACTGACAAGCGTTCCATCGATATCAAAAAAAATCGCTTTTATCATTCAATATCACTAATTTTGCAAACTTCCAAGAAAGAAGCTCCCCGGACGTGTCCGAAACTTCCTCCGATCACCAATATTTGATCTTCAGGCCCATATCCGCTATTTAACAACATCTGGGGTATATCCCGCATAAATTCATCCCGGGAAGTCGGCTTCATCGAGAAATAAGGTCTTACGCCGAACGACAACGCCAATTCACGCATCACCTGCTCGTTATAACAACGGGCATACACGGGCAAACCTCCCCGAAAAGCGGACAAGTAACGGGCTGTACGTCCGGAATTAGTATCAACAACAATGGCTTTGATGGGCAGCATAGTAGTCATCCGCACAGCCACCCGGGCCAAAGCGGCCGTAATCTCATTATTGATCCGGACCAGATTACGATTGACATCGGGAGATAAAGTCGACTCATTGGCTTCTGCCACGCGACTCATCACCCTGACAGCTTCGATAGGATAATCACCGTAGGCAGTTTCCCCGCTCAACATGATGGCATCCGTTCCACTGAATACAGCATTGGCAATATCACTGACTTCAGCTCGTGTAGGCCGCGGATGATCGATCATGGTGTGTAACATTTGAGTAGCCACAATGACAGGCTTTTTACTTTCGATACATTTATTCACAATCATCCGCTGAAGCCGGGGTATTTTTTCGGCATCGATTTCTATAGCCAAATCTCCACGCGCCACCATTACCCCATACGCATGGTCGAGAATTTCATCTATATGATCGACCCCTTCCTGATTCTCTATTTTCGCAATGATCTTGATATCACTTTCGTATTCATCTAAAATACGCTGTATCTCCATAATATCCTCTTTATTCCGGACAAAAGAGTGTGCTATAAAATCCAGATGATTTTCAATAGCGAATAGAATAAATTTTTTATCTTTTTCGCTCAAGGATTCCAGATGCATATTTACTCCTGGAACATTAATACTTTTTTTATCTTTGATTTCTCCCGAATTAGAAGCGACCAGCACCAACCGATCTTCCTGTTTTTCCCGGACAATCAATTCTACATCTCCATCATCCACCAGAATTTTATCCCCGGCTTGCACATCTTT
>JAETOX010000166.1 GCA_021771575.1 Bacteroides sp. | reverse complement strand
CGGCAGAATTTACTCAAATCGGTGCTTCTATCGAAGTAGTGGTGCTGGACATCGATAAAGAAAACCGTCGTCTGAGCTTAGGCCACAAACAATTGGAAGAAAATCCGTGGGATGTATTCGAAACTATCTTTACTGTGGATTCTATCCATGAAGGTACAATTACCGAAATTTTCGATAAAGGCGCTGTTGTGGCTCTGCCCTACGGTGTGGAAGGTTTCGCAACCCCCCGCCACTTGGTGAAAGAAGACGGAGCTCAGGCAAAAGTAGAAGAAAAACTGCCGTTCAAGGTTATTGAATTCAACAAAGCTGCCAAACGGATTATCGTTTCTCATTCCCGCGTATTCGAAGATGCTCAGAAATCTGAAGAAAAAGCAAAGAGAAGTGCAGAAGAAAAATCTACGAAAAAAGCAGTTAAACAGGTGAAAGATAAACTCGAAAAGACTACTCTGGGAGATATCACCGAGCTGGCTGCTTTGAAAGAACAGATGACTGCCGATGCTGCTGCAAAGGAAGCTAACAAAGAATAAATGACGAACGATGATCGGTCGTAACTCATGAAGTTCGAATTGACTATATTGGGGAGCGGATCTTCCGTTCCCACTTCCGATAGAAATTCCACCGCTCAAGTGCTTAATGTACTTGAGCGGTATTTTCTTATCGATTGTGCCGAAGCGACACAGCATCAGTTGAGACGTTTTCACGTCCCTTACAATAAGATCGGTCATATTTTTATTTCCCATCTGCACGGCGACCACTATTTCGGTTTATTGGGTTTTTTATCGACGCTTTCGATGCAGGGACGAAAAGGAGAAATGCATATCTATGCAGATGTCCGTCTACAAGAAATTATGGCCTGCCAGTCCCGGGTCTTAGGTAGTCGGTTTAACTTTCCCTTAGTTTTCCATCCCTTGAGCCGACAGGAAGAAACCATTTATGAAGATAAGGTCGTTACTGTAACTTCCTTCCCTTTAAAACATCATTACGAAACACCGGTTTGTGGTTTTTTGTTCCGGGAGAAAAAGCGGGAACGGACGATTCGGAAAGAGGAAGCGGCTGCTTGGAAAGTGCCCATTGCCTTTATGCAATATTTGAAGCAAGGGGCGGATTTTATCACCCCTGATGGAGAAATCGTATCGAATCGGCGGTTAACCTTAGATCCTCCTCCTTCCCGTTCGTATGCTTATATGACGGACACGCTTTATCGCGAAAGGTTTGCCACCTATGTGAGTGGGGTAGACCTGCTTTATCATGAAGCTACGTATAGCAAGGTAGATGAGAGATTAGCCAAAGAAGGATACCACAGTACTGCAGAGCAGGCTGCTTGTCTGGCCCAGGAGGCCGGAGCCGGGAAATTGTTGTTGGGACATTTTTCTGCCCGTTACACCGATCTTTCCGGTTTGTTGGCCGAGGCACAGGCAATTTTTCCAAATACCTTTCTCTGTCATGACGGAGAGGTATTCGGAATTCCTCCGGTAAAAAGAAATTTCTGATCGAATTGCGCGACTCAAAGGTTCGGTGGATTACGTTCGACTGCCGTTTTGGGGATTGGCGGGGATAATCGATTTTTGTTTCACTTATTATGCTTATCTATCCCTGCAGGCATATAAGCGTGAAACCCGTGGAGAATTGGTTTACACGCTTTCGTCTGGCTGTTAAAATGTTGTTTTATTGGTAAATATGGCGACAGGCCTTTAGGGCTGTTATTTTCTAATCCACATAAACGCAGTAAAACATCCCTTTGGGAAAACTCTACCTGGGGATGTTTTACTGCGTTCAATATAATAATAGGATGTTTATTTTATCCCGCTTATTTATTTTAGATTTTCAACGGTTTGACACAACCGTTTGAGGAATAAACACTTAGCATAGTATTTGAGGAACGGCGGTAACGAATTAGCAACCGTACGATTTGCAGCGTTTTGCGGTGCTATACTGTCAAATAACTCTTTCAAAAACAAAAGTAGTGAAATTCTCGAAAAAACAAAAGAATGAATGATAAAAAGTTCCAAAAGGTGGATAAAAATATAGACTACCCACAAAGAGTAGTCCATATTTTTAGTTGTCAGGTTATCTAATTAAGCTTGACAGTATCAGAGAAATAGCTCGTCCATGAAGAATAATCCGCATTCCTTGGGTAGTATAACGTACACTGGGTTTTAAATTCATCCGGGAATGTGTTGGTTTGAATAGTCGGGGCTGTTGTCGCCTTGCATACGATTCTCCAAAGATTCTTGCAACCGGAAAAGACGCTGCTGCCCAGCTCCTTGGTCGTAGCCGGCAATTCCAAATCTGGGATGGCGGTAGAATTGAAAGCTTGATTACCAATCTTTTCGACCTGCAAGGGCAGTGACACAGCAGAAAGATTTCCACATGACTTAAAAGCATGTGCCGGAATCTCTGTCAGCTTAGTACGGGCTATCGATACATGTTCCAAACCGGAATTGGCGAAAACAGTCTCTCCCATTGTTTGCAATGCTTTCGGCCATGCCAAATAATTATCGTTTTCATCATCCTTGTTCGTTATCAATTCTCGAAGTGAGGTACAAAATGTAAAACATTCCGTTCCGAATTCTGTAATCCCATCATGTAATGTAACTCGACTTAAACTCTCGCAATTGTAGAATAATGCATCGCTTAACACAGTCAGGCTTCGAGGTGCGGTAAAGCTTTTCAAGGCGTAACAATTGAAAAAGGCTTCCTTACCAATATTGCTGATATCATCGTGCAGGAAGATACGTTCCAAATTCTTGCATTCCGTGAAGCAGTAAGCAGGAATCTCTGTCATCGTAGTCGGAATACGGATTTCTACGATACTGCTGCCATAGAATGTGCTTTCAGATAAGATTGCCCCATCGGGTATCACAAAGGATGTCAAACCTGCCCCTTCCAGAATCCAGCGTCCGAGTGTAGTAACCGTAGAGGGAATATTCAATTTGTACAATGCCTTACACATGGCAAAGGCTGAATTGCCGATAGTCGTCAGTCCGTCCGGAAGGATTACCTCTTTCAATGTCTTATTGTCACTGAGTCCCATGCTACTGTAAAAGGCCAAAGCTCTTGTGGGCAATTCCGTCAATGTGGTAGCCGAAAGGTCGAGAACTTCCAAAGTCGATGACATATTATTTCGGATATACTCAAAATCGGTTTCAGCCATATCCCCTTTCCATGCCAAACGTTTGACGGTATTGTCCGTAATATCCGATTGGCTTTCCACAATCGCCCCGTCGAAATATCTGACCAATCGGGAAGCAGTAACTTCCGTTCCGTTTGCAGCCACGAGAGCCACACGCAGCAAATAAGTGTCAGCAAGGCGAGTATTCTCGGTTCCTTTTATCGCAACTTTTGCGCTCCCCTCTACCAGTGCACCGTCTGCTCCGAATGTAGGTTTCGTTACAGTAATATTCCACTGATTCCCGGTGCTTCGTGTCTGCACATCTGCACCGTTCGTTGTGGTAACGGTCGCCACGATAGAACGATAGTCGCTTTCTTTGAGAGTGACCGGAAGAACTAATTTCAATTCATTGTCAGAAGGAGAAGCATAGAACACCTCATCGCTCTCGAAAGCGATGGAGAAAACGGCATATTTCGGCAGTTTGATTTTGGTTACACCGTCGGCAAGTGTCAATTCTACATAAGCCTCGTTTGAGTTGTCGATGCTGCTGAACATAGAATCACCTTTTTCACCTTGTGCCCCGGTGGCTCCGGTATTGCCTTTATCTCCGGTGGCTTTGACTCCAGTTGAAGTCCATGTTTTACCGCCGTCGGCCGAGATTTCCCATTCGTTTGTATCTGTGTTTATGCGAACTTGCGGAGCGATAGCGTCCGCACCTTTATCACCCTGCGCTTTTACACCAGTATCGCTCGTCCCAATCCACCAGTTGCCGTTGTCGCCGATGTGTGGTGTCTGCCCGTCAGTTCCGGTATTGCCTTGTGCCTTTACGCCCATGTCCGTTGTGCCTATCCACCAATTACCGTTATCACCGATATAAGGCGTCAGACCGTCGCTGCCGGAAGCTCCGTTGTCACCTTTATCCCCCTTGTCGCCTTTTTCTCCGGTTACGGGTATTTTGTTTCCGCTATCAAGCAACCATTCGCCGTTCACAGTCCAGTAGTATTTTCCGTCAGTGTCCTGCTTCACGCTAATAACGGGCGTTGTTCCATCCTCACCCTTTTCTCCTTGTTCGCCACGTTCACCGTGCTTGATGGTTACATTACCGCTTTTGAGGAATGAAATGACGTAGCCCGTTCCATCCTCAAGAGGTGTAACCGCCGTAACATAATCCTTGTTTTCAAGGACTGCGACAAGGCTTTGCAATGACCAGATGTCCGTGTTGACGGATTTCTGCCATTCTTCAAGGGCGGTTATTCGGTCTTCAAGGTTCTCAATGTCGCCCCTAAGCTCCGAATCGTCGTAGTCATCGCCACAAGAGGACAACCCGAACATGCAGGCGCACACCATGGAACACACAATCCACACCTTACGGATTGTTCCCGTCCCGATAAATTTCTTTTTCATACTGATGAAATGTGTCTTTCCAGTTCCCAAAAGACCTTTAAAACCACGAAGCGTGGAACTGCAATGCCACGTCTTAACTTGAAGGTCGTAGGAAAACCTATGCGAACAGATATGGGTATAGCAGCCCACGCTATAGCGTGAGAACCACTATGCTATCCTTGTTCGCTTTTGAAAATTTCCTACGTTTTCAAGTTACAAGATAAGCATAACGCTTCTTTCTTTTCTAATATGTCTTGGAGAGGGGTCGCCCCCAATCCAAACGCAAAAGTAATAAAAAAGCTGCGATAATCGCTTATCTTGTAGCGGATTTCTTTGCCTGCCGTAATGGAATAGAGGATTTTATAGTTTCATTCCCTTACCTTTCCGTTGCGGCAGAACTGGTTGGCGTATGCTCTGCCGCAGTTTCTCGAACTGCTCCCTGAACCATTCGCCGATGGGTCGCAAGTCAATAGTAAGGATAAACTTACCATTGTCAGAGAATACTTTGGCTTTAACATCTTTTGCCATGAATTTCCGCTTGTGTTTTTCCGAATATAACTCGCCGTTATACTCAATGGGTTTACCTGTCAGCAATGTCGCAGTCTGCTCTTTATTGAAGCCTATAGCAAGGCACAACCTTTCTATGTTAATCATATCCTTAATTTGCGGAAACCATTTCAAAGTCTTGTTCAATAATACCGTAAGTCGTGAAATCTCACGTTTGAGATTTGTTTCTGTCTGTGCCAATTCGTTGATATGCTTCTGTTGCATATCCAACAGTTGGCGGCTGTGGTCTGCCTGCATGGTCTGTATCCGGGTTTGCAGGGTTTCAATGGTTTTCTCGTGGTCGGCTACCTCACGGTGCAAGGCTGTGTTCTCCCTCTCCAGCGTCTTGACCTTGTTGCTCCCGAAAAGAGAGCTGACACTCTCGGCGATGTTGGCGGCTGCGGTTGTCGCAGCCCCTTTCAGCCGCTCGGTCTGTATCTCCTTTTTCGCCCGTACAAGTTCCTCCCGTGCCGTGTCTTTCTGTTCCTGCAAACCCATCACCTCCGCTTTCAGGTCCTCCGTCTGACGCTTTATGTCACGGTAGTACTGCTGCGTGGAAACGTGTCTCGCTTCCGAACCGTCAATTCCTCTTTGCAGCCCGTACTTCGCCATCGCTGCGGCATAGCTGTCTT
>JAETOX010000165.1 GCA_021771575.1 Bacteroides sp. | reverse complement strand
TGTGCTTCACGTTATCCTTTGATTCCTGCCGGGGTAGGCTTATTGCTATGTGCTTTTTGTCCCGCCTTTATCCAACTGTTGAGTGCTATTCCTGGGGTGGTGATGGGGACCGTGCTTCTTTATCTGATGGCTTCCCAGCTTTCCGCAGGGTTACAGATGCTGACGGCAGAAAAGGCGGTTTTCGATTACGAAAGTGGACTGGTGATCGGTTTTTCTTTGATGATCGCTTTGTTTTTATCTTTTGTACCTGAAGAGGTGTTGAACACCATACCAGCTCTCTTGCGTCCGGTAATCGGAAACGGCTTTGTCATGGGGGTAATTACTGTGTTGATCCTGGAACATGGCGTATTCCGGAAATCCTCACCAATCCGGCCATAGGTATCGATGTACAGGGATTTTTCCCCGGGAAGTGAATTTGATGCCTTCCTCTTCGAGCAGATGCTGTTGTTCGGGCCAGTGGGGAGCGGTAGAACCTTGGCTGCTAACCACCCGGTGGCAAGGAAGCTGAAGCTCCGGCGAAACGTCCGACAAGGCTTTGCCGACTAGCCGGGAATAAGAAGGATAACCTGCCAGCCGGGCAATGCAACCGTAAGTGCTTACGCGGCCGGCAGGAATTTGTTGGACGATGTTGTATACTTCCGTATAAAAATCGTTTCGATTGAAGTTTTTTCTATTTAACCCAGACATTCAGGATTTCGCCGATATACATTTTATGCAGGTCTTTTCCCCATTTTGCTTTGTCAGCTGAGTTATAAATGGCTTCGGGCGTGAAAGGTTGGGCTACCAGTTTGCGGCATTCGATGATCATCCAGGCTTCGGAGAAAGCTTTACTACCCGAAGGGGTGGTGATCGGGGTCAGCCCCGAACCTTTTACTTTGTCTTCGTTTTGTCCGCTATGGCTGCCACAATATTGTAAGGCATCCCGATAAGTTTCGGTGTAAAAACTCAGGGTATAAGTGTCGTGATTTTCCATCAGACGGAAAGTGTGGCGGGTGGGGTTAATGAAACAAAAGGCCACTGGCTTGTTGTATACATGTCCGAGGCCTCCCCAGCTGGCCGTCATCATATTGAACTGATTGTCATTGCCGGCTGTAATCAACATCCAGTTTTCCGAAAGCATTTTATAAATATTACCCGGAATCTTGTCAGGTGCAATTTGTTTATAACCGCTCAAAGCGCTGGTTCCCGATGCTGCAATGGCAGTAACTGCGGCTTGGGGTGCGATGCTGGAAGTAGTTACTTGAGTTGGGGCTGCAGATTGAACTGTCTGGATAGCCGGTACACCTATCGCCTTTTCTGTTTCTGAAAATAATCGATTGACTAGGTCGATAGTATGGGTCCTGAACTTTCCGGTCGCTTTGATCAGTTTGTCTTTCTTTTTGGTGAAAGCGAATTCATCGGTAATTTGCTCTTCGGCCGGAATCAATTCATTTTGGTTGCCTGTATTGTACTTATAACGGATGGCTGTTACCTTTAGGTTACACTTTCCCGGGAGGCATTCCAGAAACATTTGATAGTTCATCAAAGCCCGGTCGAGTGAGAGAGCTTTATCGGTGAAGGTAAGGTATTCTTGTCCCAGACAAGCGATTTGGCCTGCATCGGGATCGGAAAAAAGGACCCGGCTTTGTGAATCTTTGGTCGGAACGAAATACTCTGTTGCCCATTGCAGGGCTTTATTGAAGATTTGTTCCTGTGAAAGTCCCGGTGCAGTTAATTCCCGGCTGAAAGTGACTTTTCCGTCTACTATAGGTACAGCCCCAACAGCATATTTTTGGTCTACCTGCGCAAAAAGAGTGGCAGGAATAAGCAAGAGTAATAAAAATAATGATGATTTCATAGTGTTATATTTTGTAATATGAGCAAAGATAACTGCTGAATTTGGATTTTCATGTAAATAAACAATAAAAATTGATTCAAATATTTTCTTCTTTTGATTGGCCTTCCAACTAAGGAGAACTGTTTGTTTTTATATCTACTCTTTTTGTTTACCCAGGGGCATTTGCCCTCCATTGAGTAGATCAATAAACCGAAAGTAAAGGCATTGGCTATGGCACTGACTTTATCGAGTTGCCGATGCTGACGTTTCTCTTTGTGGGGAAGCCCCCCATGATGAGAGCCAGCACCCCCAAAGGAATATTGATGGCAAACAGCCAATGCCAGGACCTCAACGATAGGATCATACTGGCCACGGAAGGCCCGGCAACAGTCGATACCGCTACTACCATGGCGCTGATTCCTAAAACGCAGCCCAGGAATTTCTTTGGATAGATCGTACGAAGTTGAGCTGTATTCACACTAGTGATGGCCGAGGCGCCGAAAGCTGATTTCATTTTCATCATTCATGAACATGCCGATCATTTGGATGTTAGAGCGATAACCCTGCTTGAGAAACCAGAAACCGTTATTATTGCAATCCTGCTTCCCAGGAGAAATTGGGAAAGGAAGTGGCGATGAAGAACGGAGAAAAGTTGTCTCCAGTGTCTTGGATGACTGTAGAAGCTATATCATTACCATTACAGTGACACACTGATTGTTTCGCTGAAGCAAATTTTGGAACAGGATGGGGATATAGAATTCAGAATCAGTCAACTACAATGAAAAATATCTTGTAACAAATTTGTAACATTTTTGAAACAGGGCCGTAACAACTTCCCTCTATTTTTGCCTTTGTAAGCAAAAATAAAAGAATGGAAACAATCTATCTGGGAATTGTTATATTCCTTTTTCTTCTCGCAATCTTCGACCTGGTTGTGGGAGTCAGCAATGATGCCGTCAATTTTTTGAATTCTGCTATCGGAGCGAGGGCGGCTTCCTTTAAAACCATTATTGTAATCGCTTCTCTCGGTATCTTTTGCGGGGCAACGATGAGCAATGGGATGATGGAGATCGCCCGGCATGGCATTTTCCGGCCTGAGGCTTTTTACTTCAACGAACTGATATGTATTTTTTTAGCTGTCATGGTCACGGATGTCGTGTTGCTCGATATTTTCAATACACTGGGTATGCCGACTTCGACGACCGTATCCATGGTTTTTGAATTATTAGGGGGAACGTTTGCCTTGGCTTTGGTCAAGATTGCCAGTGGACCGGAAGGGTTGACCTTTGCTGAATTGCTGAATACAGAAAAAGCGTTGACGGTGATTCTCGGAATCTTTTTATCGGTTGCGATAGCCTTTTTCTTTGGTACATTGGTGCAGTATCTTTCCCGCATACTTTTTACTTTTAATTACAAGACCAAACTGAAATGGACCGTCGGATTGTTCGGGGGCGTAGCTGTTACAGCCATTGTTTATTTTATGCTCATTAAAGGAATGAAGGATGTTTCTTTTATGATAGGGGAAGATAAAGCGTGGGTGAGAGACAATACCTGGACGATAGTCGTTTCCTGTTTACTTTTTTTCATTGGGCTGATGCAAATTTTGCATTGGTGTAAAGTGAATGTATTCCGGGTGATCGTGTTGTTGGGAACTTTTGCATTGGCCATGGCTTTTGCGGGGAACGATTTGGTGAACTTTGTCGGTGTGCCGCTGGCCGGTTTCTCCAGCTACAGTGATTTTATGGCTTCCGGTGCCGGCGATCCCGGACAGCATTTGATGGGAGCATTAAACGAACCAGCCAAAATTCCTTTTATCTTTTTGTTTTTGTCGGGTGTGATTATGGTGATTGCTTTGGTTACCTCCAAAAAAGCCCAGCATGTCGTTAAAACATCGGTTGACCTGTCGCGTCAGGATGAGGGAAACGAGATGTTCGGTTCTTCAGCCATAGCCCGGAGTCTGGTACGTTCGATGACAACATTGGGAAATACGGTTTCCCGGCTCATTCCTGCCAATGTGAAAAAGTGGGTAGATTGCCGTTTTAATAAAGAGGAGATGATCTTGGCTAACGGAGCAGCCTTCGATTTGGTACGGGCATCTGTCAATCTGGTGTTGGCTGGATTGCTGATAGCTCTGGGCACATCCTTGAAATTGCCTCTTTCCACCACTTATGTCGCTTTTATGGTAGCTATGGGTACTTCATTGGCCGACCGGGCTTGGGGACGCGAAAGTGCTGTATTCCGGGTAACGGGCGTACTTTCGGTGATCGGAGGCTGGTTTATCACGGCGGGTGCTGCTTTTATCATCTGTTTCTTTGTGTCCCTGATTATGTATTACGGTGGGATTGTGGCTATGTTGGCTATGATTGCTCTGGCCGTTTTTATCCTCCTCCGGAGTAATATCCGCTACCGGAAGAAATTGAAAAGGGAGAAAGAAGACGATCTTTTTCAACGGATGTTGCATTCAAATGATAAAATTGAGATCTGGGATTTAGTGTGCCGGCATGTTCGTGAAAATTTAGCTGAGGTTTTAGGTTTCTCTGCTCAGATTTATCTCCGAATGACAGAGGGATTCATACACGAGGATTTGAAAAGCTTGCGTAAAGCTGTGGCTGCGACTAACGATGAAAAAGATCTGTTGAAAAAAATACGCCGGAAAGAAATGTTGGGTATGCGGAGGATCGACCGGAACATAGCCATTGAAAAAAATACCTGGTTTCATTTAGGTAGCAATAGCAGTGAGCAGTTGATGTATTGCCTGAAACGAATTTGCGAACCCTGTAAAGAACATGTTGATAATAATTTCAATCCGCTTCCGGAAGAATGCGTAACTGAGTTTTTGCCGATACGCGATAAATTGACCTTTTTATTACAACAAACACGGTATATTATTGCTACCAGCCAATATGCAGAAGCCGATAACATATTGCAGGAAGGGGAAGCATTGAAAAATTGTTTGTCCCGGTTGCATAAAATACAGATGGGCAGAATGCAGGAAGAAAACAGCAGTGTAAAGATTTCACTGGTATATCTGAATCTTTTGCAGGAATCTCAGGAGCTTGTCAGTATTGTGTGGCACATGCTGCGGGCAAGCCGTAAGTTTCAGCAGGTATAAACGGTCCCGGAATATTGTTGCTCTTTTTTATTCCGGTATTTCTGGGGGCTCATTCCGGTATGGCGCTTAAAACATTTGCCGAAATAAGACAAATTGGGAAAACTTAGGAAAGCTGCTATTCCTTTCATTTTCTGAGAAGTAGATTTTGGTTGGGCTTTAGGGTCGATAATTATCATGTTGGTAATCATTTCGGATACGGTTTTGCTGGTCACTTATATAAAAAAATTTCTTTTTATCTGAGAGATACAGGGTAGTAAAGGTATAAGTTAAAATGAGCGTTATGTTTAAGCGGATTCAGGACGATTTTAAGCAATATACCTGATTTTTAATTTCCTGAGCCCATTCTATCGGTTTCTTGTCCTTTCCGAGGCTTTGCCAGGGGATAGTTTTGCCGATATGAAGCGTAAAAGACTGGTCCCGTTTTTTGAAAGTTTCGTCGGGAAGATAGAGCATTTCCAAGTTGGCTTTTAATCCGATTTTGGTGCGAAAATTGGCCAGATTATAAAAAAAGTTCGAATTCTGTCCTTCGATAAAGAGGGGGATGATGTCGCGATGGTGCTGGATGGCTTTCGTGACAAAACTTTTTTGCCATGCCAAATCTTGTATGACGCCCTTCTGTTTACGACTGACCATACCGGCCGGGAACATAATCATCTGGCAAGAAGAGGCATAAGCTTTTTCAATGGCTGCTACTGCTGCTTTGTCCATACTTCCATGTTTGTTGACCGGTAGGAAAATGTTATTCAAGTTCTTCAGGTTCAACAATAAGTCATTCACAGGAAATTTTAATT
>JAETOX010000010.1 GCA_021771575.1 Bacteroides sp. | reverse complement strand
CGGTCGTGTCGATGGTTCTTCCAAATACGGTAAAGACAAACGTTTTGCCCCATTATGGTCTGCCGGTATCGGTTGGAATATCAACAACGAACATTTTCTTGAAGGTACGGATTGGCTGACCCGGCTGACGATTCGCGGATCTATCGGATTGACCGGTAACCAGAATTTCGATCCTTATGTAGCCCGCACCACTTTGCAATTTGACATGGACCAGGTGTATTATCAGGCACTGGGAGCATCCTTTATGGCTTTTGGAAATAAAGACCTGGAATGGCAACGTAGCAAAAAACGGAATATCGGTTTGGATTTGGAGATTTTGCAACGCCGTTTAACCCTGCGGTTTGATTATTATGACGACCGGACCAGTGGCTTGTTGTTGCCGGTGTCGGTAACCCCGTCGTTGGGATTTGCCAGCTATACCGAAAATATGGGAGAACAGAGTAACAAAGGTTATGAATTTGATTTGAATGCCGTAGTGATCCGGAATGAGAATTTCGACTGGGCGGTAAATTTCAGTGGCACTCATAATAAAAACCGGATAGAAAAAATCAGTGAGGCCCTCAGAGCCCTGAACAATTCCAATAATGCGGATGAAAGCAAACAAACCCAACCGATCTCGATGTATGAAGAGGGAGAGTCTTTAAATGCGATCAAGGTGGTGAGATCATTGGGTATCAATCCGGTCAACGGAAAAGAATTGTTTCTGACCCGTAAGGGTGAAATCACCGAAGAATGGGATTATCGGGATAAAATAGTGGCCGGATGTACAGATCCAAAACTGGAAGGAAATATTGGAACCAACCTGATCTGGAAAAATTTCACATTGAATATTTTGTTCCATTATAGTTTCGGCGGACAAGTTTACAATAGCACTTTGGCCAGCCGGGTAGAGGGTGCAGATCCTGCTGCCAATGCAGATAAACGGGTTTTGGAGCAAAGATGGCAACAACCGGGCAATCATACTTTCTATAAAGATATTGCCGACCGGAGCGTGTCGAAGGCGACCAGCCGTTTTGTACAGGATAACAACTATCTGGAAATGAGTAATGTTTCCCTCTCTTATCGGTTCGATCCAGGTTTGCTGAAAAAAATAGGATTTTCAGCATTACGTATCGGGTTGAATAGTAATAATTTATTCTATGTATCGACAGTAAAACGGGAAAGGGGACTCGATTATCCTTTTGCACGTCAGTTTACTTTTTCGTTGAACCTTAATTTCTAAGACTATGAGAAAAATCGGATATATGCTTGGATTTTGTTTCCTTCTGCTGTTTTCAGCTTGTAACGATTGGCTGGACGTAAAACCATTGGGGCAAGTGGAAGAAGAAAAGATGTTTGAAGATGAAAGAGGATTTCTGCAAACGCTGACAGGAACCTACACTTTGTTAAATGCCGAGAGCGCTTACGGCGAAGAATTAACGCTCGGCATGGTGGACGAGATTGTACATTATTGGAATGAAGTCAGTAAATTTTATGATTTTGATTATCGCAATTCCGAGGTGGAAGGACGTTTGGCTTCGACCTGGCAACAGATGTATAAAGCTATCGCCAATACGAATTTGGTCTTGAAAAATCTGGAAGGTAAACAACCCGGCGATTTGGAGAATTTTAATTTGGTCAAAGGAGAAGCTTTAGGACTACGGGCTTATATCCACCTTGACCTGTTGCGTTTGTTCGGACCGGTATTAAAAGATGGACTGGAACAAAAAGCCATACCTTATCATGAAGAATTTTCGAATCAAATCGTAAAAATCATGACAGCCAAAGAGGTGTTGGAGAAAATTGAGAAAGACTTGTTGGCGGCTTACGCTTTATTGGAGGAGGATCCGGTACGGACACTCGGACGCACCTATAATGCTGATCTGGAAAATAAAGATCTGGCTTATCAGTTCAGGGGAATCCGGATGAATTATTATGCGGTATGTGGTACCCTGGCCAGATTATACCAATTGAAAAACGATGTGGCCAATGCATTGAAATATGCAGGCGAAGTACTCGAGGCTACGGATATATTCCAATTGCTCAAGAGAGACGATATCATTCAGGTAGACAGGCGGGACCTGATGTTTCAACGGGAATTGATCTGGGCACTTTATGATCAGAATTTTGAGAAAAAATTAGGGAATAAAATGGGATATAACAAATATAATATCGATATACCTTTTAAAGAGTTTGTCTATGAACAAGCAGATGCTTATGGAAATGTGGCGGATTACCGGAGTGCTTATTTGTGGACAGAAGTAAAGATGTCGACAGTTTATTGGATTCCGGCAAAATATGTCCGTATTTATGGAACTGCATTAACAACGGGTGGGGCAAGAGATGATAAGACCCCTTGGGAAAAATTGCTCCCGATGATGCGGTTGACAGAGATGTATTATATTGCGGCAGAAGCCAATCTTGAAAACAATGCGCCTGAAGCTTATCGGTTATTGAATGAAGTGCGGGTGTCCAGAAATCTGGATCCGTTACCGGAGACATTGAAAAATGATCGGGTGGCTTTGATGAAGCAGCTGATTTATGAGTATCAGAAAGATACCTGGGGAGAAGGAAAACTGTTCTATTTCTACAAACATCTGTATCATGATATCATTACCCGTGAAGGGAGTATCCAGGCAACCAAGGCACTGTTCGAATTACCAATTCCGAAAGATGAACTGGAATTCGGTGGAAATGAATAATTGTTTAATCAGAAAAATGAATAAGATATGAAAGGATTGTATTACATATGGATATCGGTTTTCTTTTTACAGTTGAGCGTTGCCTGTTCAGAAGCCGACCGCGATCTGTTTGAGGGGCCTGTGGGGATCAATTTCCGTATCCCTAAAACCACTGAGGAAATTAAAGACTATAAATTGCAGGATTCCAGTCTGATTTTCAGAGAAGATACGATGGTGTATTCCTTTGCTTTTGATATGGTCAATACCGAACGTGAAATTTGTATTCCTGTTGAAATAACCGGTTTTGCTAAAGAGGTAGACCGGAAATATTGGGTCGAAGTGGTCGAATATAATGGGGCTAAGGCCGGAGTCCATTATGATGCTATTCCGAAAGAACATATACTGGCTGCCGGGAAAGTAAAGGACTCGCTAAGGATACTTTTTCATCGGGTGGATATGGATAAACAAGCCCGTAAAATCGGGATCACCATAAAAAGAGGTGGGGATTTTATCGAAGGAGTGAAGGAAAAATTATTTGTTGCCATACAGGTGTCGGATATCCTGGAAAAACCGGATTGGTGGGATGATTGGATCGGGTGTTTTGGCACTTTTCACCCGATCAAATACCGGGAATGGATGAAGTTATACGGAGGTACCGGCGATTTGACCGGAAAACGTCCGGATTGGTGGTGGGCTCCTTTGGAGTTGACTCTGATACTCGATTTGAAGCGAATGTTTGAAGAAAAAGAGTTTTTGGATGAAAACGGAAAAAGATTGCTGATACCTTGTACACATTAAAATAGACAGATTATGAAGATATTATTATATATAGGAGCGATGTTGTTGTTAGTGATTGCGGCATGCTCGGAAGATAAAGGAAATTACAGCTATCTGCCGGTAAATACAATAGTCGAAGATAGTATCGGAGGTACTTATACTGTCGTGCAGTTCGATACCTTGACGATAAAACCTTATCTGAGGTTTTCCCGGGAAGAAATCAAAGATTTGAGTTTCGAATGGTCGATAAAAGGGCAGATTATTTCTACCGATCCGATCTGTCATGCGCAGATCAGGATGGAGCCTAACGATGATAAAGATGTAAATAATCGTTGGTACAATGGTTTGTTGTGTGTTACAGATAATACAGCGGGTTTGAAATATTATAAAAGTTTTAAAGTGATAGTGAATACGGCTTATTCGGTGGCTTTGTATATGTTGAGCGAGGGAGCGGACGGGCAAGCCAGGTTGTCTTTCCAGCGTAGGGATATCCCTGATGCTCCGATCGTACACGATATTTTTGAAGCTGCAAATCCGCGTTTGGGTAAACTTGGTAAAAAACCGCGGCAAGTATATACCGGGTCGGTTATGGCTAAAACTTTTGTTGTGATATGTGAAGATGGGGATAAAAAGATGACTGTACTCAACCGGACAAATTTGAAATTGGATAAAAACTATAATGAAGAAGTGGTGATGGGGGGATATTCCGGTACTTTCACTCCTTATGGAATTAAGGTTTTGATGGGAGGTATGGTTGTTGCAGAAGAAGGCTTGTTAGGATACAATTATATGAATAGTGCCGCTCTTTATCGACCTATTGTAGGAGATTACGAATTTGCACATTGGGTGGACTGTAATTATATGATGGATGCCTATTTGTGGATTTCTTACGATAATAAGAGTGAACAATTTATGCGCTTGGAGGTTTCTCAGGGAGTAGCTTATGACAAGGTATCACCGATTCCGACTCCGGAAGATTTTTCGACTAAAGGACAGAAATTCCTGGCAGGAGGTCACTCCGGATTCGATTGTTCCCGTCCTGTATTGTATAATGTAGCTGAAAAGAAGGCTTATTTCTATAAAATATTGATGACTTCGGATGAATGGGACATGGCAACCATGGAACCGATCTGGGAGTTTTCATATAATAAGATAATGGAACGCGAGAATTTGCTGGATGAAAATTCCGTGACTGTCTTTGGCGAAAATTCACTTTACTGGTTTATTGCCAATGGAAATAAAATTGTACGTTTGCATGGGGATGGAGGGGAAACCAAGGACGTGTATATATCTCCCAAAGGAGAAGTGACGACTATGATGTTGGACGCGAAAGAAGAACGTCTGTTTATTGTCACTTATGATGGTTCGAAGAGTTATATTTATTCGGTAGGCGTATTGAACGAGGATTGGGGAAAACTGAAAGAGCTACCTCTTGAAATGGAAGGGAAAGTAGTGTCTATCGCTGCTACTGGTACCTGGAAATATTGAATGCCCCCCCCGATTTTATCTAATAAATCTTTTGCTGTCATCCCGGCTCCGGGGCCGGGATGACAGATTCATTATAGCCATAATAAAAAAGAGAGAACATGTTGGAGACGCTCCCGCATATAATGGTTTGCGTTATTTTTATGTTTTTTTACGGTATTGATAGAAATATTCATTAGTTGAGCTATTTCTTCATGACTTTTGCCGTTCAGGCTCAGCTGATAGACTTCCCGACAAGCCGGTGAAAGTTCGTCGAAAACGGATTGGACAAGTAAAAAGACTTCAGATTCCAGCATATTTTCCAGAAAAAATTCCTGATCCTCTTCTTCACGAATCACATAATCGTTATAACGATCAATTACGTGCTGGTGGCGGATTGCATCTACCGAGAGGCTTCGAACCACTTTGTAAAGATAGGCTTTTACAGCATTTTCTGCCTGAAAAGTGCGTCTTTTTTCCCAAAGATTGAGAAAAGCATCCTGGACTACATCCTCGATGACGGCATCATCTTCCAGATAACGCGAGGCGAAATATCGTAAAGTTGCTGCATATTTATCATACAGATACCGGAAAGCTTTTTTGCTGTCCTTACCAAAGAAATCTGTCGATAAATAATTTTCCATAAAAAACGTCCGTTATTTTTGGTGGAGATCCGCCCAAATTAAATTGACAGATAATAATTGACGATTATTGGAAGCTTTACTTCCATTGAAAATAAATGGGGTCAATAATAATTAGAATAAAATAATGATAATCATGTGGATAGCAAGATTTATGAGGATGTGGGGTGTATTGGCATTTATCAATTGTCGATTGCCGATTTTTCACTTTGGCGAAAAAAACGGATAAGAGAAATAAGAAAAAAATCAACTAATTTAACGGACGTTTTGTTTGTACAAAGTTATAATTTTAATGTTTGAAACATTCGGTTTATCTAAACTAATTTGATGAATTGGAGAATCTGTCAAACAACAAAAATTCAGCATATTTTGATTATTTAGTATAATTAGAGTAGGACAACTTTCGGCCTCTTCATGCATTTTGTTCCGGTGTGTCCGAGCAACAGTCGCAGTTCGAGGCACAAAATTTTGTCCGCGAAGCAGAGGACGGTTAGTAGGATGTCTTTTTATGCAATTTTCGGGATTTGATGTCGGATGCTTTGTATGGGCAGGTGAATAAGAACAGGGAAGTGTATTATCTGAATGTAGTGTTTATTGTGTGCAAATTGATGGGATTTTACATCAAAACGGAATATCATACGAGCCATGGACGCATTAATCTTGTCTTGCAGACCGATAAATATGTCTATATTATAGAATTTCTTTTCGGAGACGCAGAATATCAAGCGATGGGTAGTGAAAATTCGTGAAAATCTTGTCCGGGCGTGCATTTATAAGAGTTATCTAAGTCGTCAAAAGCTTCTGGATGCGGAAATACGGAAAAAAGGCTTTAAATAATTTTTTTAATCCTTTGAAAGGGTTAAATTTGTTCGTTTTTTCAAACAAACAGTTACAGTTAAATATATAAATTATGGCAGAAAAAGAAAATGGTAAGCTTTTCAGTGAGTTTGCGCCGAACACAATGCAAGAGTGGATCGACAAAGTCACTGTCGACCTGAAAGGGGCCGATTTCAATAAAAAGCTTGTATGGAGAACCAATGAAGGTTTCAACGTTCAGCCGATGTATCGGTTGGAAAATATGCAAGACCTGAAAAATCTGGATTGTCTACCCGGCTAATTTCCGTTTGTCAGAGGTAACAAAAAAGATAACAACGACTGGTATGTGCGTCAGGATATCGTTGTTGAAGATCTGGCTGAAGCAAATAAAAAGGCATTGGATGTATTGAATCGTGGTGTGAATTCATTGGGTTTCGTACTGAATGGATGCCAGGAATTTACCAAAGCAGATATGGAGGCTCTTCTGAAAGATATCTGCCTGGAGTGTGTAGAAATCAACTTCGTTGCCGGATGTAAAAAAGGAAGTATCTTGGATGCTTTCAAAGCCGTGGTAGAAGAAAGAGGCATTGCTCCTGAAAAAATACAGGGTGGTATCAATGTAGATCCGCTTACAGCTTTAACCCGTAAAGGAAAAACCTGCTGTGACAAACCTTTCGAAACCGTAAAAGCAAATCTGGAGAAAATGGCTGCCTACAAAAATTTCAAGACCATTGAAGTAGGCGGATATGTTTTCAATAATTCCGGTTCTTCTATCGTACAGGAATTGGGATTCTCATTAGCTGCCGGTGTGGAATATTTGGATAAACTGACCGATGCCGGTATGAGTATCGATGAGGTTGCTCCGAAAATCCGTTTCCACTTTGCCACCGGTTCCAAATATTTCATGGAAATCGCCAAATTGCGCGCTGCCCGTTATTTGTGGGCTCATATCGTGAAGGCTTACAATCCTTCCTGCGATTGCAAATGTAAAATGAATATCCATGCCGAGACTTCCGAATGGAACAAGACGGTTTACGATCCGAACGTAAATATGCTGCGTACGCAGACCGAAACGATGTCGGCTGCATTGGGTGGTGTAGATTCGTTCACCGTACATCCGTTCGACGATACTTTCGAATGTCATCCTACCGAACTGGCTGAACGTGTAGCCCGCAACCAACAGTTACTGTTGAAAGAGGAGTCACATTTCGCTAAGATCGTTGACGTTGCCGGTGGTTCTTATTATATTGAAGAACTGACTCAGAATATTGCCGAAGCTGCCTGGAAATTGTTCCTCGAAACACAGGAACAGGGCGGATATGTGGAAGCTTTGAAAAAAGGTTTCGTACAGGCTGCTGTGAAAGCTACAGCTCAGGCTCGTGATCTGGCCATCGCCCAGCGGAAAGAAAATTTTGTCGGAGTGAACCAGTTCCCGAATTTCAACGAAGTGATCGATCGTCAGCTGTGTGCTTGCATCTTCGAACCCGAAGACGAAACAGCTGAAGGCGCTGAAATCGAAACGCTGAAACCTTACCGTGGACCAGCAGCTTTCGAAGCTATGCGTTTGAAAACCGACCAGTATGCGGCTCAGAACGGCCGTCCGGTTGTTTACATGTTCCCGATGGGTAATTTGGCTATGCGGAAAGCCCGGGCTCAGTTCGCTTGCAACTTCTTCGCTTGCGCTGGCTTTGAAGTAAAAGACAACAATGGTTTCAAAACTGTCGACGAAGGTGTACAGGCTTGTCTGGACAACAAAGCAGCTATCGTAGTATTGTGTAGCTCCGATGATGAATATGCCGGATTTGCTCCCGAAGCTTTCGAAAAGCTGAAAGACAAAACTGTTGTCGTTGTTGCTGGTAATCCCGAAAGCCGTCCGGAACTGGAAGCCAAAGGATTGATGAACTATATCCACGTAAAAAACAACGTATTGGAAGAACTGAAAGCTTACCAACAGAAACTGGGAATTTAATTAATTAATTGGAAATCGATGAAACCGAATTTTAAAGATATAAATATTAAAGCGTCTGAAAAGGCTCCTATGACTGCCGAGGAATGGGAAAAAGCCAACCACATCGCTAAAAACTGGACGACTCCCGAGTTGATTCCGGTGAAACCGGTATACACTGCCGACGACTTGAAAGGAATGGAACATCTGGATTATGTTGCCGGTATTCCGCCTTATCTGCGTGGCCCGTATTCTGCTATGTATCCACTGCGTCCCTGGACTATCCGTCAGTATGCCGGATTCTCTACCGCTGAGGAATCCAATGCTTTCTATCGTCGTAACCTGGCTGCCGGACAGAAAGGTTTGTCCGTAGCATTCGACTTGGCTACCCACCGTGGATACGACTCCGATCACCCGCGTGTAATCGGTGACGTAGGTAAAGCCGGTGTAGCTGTCGACTCTATCCTCGATATGAAGATCCTGTTCGATCAGATCCCCTTGGATAAGATGTCCGTATCCATGACCATGAATGGTGCCGTACTGCCGGTGTTGGCTTTCTACATCGTAGCTGGTCTGGAACAGGGAGCTACCCTGGATCAATTGTCGGGAACCATTCAGAACGATATCCTGAAAGAATTTATGGTGCGGAATACTTATATTTATCCGCCGAAATTCTCCATGAAGATTATCGCCGATATCTTCGAATATACTTCGAAGAACATGCCGAAGTTCAATTCCATCTCTATTTCTGGATACCACATGCAGGAAGCAGGGGCTACCGCCGATATCGAGTTGGCTTACACCTTGGCCGACGGTTTGGAATACCTGCGTGCCGGAGTGAATGCCGGAATGGATATCGATGCTTTCGCACCGCGTTTGTCTTTCTTTTGGGCAATCGGTACCAACCATTTCATGGAAATTGCCAAAATGCGTGCCGGACGTTTGTTGTGGGCCAAGATTGTAAAACAGTTCAATCCGAAGAACCCGAAATCATTGGCACTGCGTACTCACTCGCAGACTTCCGGTTGGTCACTGACCGAGCAAGACCCGTTCAACAACGTAGGACGTACTTGTATCGAAGCCATGGGAGCTGCGTTGGGACATACCCAGTCACTGCATACCAACGCGCTGGATGAAGCTATCGCCCTGCCGACCGACTTCTCTGCCCGTATTGCTCGTAACACGCAGATTTATATTCAGGAAGAATCTACGATTTGCAAGGCCGTTGACCCATGGGCAGGTTCATACTATGTGGAAAGCCTGACTCAGGAATTGGTTGAAAAAGCTTGGGCTCACATTCAGGAAATCGAAAAACTGGGTGGTATGGCTGCTGCCATTGAATCCGGTTTGCCGAAATTGCGGATTGAGGAAGCAGCTGCCCGTACGCAAGCCCGCATCGATAGTGGCGAACAAACGATTGTTGGCGTAAACAAATACCGGCTGGATAAAGAAGATCCGATCGATATCCTCGAAATTGACAATACTGCCGTACGTGAAGCACAGATCAACCGCCTGAAAGAATTGCGTGCCAACCGGAATCAGGCAGAAGTGGAAGCCGCTTTGGCTGCCATTACCAAATGTGCTGAAACTGGCGAAGGCAACTTGCTGGAACTGGCTGTAGATGCAGCTAAGAAACGGGCTTCTCTGGGTGAAATTTCAGACGCATGTGAAAAAGTATGTGGACGTTATAAAGCAGTAATCAGAACCGTGAGCGGAGTATATTCAAGCGTAGCCGGCGAAGATGCCGACTTCGAGAAAGCAAAGGCAATGACCGATGAGTTTGCCGAACTGACCGGACGTCGTCCGCGTATCATGATCGCTAAAATGGGCCAGGACGGTCATGACCGTGGTGCCAAAGTGGTGGCTACTGGTTATGCCGATATGGGCTTCGACGTGGACATGGGCCCCTTGTTCCAGACTCCCGAAGAAACCGCTAAACAAGCCGTTGAAAACGACGTACATGTGATCGGTGTTTCTTCACTGGCTGCTGGACATAAAACGCTGGTACCTGCTGTGATCGCTGAGTTGAAAAAACTGGGCCGCGAAGACATCCTCGTATATGTGGGTGGTGTGATTCCTCACCAGGATTACCAGTTCCTGTTCGATGCCGGCGCTATCGCCGTATTCGGACCCGGTACGAAGGTATCGAAGAGTGCTATCCAGGTAATGGATATTCTGTTGCAGTTGGCAAAGAAGTAAATATTATCCGATGATAGGGAAACGGCTGCCGGGGTTCCGGCGGCCGTTTTTTTGGGCATAGGGCATATTATTTTCGATTCGGCAAAATCAAGCAAACAAGTTTGTTGTTTTTGCTCTCGCCTTTCACTATATTTGTCAAAGAAAACAAAGGCTATGGAATATGAGCGAGAAGAAATACCCCATCGGCATTCAGAATTTTGAAAAGCTTCGTAAGGATGGTTATATTTATGTTGATAAGACGGCATGGGTTTATCAGTTGGTGAATACCGGGAGTTATTACTTTTTGAGTCGCCCGCGCCGTTTTGGCAAGAGTTTGTTGCTTTCCACGATAGAAGCGTATTTGCAGGGAAAACGGGAATTGTTCGAGGGGTTGGCGATTGAGAAGTTGGAGACGGCATGGACCCAATATCCCATCCTCCATTTGGATTTGAATACAGAGAAGTACGACACTCCGGAGACGTTGGAAAGTAAATTGCATACGATGTTATGCAATTGGGAACAACTGTATGGGGCCGTTGATTATGAGAGGACATTGTCGTCCCGTTTTGAAGGCATCATCCAGCGCGCTTGCGAACAGACGGGAGAACGGGTGGTTATTCTGGTGGACGAATACGACAAACCGATGTTGCAGGCTATCGGCCGCCCGGATTTACAGGAGGCGTACCGCAATACCCTGAAGGCTTTTTATGGAGCATTGAAATCGAAAGACGGTTGCATTAAATTTGCCATGCTGACAGGTGTGACGAAGTTCGGCAAAGTGAGCGTGTTCAGCGACCTGAACAGTCTGGAAGACATTTCCATGGTGGAGCAATATGTCGATGTCTGCGGAATCAGCGAGCAGGAACTTTTCGGATACTTTGACGATGACCTTCGTCGCCTTGCCGAAAAACAGGGAGTGACTTACGATGAAGTGTGCAGGGAGGTGCGTGAGTGTTACGACGGTTACCATTTTTGCGAGAATACAATCGGGATTTACAATCCGTTCAGTCTGCTGCATACCTTTAAACATTTGAAATTCGGCAGCTATTGGTTTGAGACAGGTACGCCCACTTATTTGGTGGAATTGTTGAAGATGCACCATTACAACCTGCATGAACTGGTGCATGAAGTGGCTACGCCCGATGTGTTGAACAGTATAGACTCCGCGTCCACAAACCCGATTCCGGTGATCTATCAGAGCGGGTATCTGACGATAAAAGGGTATGATAAACGTTTTGAAACATATTTTCTTGGTTTCCCGAACCGTGAAGTGGAAGAGGGGTTTGTAAAATTCCTATTGCCTTTTTATACCCACGTTTCTGCGCAGCAAACGGGTTTTGAAATACAAAATTTTGTCCATGAAGTAGAGACGGGTAATGTTGACGCTTTTTTGCGTCGTTTGCAGAGTTTGTTTGCCGACACGTCCTACGAACAAATCAAACGCGACCAGGAGGTGCATTACCAGAATGTCCTTTTTATCGTGTCGAAATTGATGGGCTTTTATGTCAAGGCGGAGTACCACACGAGTAGCGGGCGTATCGATCTGGTGTTGCAGACGGACAGGTATGTCTATGTCATGGAGTTCAAGTTGGACGGTACGGCCGAAGAAGCCTTGCAGCAGATAAACGACAAACAATACGCCCTGCCCTTTGCTGCGGATTCACGCGAAGTGTTCAAAATCGGCGTGAATTTTTCTTCCGAGACGAGGAATATAGAGCGGTGGGTGACGGAATAGCGGGTTAATTGAGAAGCAGGGCCAGAAAAGGGATGTATTCCAGTCCCAGGGATTTCCTTAATTTCTGATAGGCTTCTTTCTTTAAAAACTTGACTGTGTTCACGGATATACCCAGCATATCCGCTATTTCCGGATTTGTTTTTCCTTCCAATGTGAGCAGCACCACTTCGTGGTTACGGCCTTTTAAAGTATCTACGGCCATCCGGATTTTAGCCAGCGTTTCCTGACGTATAATTTCTTCCAGAAAAATTTGTTCCGAAGCGAGTTGCTCTTTCAGGGGATCTACATCTTCAATTTTGAATTTTAACCGCCGGAGATGATCCATACATAAATTTTTAGCGGTGATGTATATGAAGGCTTCGGCGTTATGTTCGGAGTAATCGTCAGACCAATGTTGATATAACCGGAAAAAAGTTTCCTGAACCATGTCGAGAGTCAGATTTTCATCTTTCAGGTAGACGTAACAAAAATTTCCTAAGGCCTTGAAGTGTCTTAGATAGAAATTTTTGAATATCATAACCCTTGTTTCCATTTCGATAAAACGGTTGAGTAATCTGCTTCATCCCTTTTGCAAATATAGGACGTTTTTTGCAAAATGAAAAAATATCGGGAAATCTTACCTACCCACTTAGTTACTTGATTCGTATTTATTATGAGATTTAATGATAAAATTTATGGAAAAGGATAAAATATCGTTTCAGCAGATTGCTTCCTGGATTGCTTCCCAACGTTTAGGTACGCTGAGGCCTGAAGAGGAACAACAACTGAAAGAATGGCTGCAAAAAGAGCCCCGGTTCGAAAAAGTATACAACGAATTATTGAATGTGGAGCAATGTCCGGAAGGGATTCGGATGTCGGAGCAAGAAGGTTGGAGTCGGTTCGTCCGAAAATATCCACAGGTAAATGGGCGTCGCTTGGGGCTGCATTTTGTACGTTATACTGTGGCTTGTTGTCTGATTGTTTTGTTCGGTTCCATTTGGTTTTTTGCCCGTGAGCAAAGAAAAGAAATTTATTCCGTAAATACGTTGCAGCCTGTGGAACGAATCTATGGGGCCCGTTTGGTTACCGGAGACGGCCAAGTGATGGCATTGACGGAACATAGTGGAGGGGACACCATGCATTTGGCGGCTACGGTTGTTGTCGATCAGGAGGGGATCGGATATTTATCCGGGAAAGGGGCCAATGCACCGGAGTATCATACCATCATCGTGCCGAAATATGGGGAGTATACGGTTCGCTTAGGGGATGGTAGTCGGATACGGTTGAATTCGGAAAGCGAATTACGTTATCCGGTCAATTTCAGCGATTCTGTACGGGAAGTATGGTTGAAAGGAGAAGCTTATTTTCAGGTGGCACGGGATACGGGGCGGCCTTTTATCGTGTCTGCAGCTCGGGTGAAAGTGAATGTGTTGGGAACGGAGTTTAATGTAGAAGCGATTCCGGGGCGTGGACAGGTAACCACGACATTGGTGGAAGGCCGGGTGCGTGTAGAACAGGGAGAAACGAAGTGTATATTGAGGCCCGGCGAACAAGCGGTAGCAGGCGGAGAGATACTGGAAAAGCAATTGGCGGATATTCGTGCGGTGACAGCTTGGGTAAGGGGGATGTTTTGTTTTAATGAAGTAACTTTGCAGGACATGATGCAATGCTTGGCAGAGTGGTATGGATTTGAAGTGGAATACCGCAATCCCGCGTTAAAAGAACGGAAATTCTCGGTAGAGTTGAAAAGGTATGAAGATGTAGACCGTATTCTCCGGTTGATCGAAGAAACAGGAACTGTCCGTTTTCAGCGCGAGGGAATACGCGTAACTGTGTATTAAAATAAATGACCCGTACTGGTCATACGGGTCAGATGTCGATACTCACATTATGGTCGATAATGTGAAAATAGTAACAAATCAAACAAAATTATGGAAAAAAATCGAATTACCCGGTTCGGTCCGGGAAGAAAATGGGTAAAAACTTTTTTACTGATGAGGTTAGGTGTGGTATTTACGTTCTTGTTTACTTTTCAAATGTCTGGCCTGGCTTGGTCGCAGCGGACGGCATTAAACATTTCGGTGAGAGAAGCGAGTCTGCGCGATGTGATTGAAATGATCAAGTCTCAGAGTGATTATACCTTCGTGTATGACGTGGAAGAGGTGGCGGCCATCCGCAAGGTTTCACTGGAAGTCGAAAATACCGGGGTGGATGAAGTGCTGCGGCGTTGTTTGGAGAATACTGGTTTTACTTACCGGATCGAAGAACAGGTGGTAATCATTAAAAAAGGCCAACAGCCGGAGGATAAAGGCCAAACGATTAAGGGGAAAGTGGCCGATCCGGCCGGGAATGTATTACCGGGTGTGACCGTTTTATTGAAAGGCACCAGTGTGGGAACCGTAACCGATGCGCAGGGAAGTTTTCGTTTGACATTACCCGAAACGAAAGATGTGGTGTTAATTTTTTCGTTTATCGGTATGCAGCGTAAGGAAGTAGCCTGGAATGGAGAGAAGGAAATATCGGTGATATTGAAAGAAGAAGTCAACCAAATCGACGAAGTGGTAGTGACCGGTTATCAGGTGATCGACCGGCGTAAGTCCACCAGTGCTGTGACCACGGTGAAAGCTGATGATATCATGATCCCTGGGGTGACCACCATCGATAAAATGCTGGAAGGTCAGATTCCCGACCTAATGGTGATGACCAACTCCGGAGAATCGGGCGTGACGCCACGGATCCGGATCCGTGGTACCTCTACGTTGATCGGGAACCGGGAGCCGCTGTGGGTGATCGACGGGGTGATCGTTCAGGATCCGGTGCAGATTTCGCCGGATGAGCTAAATGATCCCGACTACATCAACCGCATCGGAAATGCCATTTCGGGACTGAATCCGCAGGATATCGACCGAATCGACGTGCTGAAGGACGCTTCGGCTACCGCCCTTTACGGTACCAAGGCTGCCAACGGTGTGATTGTCATCACCACCAAGCGAGGGCATGTCGGCGAACCGCAGATTTCTTACCAGGGCATGGGTACGCTGAAACTCCGTCCCCGCTATGCCGATCGCAACATCGACCTGATGAATGCCCGGCAGCGGATGAATGTGTCGCGGGAACTGGCCGAAGCCCGCTATGAATATCCCAGCGGCGTAACCTGGGTGGGATATGAAAAAGCATTGCGTGACTTCTACAACCGGCAGATCAGCTACGAAGAATTTGAGCGGCAGGTGGAGTATCTGGGGAAGGTCGACACCGACTGGTTTAAACTCCTCACTCGCGATGCCTTGTCCACTTCGCATACGGTAAGTGTTACCGGTGGAACGGAAAAAGTGCGTTATTACTCCTCAGTCGGCGTCAATATCGATGAAGATGTCATCAAAACCAATCTCGACAAACGTTATACGGCAGCCCTCAATCTGGATATGAACTTTACTCCTTGGTTGACGGCATCGTTCAATATGAATGGAAATACCTCCAAACGAAAATATTATCAGGAGGAAATCGCGCCGATTGATTACGCTTACAATACAACCCGCGCGCTTCCGGCGTATACGGAAACGGGAGATTACTATTTCTACCGGCGATCCGACAATTATGATTACAATATTCTCAACGAATTGGCCAACAGCAGTAAACGTCAGGAAAGTTCCGCCGTTACGTTGCGGGCAAACTTGGATGTAAAGCCCTGGCCTTGGCTGAAAATGATGGCGATCCTCTCGTATGCAGTGAACAACACTGACATTGAAGGCTATTGGGGTGAAAAATCTTGGCATGCTGCCGGATTGCGTGGAAGCAATTACGGACGTTTGCCCGGCGAGTATACTTCCTTACCGAAAGGAGGGGAGCTGACGAAGGAAAACATGCGCAACAAAGCCTATATGTTTCGTTTGCAAGCTGACCTGAACAAATATTTCGGCAAAGAGGAACAGCACAATATCAATGCTTCGGCGGGTATGGAGACTAATTCTGCTAAATACGATGCTTATAAAAACATCACCCGCGGCTACGATCCCGATCGGGGCAAACAATTCACCACCATTACGCCGGGAACCTATAAATCGTACGACGAATGGCTGGCACTGAATACGCCCGTCATCACCGATAATCTCACCAACATGTTGTCGTGGTACGGCAGTATCTCTTATAGTTTCCGCAACCTTTTCACCGTCAACGGGAATATGCGTTACGATGGTTCCAACAAATTTGGTGACCGGAGTAATGATAAAATATTGCCTATCTGGTCTGCGTCATTTAATTACAACGTGGCGGAACATTTCAAAGGTGACAGCGAGGTATTCGAAGACCTGCGGGTGAAAGCTTCTTGGGGATACCAGGGAAACATGCTTGACGGACAGTCGCCGGTGCTGATCATTACTAAAAAACCGCAGAGCGACCATTTTGGAGAATATGTGTCAACCATTCATACCTATCCCAATCCCTTCCTGAAATGGGAAAAAACACAGTCGCTCAACCTGGGGCTCGAATTCTCCATGTTCAGCCGGCGCTTGATGGTCGAAGCTTCCTACTATCGTAAAAAAACGCAAGATGCCTATATGAATAAGGAAATCTCTGAAGTCAACGGAATGGCATCTTATGTGGTCAACGGAGGGGAAATCATCAACAGCGGATACGATGTGTCGCTCACTGTCAGTCCGATAAAAACGGACGACCTCCGGTGGTATATCTCCACCTCCTTCTCGCATGCCAGCAATGAGGTAAATACTTCGCCGGCTGCCGAACAATTTGAGAAAAGCGATTTCCTGAATGGCACCGCCTTGGTGGCGGGAAAAGCCGTCAGTTCGTTCTATTCCTATAAATTCGCCGGACTCAACCCGGAAGATGGTACGCCGATGTTCGACGATATGGAAGATCAGAAAGAATCTCTCTATGGAGCCACCAAATATGAAGTGTTCACCAAAGTGCTGGAGGAATCCGGACGGCGGGAACCGAAAATTTTCGGGGGGCTCAGTACAACGATCAATTACAAACGCTGGCGGCTGAATGCTTCGTTCAGTTACAGTTTAGGAGCCAACACGCGTTTGTTTAAGCTTTACACCGAATCATACGGGCGGGTGCGTCCCGAAGCTAACCTGAACAAGGCCTTCCTCAAACGCTGGCAGTATCCCGGCGACGAGGCAGTGACCGATATTCCGGCTTTTGTCCCATCGTATATGGCTGGTTACCTGCACCATTGGTCTGGTTCCACCTCTAACAAAGTGCCTGCGATTGCTTCCAACGGTTGGGAACAATATAACTATGGAAACCACCGGGTGGTGAGCGCGAATTACCTGAAATGCACCAATATTGGGTTGACCTATACCTTCGATGCGGAGCGCTTGCATTTGCAACGGCTGGAAGTATCCTTGTCCGCCAGCAATCCTTTCGTATGGAGTGCCCGGGCGTTGAAAGGACAGACGCCTGTACAGAGCGGATTTACAAATGTACAATTGTCCGAACGTCCCACTTATACGCTGGGATTGAATGTTATATTTTAAACGGGAAAAAGATGAAATCAATACTTATACCGGTAATCCTGTGCCTGAACCTGCTGGTGGCTTGCCGGTCCGAAAAACGCTGGCAGATATCCGGCGAGTGGAAAGCGGGCGAAGGGAAAATGGCCGTGTTACTGAAAGGCATGGGGCAAAACGTACAACCCGTGGATTCCGTGGAAGTACGCGATGGCCGCTTCTGTTTGGAAGGTCCTCTGCAACGGCTGGACATTTACACGCTCAAATTGGGAGAGTACAACCATAGCCTTTTTCTGGATGACCAGCCAATTCGGTCTTATTTTGCACCGGACAAACAGGATTCTACCCGCCTGACCTTGACAGTTGAAGGCAGTAAAGAACAGGAAATGTTAGAGAAATCGAATGAATATTCCTTCACCCGTATGCTGAGCCAAGTGTTCGGGGTGGGGAAAGAGGAACTCGCCCGCTACGACCGTTCGATGGTACCTGTGATCGACAGCAACCTGAATCTTTATACCACCGCCTTGTTTTTGAAGGATTTGCTGGCAACGGCCTATCCTTTCGATGAACTCGAAAGACAGTGCCGAGCCTTGACACCTGAGGTGAAGGCTTCGTGGATGGGGCAGGAGTTACTGGAAAAACTGGAAGCGGAAAAACACATCCGTTTGGGCGGTACGGCTCCCAACATCACATTAACCGACCCGCAGGGGCAGGAATGTACCCTTTCTGCGCTACGCGGGAAATACGTGATTGTCGACTTCTGGGCATCGTGGTGCGGTCCCTGCCGCAAGAAACTCCCCGAACTGAAAGCTCTTTACGACGACTTTCACGCTGCCGGACTGGAGATTTTCGGGGTGTCGCTGGACAGTAAAGCGGACGCTTGGAAGGAGGCTATCGGGGAATTAGAATTGCCTTGGGTGCACGTCTCTTCGCTGAAAGGTTGGGATTGCCCCGTGGCACAAACCTACCGCGTGACCTCCGTACCGAAAATGTTCCTGCTCGATCCGCAGGGAGTGATCGTCGGCATTGATTTGCCGGAAACGGAATTACGGGCTAAACTCGATACATTATTGGCTAATTATTAAAAGAACGTAAAATGAGAACATTATATACCATACTGTGCGTGCTGGCGCTGGCTGGTTGCTCGGGATTCCTGGAAGAATATTCCCAGGACAAGGCCTATGTGAAAAGTTGGGAGGATCTCGACGAACTTATGTTGGGAAACGCTTATTTCACACCGGTTTATATCCAAAATGGATGGTGGTCGGAAGGAACGACTGGAAAGTTCTATTACCCGTGGATTCATGTCTTGGCGGACGAATTGACGCAGATCATGAGCGGGAAAGGAAGTGGCAGGTCGAACGGGGCGAGCTTCGTGACTTTCGGTTATCATACGTGGCAATTCCGCGTGTACGAAGATCCGGCCGGACAGAAAACCTGGGATGATGCTGCCGACTTCCGCCATTTATATTCGCACATCAACGCCTGCAACATGATCCTCAACGAGATCGTGCCTTTCGAGAAGGCGGCAACGGAAGAGTATGACCTGCAAAATATCCGCCGTATCCAGGGGGAGTGCCATTTCCTGCGGGCCGCTTGTTATTTTATGCTGGTTAATTTCTACGGAAAACCTTACGATGCGGCGACGGCAGCCGTAGACCCTGCCGTGCCGCTGAAGCTTACCCATTATGTCGAAGACAAATATTACAGCCGCAATTCCGTGGCGGAAGTGTACGAACAAATTGTCAGCGACCTCACCGAAGCGGAAAGTCTATTGAAAGATGTTCCCCGCAAATCGCCATGGCGGGCGGATGTGAATGCCGTACGTTTGCTGTTAAGCCGGACATACCTCTATATGTGTAACTATGCCGGGGCACAGAAATATGCCGCGATGGTTACCGCCGGCGGGCCCGCTTTGGAAAACCTTAACCATTTTAACGGAGAATCTTTCCTGACACCCGATTTGTCTGAACTGATTTTCTCGATGGGTAGCACCTCTATTTTCGGCAGTGTAACCATTGACGATAATTACGGTTATTCGGACGAAAATTACCGGGTGTCCGATGAATTATATTCCGCTTACGATCCGGTTGGCGGCCACGATCTGCGTTTGCAGCATTATGTGGTAAGAAGGGAAAGCGATAAAACCCTGCGCTACAGAAAATTGAAGGGGAGCACTTTCTCAACTCCTGCGATGTCGGATATTTTCATTATGCGGACCTCCGAGGCTTATCTCAATCTGGCCGAAGCGGCAGCCTGTAACGATGATGAAGCGACAGCCCGGCAGGCTTTGAGAATGCTCCGCGAGAACCGCATCGATGCCACTTTCTTCGATGCTGCCGAAACCGACGCACTCAGCGGGGAGCGACTGGTGCAATTTATCCGGGATGAGCGGCAACGCGAACTTTGCCTCGAAGGCCACCGCTGGTTCGACCTGCGGCGTTACCGGGTGGCAGCCTGCTATCCACAGGAGGTGACCATGGAACATATTTTTGCCGCTAAATCTTCCGAAGAACCCTATGGCATTATATGGCGGAATAAATATGTCCTGCCATCTGACGATCCCGCCTGGGTATTGCCCTTGCCTGTCGCCGAGCTTGACAAAAATACGGGAATGATCGATAATCCCCGCAACGAACGAACTTATCAACCGCTTTAAATTTTACACGATGAAAAAATATTTATTTCTGATATGGGCTGTGGCGAGCCTCTGGGCTTGTAACAAGGAAGACTGGCCTGACAACAGCATCCCCGAACGCAATTGGTTCCTGCCCGACGAAGGAGCGACCGACGAAACCAGCATGTTGCGCCGCGAATTTTATGAACGCAATGGAGTGTACCTTTTCTTTTCCGATACTCTTGGGGTGCGCGAAAAAACCTCACTGGCGGGAAATACCGTTTATGAATGGCAGATACTCGGATACGACATGCTCACGTCGGCTGTTAGTTATGATTCGGTTGTTTATCACCCTTATATGGATTACGCTGAGCAGAAAGCGGCGGCCAGATTTCTGGAAGAATCGGTATTTCCGGAAATTGCCAGTGAGTTCTGGCCCAATGGTGTGTTGCTCTACCAACAGGTGCAATTCTTTAAATATTCCTGGTGGCCTGAGGGATTCGATGATCCTGTCGACCTTTATAGCCAGCCGATGCTTCAGGCGATGATCTTTGCTGTGGGCGACGTGGCCCATGCCTCTGCCGAAGAAAAGGCAAGATTGAAAAATACGTTATTGCAGGCAATGGTGTTGGATAAGGCCGCCTTGTTGCCGGCTGAAGAATTGGAACCTTTTTTCAATTACAGCAAAGACTATTACGATCTCAACGGATATCTGATTCCCGATAAACAGGCCGTGGGGCTTTTGGTAAAAATCGGAGATTACCTGTCTGCCACTTCGAAAGATTACGATCTGGCTGCTTTTATCGAACGGATTTTTCTGCTTCCGAAAGCAGAGTTTTATGTGACGTTCGCGGATTATCCCTTGGTGATCAAGAAAATGGAAGTTTTGGTGGAAGTACTTCAAAAACATGGAGTAAAAATATACATGGAATGAAAAAAGCCTGTCTACCGATTATCCTTCTTGCCCTGCTGTGCCCCTTCCTGCGGGCGCAGGGCGAAGGATTTATCCTCCGCGGGCGCATTGCCGGGATGCCCGACGGAGTGAGTGTTGCATTGCTAACGGGCGAAGAACTGCCGTCGCGGACATTGGCGGAAACCACCGTCCGCAAAGGGCGTTTCGAATTGCGCGGGAAATTGGATCATCCGACAGTGTGTACGCTTATCACCAACAACCTCGGTCTCGTGTCGAAAGATTCTGCCCTGCCGGTTTGCTGGACTTATACGCCCGTCTTTGTCGATAATGTACGTATGACGGTGGAAACACCCCATTACGATAGTATTCCTCACGATGCCGCCGTGTCGTCGTCATTCCGTATCACCGGTGGAGAAATTCAGCGTGATTTCACCGACTGGCATCTGCTGCTGGCCGGGAGAGATGAGGAACGGGAATGCGCTTGGGAATTTATCACTTCGCATCCGCATTCGGCCGTTTCGGCCTGGCTCGGTAACCGGCTGATGCGCCGGGGATATAATCTCACGATTGATGAAGTGGAACGCCTGGAAAACGCCATTCCCTCCGTTCCTGCCGATCCGATACGCTTCGCTACCTTTCGGCAGAATTGTGCGTACGCGCGGCAGACAGCGAAATATCGCCCGTTGGTTGATCTGGAATTGAATGACATCAAGGGGCAGCCTTGCCGGCTGACGGAGGTGATCCCGTCTGGGCGAATCGTGTTGGTGGACTTTTGGGCTACCTGGTGTGGCCCTTGCATGGCGGCAATCGCTCCGATCCGTGATTTGGCGGAGCGTTATCCCGAACGTCTGGCCGTTGTGGGCGTTTCCTGCGATGAAAACATCGCGGCCTGGAAAGCGGCCATCGAAAAGAAAAAGGCCCGCTGGCCGCAATATGTACTGACCAAACAGGGATATAAGGATATGCTTGAGAAATATCAGATATCAGGTGTACCCTATTTCCTCGTCCTCGATGAAAAAGGTCGCGTAATTTCCAATCCCAAACATGTGGAAGAAATCCGGAGAACTGTGGAGGAATTGTGCCGGGGCGATGGCTTTGTCTTCCGCGGCGAACTGGAACCGACTGCCGATACGCTTTATCTTTCACTGGTGAACAAAGAAGCGCAGGATTATCCGGTGCTGGCGTGCGAAACACTGGTGGGGGGAGGTGCTTTCCGGCTCTGCGGTCGGGTAGCCTCGCCGGTAATGGGCGAATTGCGGGTGTCGAAGAAAGATCCGCAGTTCGGTTTGTGTCCGGTCTATACGGTACAGGTACTGATCGGTAACGATGCCTATTTCGTGGAGTTTCCCTCCTTGGACCGGACCGGGAATGCCGTTGGCCCCGTGCCGGAAGTGCGGGTGTGCGGTGGACCGATGCAACGGCAATTGCAGGCTTACAGCGAGAAGCTGGCCCCCTTTCAGAAGGAGTTGAACGCTTGGAGCATGAAAGCTTTGGAAGCTTATTTCGGAGTGCTTGAGGCCGATTCGGTGCAGATTGTCAAAGAAGCCCAACGCCTGGCCGGGCAGCGGATCGATTCCGCGGCGGCAGATTTTGTACGCAACCATCCGCAGACGGCGATAGCCGCCTGGTGGGTGCAGCAGAAAATGTATACTTATTTTCAGCTAACGGCAGCCGAACAGGAAGCCTATTTGGAGGCGATCGGTAAAAACGAAGATACGGCGCGGGTGAACCGCATCCGACACGCCTTGCCGAACCTTCGGCGCTATGCGCGGCTGACGCCCTATACCGATTTCAAGGCTGCCACGCCGTCAGGTGAAATGGCAGCGCTGTCGGAACTTCGTGAACCGGACAAATACGTGCTGATCGACTTTTGGGCGTCGTGGTGCGGCCCCTGCCGGCAGGCGATTCCCCGCGTGAAAGAACTCCGCGATCGGTATGATTCCGAATTACAGGTTATCAGCGTCTCCGCCGATCAGAAGGAAAATGATTGGCAGAAGGCTCTCGGTGAAGAGCAAATGGAATGGAAACAGCTTCGCTTGGCCGGACCGGAAGCGCGGCAGGCTGCCGTCGGTTATGGGCTTTCCTCCATCCCTTATCTGGTCTTGATCGCCCCCGACGGTCGTATCCTTTGCGCGACGAACGATCCGGGGGAGGTGTGCCGGAGTTTTCTTGATGCTGCACATCCGGAAAAACTCAAGACCGATGTCCCGCAGTGAAATACTGAAAACGAACAACTATGAAAACAAAAGATATGAAAAAATGGATATGGAGTGCGCTATGCCTAATGTTCGCATTTGGCGGGCACGCACAGGAAGGTGTCGAATTTTTTGAAGGATCGCTGGAACAGGCTTTACAGGAGGCGCGGGCGCAAAAGAAAATGCTGTTCATCGATGCTTATACCTCGTGGTGCGGCCCCTGCCGCTGGATGCGCGAGAGTGAATTTCGCAAACCCGAAGCGGGAGCGTTTTTCAACACCCATTTTGTGAATTTCAAAATCGATGTGGAAAAAGGTGAAGGTCCCGCATTTGCTGAAAAATACGACATACACGGTTATCCCACCTTCGTGGTATTGGATCCCGACGGTTCATTGCGTCATCGGATACTGGGCGCCGATACGCTGCACCTGTTTATCCCGATGGTAGAACAAGGTTTGAACCGTAAGACATCGTACGGTTATTTGCTGGAAAAATACCGGAAAGGCGTTCTGACGAAAAAAGAACTGCCGCAAGCCATTGAAGTGTTCCGGAATGCAGGCATGAAGAAAGAAACGGGTCGTTTGTGCGATTCCCTGTACGATTTGCTATCGGAAAAAGAGCGGCTGGACGGACGCTATTGGATTGCATACAAATTATTATCGTATAATGACCTGTTATCCGACCGCTTAAAGTTTTTAGCGACACATACGGCAACCATTGCCGGTGGCAAAAAACAGGCCGAAGCATGGGAAGTGATCCGGACCCTGTTGACGGATCACCTCAATAATAATACTTCCGGCCGCATAACACACAAAGAGAATCCCTGGAATCTCGGCCTAGCCGACGAAATGCCGGCGCTCCGAGCCTTGTTGGAAAGCTCCGACCTGCCGGATCGGGTTTTCCTGACCGACTGGTGCGATCTGGCGACGGCTTGCTACTACGAGCGGACAGAACAAGTCCCCCCCTTGCTCGAAAAGGTGGCCGCCCATCCGCAAGCCCTGGAATTTCGGTATTGCTTTGTCGCCGCCCTCAAACGCCTCTGTCCGGAACAACAGGAAATGCTGGGACGGTTGCAGAAGCAATGGAAAGTGCAGTGATTTTCGGAAGAAAAGTGGCGATAGGACTTCTACGGTCCGGAGCAACGATGAATGAATCTCGTTGCCCCGGACCGTTTTTTTATAGCTTTGGAATGTATAACATTTGCTCTGTTTGCTGTTTTATTTGGGTATATTTGCAATTGTATTTCAAATTTGCGCCATATTATTTCATTTTAATTTTTATTTTTACGCCTGAATCTTTTTGTTGTAAAATTATTTTAATTTAAGATTATGAAAAAGTTCGGGAATTACGTATGGATGGTTCTCTGCCTGTGTATGATAGCAACGGTAGTAACGGCGCAGCGCAAAGTAAAAACGGTGGCAGAGAAAGTCACGTTGTTTATTGACGGAGCACAGGTAACCCGTACCGAACGGGTGGAAATTCCGGCCGGGAATTCATCTTTACTGTTTACTGGGCTTTCGCCTTATCTCGATGCCCGTAGTATGCAGGTGAGTGCGAAGGGAAAACTAACAATCACAAACGTGAATCTGCAATACAACTTTCTGGACAGTATGGCGGTCACCCATCGGCAGGAACAGTTACGACAGGCTTTAAAGAAAGTTGCAAAACAACAGGAAGAACGCCAAACGGCTCTTGCTGTAGTCAAGGCTGGGCAGGAGATATTGAAAAACAATTGTACATTGGGCGGTAAAGACCAGGCGATGACCATGGCGACAATCCGGGAAGCAACTGCTTATTTCGCCGAACGGATGAAAGTGCTTACGGCCGAAGAATTGGCTATCCGCGATCAGTTGGAAGAACTGTCCGGGCGGCATCAGCAGCTGTCCCGGGAATTGGCCCAGGTAAAGGGGAAAGACCTGAAACGTACAGGTGAAATCCTGGTGGGCATTCATGCTCCGGCTGCTTGTACCGTGACATTTACCCTCAGCTATTATGTAAAGAATGCTGGTTGGTTTCCTTCCTACGACATTCGTTCGGAAAGCCTGAGCGGACCACTTGCTATTACTTATAAGGCGAATATCTTTCAATATACGGGCGAAGAATGGAAAAATGTTGCTTTATCCCTTTCTTCCTCCAGCCCGTCGACGGGAAATGTGGCTCCCCGTTTGTTGCCCTATCGCTTGAATTATGGATGGGCAGCACCGGCCTATCATCCTGAAATGAATGGAAATACTGTATCGGGTATTGTTTCGGATGCCATGACCAACGAACCTTTAATCAGTGCTACAGTCAGAATTTCGGGTACTACTATCGGTTGCGTTACGGATGTCGATGGCCGTTATTCGCTGACGCTGCCTGAGGGGCGGCGCCGCCTGGAATTTTCGTATATAGGCTATACTGCGCGGACAGTCGATGTACATAGCAATACGCTACACATCGGCCTTGAGCCTAATACACAAAGCCTCGAAGAAGTGGTCGTCACCGGTTATGCTCCTTCCCGGAAAGTCCGGAAAACCGGCATGATGGTTATGGGGGCGGCTCCTATGCAAGAAGTGGAGGAGGTGGCGGATGAAGAGGAAAGTATGCCGGTCGAAGTTGTGCAAACCCGCCAACCGACAGGTTATGAGTTCGATATCAAAATGCCTTATACCATTCTTTCAGATAATAAGCCCGTCGTGGCGGAAATAGGCCGCTATGAGCTTCCGGCCTCTTACATTTACCAATGTACGCCGAAAATCGATAAAGACGCTTTCCTGATGGCACAGGTTAGCGACTGGAATAAACTGAACCTGCTGGAAGGGGAAGCTAATATCTATTTTGAAGGTACATTTATCGGCAAATCGGTCCTCGATGTGAACGCTGCCGGGGATACGCTGTCGTTCTCCTTCGGACGCGACCGGCAGATTGCCGTACAACGCACGAAAGAGCATGAATATACGTCACGGAAACTGATGGGTTCTACTCAGACGCAAACGATCGGCTGGAAAATATCCGTCCGGAACAATCGGCCGCAGGCGGTGGAATTGACGCTTTACGACCAGTTGCCCCTCTCCGCCAACAGCAGCATTACCGTGACGGCCGAGGAGCTGAGTGGCGGCAAAGTGGACGGTGATACCGGTATCGTTACCTGGCCGCTGACCTTGCAACCCGGCGAACAGCGCGACCTGATTCTGCGCTATAAGGTGAAATACCCGAAAGACAGACGATTGGAAGTGGAATGAGCAGACCGATGGCAGGAGAACAGGAAAAAGATATTATCCGCTTATTGGCAAAAGGCGACGAAGAAGCGATGAGCATATTGTTCCGGCGTTATCATCGTCTCCTTTGTGCTTATTGCATGCGTTATTTGGTCAGTCGGGAAGATGCCGAGGATATCGTGCAGGCTGTGTTTATCTCTTTATGGCAAAACTGGCGGGAACGGAAGTTTTCGGGCTCTTTGGAGGCCTATCTGTTCGGGGCGGTAAGCAAAGCGGCGTTCAAAACCATGCGGGAGGCCGGGAAATGCTATTTTAAAGATATAGAAGTATCCTGTGAAAGCTTTTTGGATGAAGTGCTGGGAGAAACGGCGCAACGGCAGGAACAAATCCGCACCGGGCTGCATGCTGCGATAGAACAGCTCCCTGAACATCCCCGCCGGGTGATTACCGGAATTATTTTTAATGGAAAATCCTATAAAGCCGTTGCCGACGAAATGGGTATCTCCGTCAATACCGTGAAAACCCATTATATTCGCGCTTTGCAAAAATTGCGGCAAACTTTGGGAGCACAAAAATTTTATTTCTTGTTTTTTGCTGTCTTTTCCAACGATCCGACTTGTCGGTCCGGCTCCTATTAATGCTACCTATTGCAGATGATTTGCCGGTGTAAAAAGCGTCAGGTTAGGGATTAACCTGTATACATCTCCTATACTCCCCCAATATATACACGTCGGGAATAAGGTGTGAATAGGGGATCAATAGGAGATATAACGTTTGTATAGCCTGTCTTCACCTTATTTTCTCCCTGTTTTGTAACTTTTTTCTGTTTTTTGTCACCTATTTCGGATTTTTTGGAATATAATAAAAATTAAAAAAAAGATGAAAACCATATACGAGTGGATAGCGGATTATAGTGCGGGGAATCTGACCGAACCGGAGGCAAAGGTTTTTCGTGACCGTCTGGAAAATGACGAGGAGGTGAAACGGTTATTTGCGGATGTCCGGCAGATGGAGACGGCCTTGAGAATGCTCGAGGTGGAGACATCTGTGGAGGCATGGGAACGTTTTCAGAAGGCACTGTCGGGAATGCGGAGCCGGCGCAGGAGAATAAGGCGGATGATGGCTGCCGGCATAGCGGCTGCTATCGTTATGTTTTTGGGGGTAGGGGTGATTTTGTGGAGACCGGTTAGCCTGCCACCGGTAAGTGTCGCTACGGAGGAAATAACGCCGGGGTCTACAAAAGCCACCTTATTGTTGGCAGACGGGGAGGCGATCGCCTTGGACGGCTTGTCGGCCGACAGCATGACTGTTTCCGATGGAACGGTGATTGTACATGATACGCTGGCAGGACTGCAATACAGGCAACAGAAAGAGGATACAGTGGTACACTACCATACGATACGTGTACCTTGTGGCGGAGAGTATCGTTTCTGCCTTCCCGATGGCTCGCAGGTGTGGATCAACTCCGCTTCCGAACTGCGTTTCCCTACGCGTTTCACCGGACCTGAACGCGTGGTATATGCCAGCGGCGAACTGTATTTCGATGTGCAGGCCGATGCGGATCATCCTTTTGTCGTAGAAGCCGGGGACAACCGGGTGACGGTTTTAGGTACGGCTTTCAATCTGAATGCCTATCCGGAAGAACAGCAGGTACTGACAACCCTGGTGCGGGGAGTTGTCGAATTCCGGCATGGGGATGAACGTGTACGTTTAAAACCGGGCCAGCAGGCTGTGCTCGATGCCGGGACGCAACAGTTGAATACGCGGCAAGTGGATGTTTCGCTTTATACTTCTTGGGTAAACGGCGCATTTGAATATCAGCGGATGCCATTGGCGGACATCGTGCGGCAACTGGCACGTTGGTATGATATCGAATTCATTTTCGAAGCCGCGGAATTCCGTGACCATCCGTTTACCGGTATTGCCCGCCGCGATCAGACGCTGGAAGAAATTCTCGGTATGATTGCCAAAACAACAGGTGTGGCTTTTGAAATTTCAGAACGAAAAGTATATATTAAAAGAACGGAAGACGCCGCTAACATCTCCCGTTCGGATTACTAATCTGTTCTGCCGATAGGCAGAACATCCAATAATTTTACAATTTTATGGAAAAAATGCGATTAAGAAAACTGTTTCTGCAAAAAAATGCAGCAGTGCGACAAGCGTGCAGGCAAGGCCTGGTGCTTGTGTTTATGCTTGTGACCTGTACGTGGGGGTATGCCCGGGCGCAGGGAAAGCAAGTGAGTTTAGACGTAAAAAATGCTGCTTTACGGGAAGTATTACAGCAGATAAGAGCTCAGGCAGGGGTAAAGTTCGTATATAGCGACGTAGAAATTCAGAAGGGGAAGCCGGTAACGGTGTCGTTAACCGACGAATCGGTACAAACTGCCCTGGAGCGTATCTTGGCTGGACAACCGTTTGTTTTCGAAATCGAGAGCGATGTCGTGATCGTTAAACCTGTGAAGCAGCAAACGTCTGCCGCTCCTCAGGAACAACGGACAATTACGGGAGTGGTGGTGGATGCAGCAACAGGCCTATCCCTGCCGGGGGCCAATGTGTTTGATGCACGCACTCACAAAGGGACAGTGACGGACATCGATGGGAAATTCTCCCTTCGCGTATCCGCAGACTGTCGCGAATTGACGGTGTCGTTCCTGGGATATGAGACGGTAAAAGCTTCGATTGTCGGGCGCGATGAGATCAAAGTCGGCCTGAAAGAAGAGGCTACAAAAATGGACGAGGTTGTGGTGACCGGTGTACAGACCATCGAAAAAGGACGGGCTACGGGATCGTTCTCTTTGCTGAAACAGGACGATATGAAGCAGATTTATTCGATGAGCTTGACCGAAAAACTAGAAGGGGCTGTGCCGGGACTTTATGTGGATAAAAACAATGAGATTACTATCCGTGGGGTGAGTACACTTAATGCCAATACCAAACCGTTGATCGTGGTAGACGGTTTCCCCATGGAAAGTTCAGAATTGAATTTGAATCCCAATGATATTGAGCAAGTAACTGTACTGAAAGATGCTGCTTCGGCTTCTATTTGGGGGATCCGGGCTACAAACGGTGTGGTTGTCGTAACGACGAAACGGGGAAGCAAAGTTAGTCCATTGAGTGTGTCCTATTCTGGGAATGTAACTTATAGTGGGGCGGTGGATCTGAAAGATTTACATGTTTTATCATCGGATGAATTTGTTAAATTGAAGTTTGAAACCACCATGGTTGAAGGAGTGGCCGACTATATGGCATCCTTTGGAAAAACAGAAATAGAAAAAATATATAGTCGTTACGATTATGGGGAAATCGAACTTGACGAGGCTTATGAGGAATTAGCGAAATTAGGCAAATTCAATAATCAGAAACAAATTGAGGAGAATTTTTATCGTCATGCTTTTACGCAGCAACATAATATCTCCGTTTCGGCAGGTGGCGAACGTTCACGTACTTATGTTTCGCTCAGTTATGATCAGAATAAAAGCGAATTGGTAGGGAATGAGTACAGCAAATATAATTTGTTGGCCAATAATGATATTGATTTACGGAAAAACCTGACAGTTTCTTTAGGCTTGCGGGCAACCCATCAATATTCTAAACGTAACGGAATGGATATGACAGAATATGAGCCTTGGAAACGAATCTTGAATGATGATGGTTCATATTATTGGGAACAAGGTAAAATCGATGAAGAATATGCAGAGCGGTGCGAAGAGTTAGGAATGAAGAGTTGGTTACACAACCCTTTGAGGGAAATGCGTATGAACGATAAAAAAACAAAATCATATAATGTTTCTTCCTCCCTGAAAATAGCTTGGAAACCAATCGAGGGATTGGAAATTTCTACACAGGGAAATTATGAGTTTGGTAATACTGAAGATATCGACTGGTATACTGAAGATCATTGGGTTACCCGCGAATTAGTCAATCGTTTTACAGAAGTTATGCTAGACGAAGATTATTGGTGGCCGGAAACTATTGTCAAACACAATATACCTGCTTACGGTGGAATCAAGGACATTGTGAACGAACACTTGGCTTCCTATTCCGTGCGGAACATAATTTCCTATCAGGGTGAGACAGGAGATTTTAACTATAAGGTAATGGCCGGTAATGAGTTTTACTCATTGGAGGGTGAACATTATAATCAACGGCTTTGGGGATATAATCCCTATTTAATGACTTCGCAAAGCGTTAATCTGGCAGAATTACAGGAGGGTGTGACAGGATATGACGGAGATGAGTATTATCCGCAGGAACTATGGGATTGGGAGCCTGATATGGGCGGCACATTGGAACGTTATACCTCTTATTTTGGAACAGCAAGCGTAACTTATAAAGATCGCTACGATCTCTTTGGAAGTATACGTTTGGATCAAACCAATCTGTTGACCAATGCCAGTAAGTTCCGGAATAATCCTTCATGGTCGATAGGGGCGAAATGGCATTTAGCGAATGAAAAATTCTTTCATTCTGAAAAAGTAAACGATTTAGGCATTCGGTTGTCTTATGGATTGACCGGAAATATCGATAAAAGTACCGGACCGAGTATTGTGGCTGTTGCTCGGACTAATTGGGATATTTCTTCACTAAATTATTTGCGGGTGACGAATCCTGCAAATCCTGCCTTGGGATGGGAAAAGACGAATAGCCTAAATATCGGTATGAATGCAGTATTGTGGGATGGACGTTTGAGTGTGGATGCCGATTTCTATAACAAGATATCCAGAGATTTATTGGCTAATGTAGAGGTCGATCCTTCAGTAGGGTGGTCATCTATCTATAAAAATTCTGCCAAAGTAAGTAACCGGGGTATCGATTTAACTTTATATGGCAAGTTATTGGATTATAAAAATGTTAAATGGGATGCTACATTCCAATTCTCTTTCAATAAAAATAAAGTTGTTTCGTTGAGTTATACACCGACACTCTCAGGCGCTTACAAGGGATCTCCGATCAAAGGACAGCCGATAGGGCATATTGCCGTTCATCGTTACGGTGGTCTGGATGAGAATGGAGAACCGATGTTTATGAAAAAAGGAGATGATACGCGTTATGCGTATGAAGGCTTGGGAAGTTTGACGATCGATGACTTATGTTTCGTGGGACGTACTACGCCGCCTTTCTTCGGTAGCTTCAGTACTAATGTCAGTTTCCATGACTTTACACTCGGATTGATGCTTACCTACCGGTTAGGCAACAAAATGCGCCTACCGACTCCGAGACCTTATATGTTCGGTAATTTTACCGAATGGTACAGTGAAGAAAATCGTTGGGTTGAGGGCCAGGACAATACCCATAAATGGATTCCCTCTTATTTCCCCGGACTTTTTGGAGAACCTGACAACCGGCCGGAATGTCTGGGGCGGAGTGACCGCTTGGTGGCTAACGGAGGCATCATCCGGTTAAAAAGCGTGAGTTTGGAATATGATGCTACCCGTTTACTGAAAAAAGCCGGGTTAAAAGGTGGAGCGCTCCGTGTAAGTGGAGAAAATCTGGCCTTCTGGGCTGCCAATCGTTATGACCTCGATCCTGACCAAATATCTATCAGCGGTGCTGACAACTCAACTGTGTGTGGGTTAGCAATAAAACCTCGTATGGTAGTTTCTCTGAATATTAATTTCTAACATGAAACGTATGACGATGAAAACATATATCTATTTTATAGCCTTGTTACTAACAGTAACAGCTTGCAGCAATTTTTTGGATGAAACTCCAAAAGGAACATTGATTCCAAAAACAATCAATGATTTCGGTATGATCCTGGACAGTTACGAAAGCGGTGATAATAAAATCGCGTGTGGCAATACGTTGACAATGGCGATGACCGATGACGTAAAAATTCCCAGTTCCAAAGTAAGTGTATATTATAATTGGGGCATTCGCAGTTTTTGTTGGCAAGACTATATTTTTACTCAGAACGAAAACGATGAGGTTTATAACTCCTTTTATCATGTTATCTATGTTTGCAATTATATCTTGAATAATATTGAGACGGCGGAAGAGGGCGGCCTGTTTAAACGGAAATATGTAGAAGGAGCTGCGCATTTTCACAGAGCATACGCTTATTTTAATTTGATAAACCTTTATGCCCGGCATTATGATGCGAAAACATCGAAAACGGATCTTGGGGTTCCCCTGCTATTGGAAGCTGATATTGATCTTCTGCAAAAACGTGCAACCGTTGAAGAAGTATATAACTGTATTTTAGATGACCTTGCAGCTGCTGATACTTTATTAGATAACGAAGTAGAATACAGATTCCGGGCTTCTAAAGCTGCGGTAGGAGCCTTTAAAGCTCGGGTACATCTATATCGGGGAGAATATAAGGCCTGTTTGAAAGCCTGCCGCGATACTCGCGAAATGATTGATGAACCAGCCGATTATAATGAACTTGAGAAAAGAAGTGGTAATCCGGACAGAGGAATCATAGGATTGCCTCGTTACCAATGGGAAATGCCGGATGTGATTTGTTATAAAGGAGAAGGAAGACACCCGGATTATCATGGAGATTATAATTTGTCGGATGATTTAATGATTTTATTCAATAAAGATACCGACTTGCGTTGGCAACTTTTTGTGAGTACTTACGATTATAACTACGGTGAACCTGATACAGACGAGCCACGTATAGCCTCTTTCGTGTATCCGAATAACAATGGGTGTAATATAGGAGAAGTATATATTACCGAGGCGGAAGCTGCTGTCAGGGAGAACGATATCGATGGTGCATTAGACATGTTGAATGCGTTGGCTGTTAAACGTCACGTAGAGGGAACTTATGAAGATGTGACGGAACGCGATCCGGAAAAATTGTTGGAATTAATTCTGAAGGAACGTCGACGGGAGCAGATGTTTAAAGGTACTCGTTGGTTCGATTTAAAACGCTTGAATAAGGAGGAACGTTTTCAAAAAACAGTTGTCCATGAGTTAAATGGAAAAACTTACACATTGGAGCCGAATAGTAACCGCTATGTACTTCCGATTCCCTTGAAAGCTATTGCGGCGAACAATTTACTTGAACAGAATCCGAGATAGCATGAAGCTATTGATTTTATTATTTTTAACTGTGTGGACGCTGATAGCGTCCGCACAGTCTTCTGAAGGCACTCAATTTTTTCATGGCACTTGGGAAGAGGCTCTGCAAGAGGCAAAGACACAGAGGAAACCGCTTTTCGTGGATATTTGGGCGACGTGGTGCGGACCCTGCAAGCGTTTGGGTACGGAAGTCCTGCCGCAGCAGAAAGTCGGTGAGTTCTTCAACGAACATTTTATTTGCTACAAACTACAAACCGATCCTCAGGATAAAGCTGAAAAGAAGTTTGTGAACGAACTTTCGAATAAATATCATGTTAAAGCATTGCCTACGCTTATTTGGGTAGATGACAACGGCGATTTGTTGCATTTCACTACAGGCTATCAGGAGGCGGATGAGCTCATTGAACAAGGACGTATTGCCCTCGACCCCGCCCGCCGGTCGGGTGCGTTGGTGAACAAGTGGAATGCCGGCGACCGCTCTTTCGACACCGGAATGGGGTACTTTTCCATATTCACGGACAATGTGCAGGAGTTCGAGACTTTTTTTCATGCACTTCCTGCCGAACAAAAATGCGACAGCAACCTGCTCATCCTGATGGAGTGGCGAATGCGTTTACCTGCCAGCTCGGACGTGTATGATTATGTAGCTACTCATTGGGAAGATATTTACGGCCGTTTACCGCAAGCCGACACTTGGAAAAATTTCCTTCTGCAATGCCTGGACAAACGCCTCGAAACCGCTGTCGCGGACGGGCAGGCGTTTCAACAGGTATGTACCCGGTGGCGCAACTATCGTCTGCCTTTTACCGAATGGGGCATCGATAAGTTTCTTTGTATTCACAGCATGCGTGCTAAAGATTACACCGACGGTTACCGCCGGGCTGAAGAGATGATGAACCGTTATGGGGGCAACGACCTGTGGTTTATGGTATCTGTGCTCTACACCTTGTTCGACCAATTGCAGGAAGGACAGCTTCCTGCCAACGTCCGGCGGCCTGTGTTGATAGAGTGGACAGAACGTTTTATCAGCGAAAGCCATCCCTGGAATGCTGACGAAACGCGAGTGCTCTGTTACGTCGTAGTCGGCGATGAAGCCAAAGCCCGTGCCAAAGCCCGTGCCGCCAAGGACGCCCAGCCCAATAATGCTGTGGGCCAACAAACGAAAGAGTATATCGATTATCTGCTCAGCCCGTTGAAGCCGGAAAAGTAAGACTTGCCTTGTAGGACATATCGCCAATATATTGAAGGAGAGGCTTTACTCAAAGGTTTTATGCAACCTTACCTCGGATGTAGTAATTATTTTATCGTACGCTCGGAATACGAGCTCAGCAAAGGATATGCGGATTTTTATCTGCAACCGGATTTGGTCCATTTACTGGATATGTCTTATAGCTTCCTGCTGGAAGTAAAATATGTACATCGGGGCGAATCGGATGTCGTGATACAGGAAAAGATCGGGGAGGCTGCTGCACAACTTCGCAGTTATGCAGGGGATGGGCTGGTGGGATCAACCAAGGGACTACGACTTTGCGCCGGCTGGTCATTGTTTGGCGGGGGTGGGAAATGGTATATGCCGAAGAAATATAGCCCGGAAGATAAATCTTGCCGTTTTTCTGTTTAAATTTGTTTTTTCATGTATTTTTGTGCCACTTAAAAAAAAGATATGGATTACGAACAAGTGATCGCTAAGATTTATGAAGAAGTAAAGCCGTTTTGGGGACAAGGGAAGGTTGCGGATTATATACCTGCTCTGGCGGAAGTCAATCCCCGGCAATACGGTATTGCTGTACAAACCTTGAAAGGAGATACTTATCAGGTGGGAGATGCGGGAACACGTTTCTCTATTCAGAGTATTTCCAAAGTGTTTACCCTGGCTATGGTTACCCGGCATTTGGGAGATGAAATATGGAAGTCGGTGGGGCGTGAGCCTTCGGGAAATCCTTTTAATTCCTTGGTACAATTGGAACACGAACAGGGAATTCCGCGAAATCCTTTTATCAATGCGGGGGCTTTGGTAGTTACTGATCGGCTCATAAGCCTGTATGACCGGCCTAAAGATGCTATATTGGAATTCGTCCGGGGGATTTGCGGAAACGATGATATCTATTACGATAAACATATCGCTCAGTCAGAACGGGAACATGCCGACCGGAATTTGGCGCTGGCTTATTTTATGAAAAGTTTCGGGAACATTAAAAACGATGTAGAGACTCTGGTGGACGTATATTGTCATCAATGCGCTATCGCTATGAACTGTATCGATCTGGCCCGGGCTTTTTTGTTTTTGACCGACCGGGGGCTGAACCCTTACCAGCAGGAACAAATTCTGACGGTCAGTCAGGCTAAGCGCTTGGGAGCCCTTATGCTTACCTGTGGGTTTTACGATGAATCCGGGGACTTTGCTTTCCGGGCGGGAATGCCGGGGAAAAGCGGTGTCGGAGGTGGAGTGGTTGCCTATATTCCCGGGAATCTGTCTATTGCCGTGTGGAGTCCCGAATTGAACCAGCATGGAAACTCTTTGATCGGTATGGAAACGTTGGAACGTTTTACAACCGATATCAATAATTCGATTTTCTAAGGCTATTCAGTTAGGATCGGACGAAGGGATGCAAATCGGCGGAAATTAGTCCCAAAAGAGGGAAGCTTTTTATTTATAGATACATATCGGCCGTAACCGATGGTTGTTCCATGCCGTTAATCAGCCGATATGTGTTTCCTTCATTATTTTGGAGAATTTTGTTGTTTGTTATTTTTGTTCCGGTTGAAAGAACGTTTTCCTGTTTTCCGGTTATTATTGAATTTTTTCCGCGGACCCCGGGAAAAAGCTTTTGGATTATATTCCGGCCCGGCTCCCAATTGAAGGGGCAAAGGAATTTTATAAATGTCTTTGTCAATAAATTCCTCTATCCGATGAAATTTGCTTTGTTCGGCTTCGCATACAAAAGTGATTGCCACCCCGTCGGCATTGGCACGTGCCGTACGGCCGATGCGGTGAATATAATCTTCCGGGTCATGCGGCACATCATAGTTAATCACCAGGCCGATGTCGTCGATATCGATTCCTCGTGCCACAATGTCGGTCGCTACCAATATATCGATCTTTCCATTTTTAAAATCCAGCATGACGGCTTCCCGCTGTTCCTGTTCCAAATCCGAATGCATAGCCGCCACATTTAATTTCATCCGTTTTAGGGTATATGCCAAATCTTTCACCTTCTGTTTGGAAGAAGAGAAAATAATGGTTTTTGTGACATGCCGCTTGTTAAAAAGCTCTTGGATAATAGGCATTTTCTGCGTTTCGTAACAAATATAGGCCGATTGTACGATCGCTTCATTAGGTTTGGAGATGGCGATGTTGATTTCTGCCGGATCGTTCAGGATCTGTTTGGACAATTGCCGGATTTTAGGAGGTAAGGTGGCAGAAAAAAGGATGGTTTGTCGTTCCTTCGGCAGCAATTTTACGATTTGCATAATATCATCGAAAAAGCCCATATCCAGCATGCGGTCCGCTTCGTCGAGAATGAAATATCCCACATGTGACAGGTCGATACCGCTGTTGGCGATATGGGATAATAAACGTCCTGGAGTGGCAATGACCACATCGGCCCCCATTAACAATCCTTTTTTTTGTTGATCCCAATCCGAACCCGCTCCTCCTCCGTAGACCACTGTAGTGGAAATAGGTAAAAAATAGGCAAAACCTTCGAATTGCATATCGATTTGTTGGGCTAATTCACGGGTTGGCACCATAATGACGGCTCGAATCGTATTGTCAGGGTTCCCTTCGTCGACCAAACGGTGGAGTAGTGGTAATGTATAAGCTGCGGTTTTACCAGTGCCCGTTTGAGCGCATCCGATCATATCTTTGCCTTCCAGGATGATAGGGATGGTTTGCTCTTGTACCGGCGTCATTTCTTCGAAATTCATAGCTGCCAGCCCATCCAATATTTCCTCGTTTAAATTTGTTTCGTCAAATCTCATAAATAGTTTAATTGCAAATCAATGTCATTTCTTTATATAAAAATGCCGCTTCAAAGATACGATTTTTTTTGGCATTATTTTTGTTACCTTTTTCTGGGACATAGGAAGTATATTTTTTACTCTTGAATAACGCTCCCGGATGATGAAACGATTGCTGAGCTATATGGTTTTCTTGATTTTGCTTCTGACTTTAGAGTCAGAGCACACAGGACGTATGGACAGGGATCTCCAATTGGTTGGGTCGTTATGTATGAATGATGCGCGAATGGAAGTCCGGAAATCATTTCGAGCTGCCGGCAGATAATGATACCTGGAATATCTCTACCTGTAAAATATCTATTATACATATAAAAATCAGTGACTTAAAGAATGTGTTATCCTTGGTATTATCCAATACCAGCGCTTATTGTCGGTTTGGCACGACAAAGGATTCTATATTTACTTTTTAAGGAAACTTATCATTTAGTTTTTCGTTACAACTAGTTGATTCCCGGTCTTTCCACCGGGATAAAAGGGAGGTTACGCCTTGTGCTGAAATGAGTTTATAAAATTAATGATCTTAAATCAATATTATGACTGAGAGATTTGGATATGTAACACAGGTAATCGGGCCTGTTGTGGACGTGATTTTTGAGAATGGCGGAGATGATTTACCTCCGATCTACGAGGCTTTGCGTATAGAAAGTGACAACGGTGAAAAATTGATTGTAGAAGTGGAACAACATATTGGAGAAGATACGGTGCGTTGTGTGGCTATGGATACGACAGATGGATTGCGCAGGGGAATGAAAGCATGGGATTTAGGACGAACGCTGACTATGCCGACAGGAAAACAAATCAAAGGACGGTTATTGAGTGTGACCGGAGATGCGATAGATAAGCTGGGCAAATTGGATTATACTGATACCTTACCCATTCACCGGGAACCTCCCCGTTTCGAGGATCTGACAACTACTCAGGAATTGTTGTTTACCGGTATCAAAGTGATTGATTTGCTTGCTCCTTATTCGAAAGGGGGAAAAATCGGTCTGTTCGGAGGTGCCGGTGTGGGGAAAACCGTGCTTATTATGGAATTGATCAATAATATAGCCAAAGGACACCACGGATATTCGGTATTTGCCGGTGTGGGAGAACGTACCCGGGAAGGAAACGATCTTTTACGGGAAATGATCGAATCGGGAGTAATCAAATATGGGGAAAAGTTTCAGCAGGAAATGGAAGCAGGAGAATGGGATGTCGCAAGTGTGGATATGGAACAGGTGCATCAATCGCAGGCAACTCTGGTTTTCGGGCAGATGAACGAGCCTCCTGGAGCCCGTCTGCGGGTGGCATTGTCGGGACTGACTGTCGCCGAATCTTTCCGGGATTCGAATGAGGGTGGAAAAGAAATTCTCTTTTTTATCGATAATATATTCCGCTTCACACAAGCGGGTTCGGAGGTATCTGCCCTGCTGGGACGTATGCCGTCGGCTGTGGGGTATCAACCTACACTGGCATCGGAGATGGGAAAATTGCAGGAACGCATTGCTTCGACAAAATACGGTTCGATTACCTCCGTACAGGCGATTTATGTTCCGGCGGATGATTTGACAGATCCTGCGCCTGCTACAACTTTTAATTTTCTGGATGCTACCACCGTGCTGAGCCGGAAAATTACGGAGTTGGGAATTTATCCTGCCGTGGATCCGCTGGAATCATCTTCGCGGATATTGGATCCGCATATTGTGGGCGAAGAACATTATAACACGGCACAGCAGGTCATCGAGTTATTGCAGCATTATCAGGAACTTCAGGATATCATCGCTATTCTGGGAGTAGATGAATTATCAGATAGCGATAAATTGGTAGTCAGCCGTGCCCGTCGTGTGCAGCGTTTCTTGTCTCAACCCTTTCATGTGGCCGAACAGTTTACCGGTTTGCGGGGGGTAATGGTACCTCTGGAAGAGACGATCCGCGGATTTAAAATGATCCTCAGTGGAGAAATGGATGAATATCCGGAGCAGGCTTTTATGAATACCGGAACAATCGACGAAGTGATGGAAAAAGGAAAAAAAATGATAGAAGAAGCAAAAAAGTAGAAAACTTAAAATGAAATTATCATGAAACTGGAAATTATATCGGCTGAAAAAATATTGTTCAAAGGGGATGTCCGGCGGGTAACTTTGCCTGGTTCACTCGGTACTTTTACCGTACTGGATCAACATGCTCCGCTGATTTCTACCCTTACACATGGAAATGTAGTGTTCGACACAGGGGGAGAAGAGAAACAACTGACGATCGACTCAGGAGTCGTGGAAGTGTTGGATAACCGGATCGTGGTTTGTATCAATTAGAGACTCGGGATGAGATTTGTCGGGTATGTCATCGGATGTATATCGCTGTGCTGCTTTGTGGGACAGTTACGGGCACAGGAGCCCGCTGTTCCCTTCAATCCGCAGGAACTTATTTTCGAACATTTGGGAGATGAATATGGCTGGAGCATCTGGAATCGGAGTATTCCTCTTCCAGTGATCGTCCGGAGTGACACTGGGAAATGGTATCTGTTCAGTTCAGCCAGATTGGACGGAGGAAAGACATTCAACGGATTTTATATCGCTCCTGACGGTGATTATGCCGGGAAGGTAGTCGGTAGAGATGGAGACGGAAAGGAGTACCGGCCCTGGGATCTTTCCATGACTAAAAATGTATTGGCTTTGTTCATCTGCGCTTTCGTACTTTGCTGGTTGTTGTTTCCTTTGGTGTGTTGGTATAAACGGAAGCCTTACGATGCACCACGGCGGATGAAAGGAATGATAGAAGTAACTGTCGGTATGTTGTATCAGGAAATGATCGTCCCGATGCTGGGCAAAGAGGCGAAACGTTTCGCTCCCTATCTGTTGACTTTGTTTTTTTTCATTCTGGTGATGAACCTGATGGGGTTGCTGGTGATTTTTCCGGGGGGAGCGAATCTGGCCGGGAATATTTCCATTACCCTGGTATTGGCGGTATGTACCTTTGTGGTTGTCAATGTTTCCGGACGGAAGGCATATTGGAAAGATATTTTTTGGCCTGAAGTACCTACCTGGTTAAAATTTCCGGTACCGATGATGCCTGTTATCGAGCTTTTCGGAGTATTTACAAAACCCATCGCTTTAATGATCCGGTTGTTTGCCAATATGCTGGGAGGGCATTTGATCACTTTAGTATTGATTTCTCTGATCTTTATTTTTGCCGCTATGGGACAGGTGGTAGCCGGAGCGACGACCGTGATTTCGGTGGTATTTGCCGTTTTTATGGAAATCATCGATATCTTGATTTGTTTCATACAGGCTTATGTTTTTATGATGTTGTCGACTATTTTTATTGTGTTGGCAAGACCTGAAAAAGTAAAGGAATAGGATAAAATTTGATAATTAAAAATAGAAATGTTATGTTGAGTATGATTTTATTACAGGTAGCGGCCGGAGCCAGTCTGGCGAAACTGGGTGCGGCCATCGGTGCTGGTTTGGCCGTCATCGGTGCCGGTTTGGGTATTGGAAAAATCGGAGCTAACGCGATGGATGCTATTGCCCGTCAACCGGAATCGGCTGGGAATATACGGACCAATATGATCGTAATCGCTGCATTGGTCGAAGGAGTGGCTTTGTTTGCCATCATTGTCTGTCTGTTGGTTTTGTTTGTATAATTGCATATGGCACTCTTTAAACCGGAATTCGGGCTGGTATTTTGGATGTTGGTAGTCTTTTTGATTATTCTGGCTATCCTGGCGAAATACGCTTGGCCTGTCATTATCCGAAGTATAGAACAACGAGCCGAATTTATCGACCAGGGAGTAAAATACACCCGTGAGGCGAAGCAGCGGTTGGAAGAAGTGGAAGTTCAGGTACAGCAGCTATTGGCTGATGCCCGTAAAAAGCAGTTGGAGTCTTTACAGGAAACTGAGCGGATGAGGCAAGAGCTGATCGAAAATGCAAGAAAACAGGCTTCGGTGGAGGCAGAGAAACTGATGCAGGATGCCCACTTATCGATCGAACAGGCTAAACGGGAAGCTGAATTACAGATCAGGAAACAGGTAGGACATTTGTCTTTGGAAATTGCTGAAAAGCTGCTTCGTCAGGATCTGTCACAAGATGTTGCTCAAGTGGAATTGATTGGGAAAATGCTGGATGAACTCGAAAGTAAAAATTGAGGGAGGATATGAATGAAGGATTGATAGCGAGACGTTATGCTTTGGCTATGCTGAAAGTGGCCCGAAGATTCGATGCTGCCGGGGAGGTATATCAGAAAATGAAAATTTTTGAGCAAAATTACATTTCTCATCCGGATTTGCACAAAGCCTTGATGAACCCGGTTCTGTCTCCCCAGGATAAAGAGCAATTACTGACTACAGCGATCGGTATCGATCCCGGAAAACTGTATATCCGCGGTATCCGCTTATTGATCCGGAATCACCGCGAAATGTATATCCGTTCGATTTGCCTGATGTATCAAAAACTTTATCGGAAAGCTTATCATATCGGGCAGGTGAAAATAATCACAGCCATGCCACTGGAGGAGCCTGTACTCGATCGGATAAAAAAACTGGTTACCGACCGGACTTCCCGGGAGATTGAATTTGTAGAACGGATAGATCCTTCTATTATCGGAGGTTTTATACTGAGAGTGAATTCGATGCAGTTGGATATGTCTATCAGCGGAGAATTGAAAAAAGTGAAAAAACAACTGGAGGGAGAATACCCTGAAAGGGAAAGAGATTAAAAACAAAATATATGATAATAAAACCAAGTGAGACGTCGGATATTCTTCAGCAACAGCTGGAAAATGTAGATTTGAGGGCAGAATACGAAGAAATCGGTACCGTATTGGAAGTAGGCGATGGCGTTGCAAATGTCTTCGGGCTGGATAATGTTTCTTCCGGCGAATTGATCGAATTCGAGAATGGTGTTCGGGGGGTAGCAATGAATCTGGAAGAAGATCAGGTAGGAGTTGTTTTGTTGAATGCTGCCGACCGGGTAAAAGAAAATTTCACAGCCAGGCGAACCGGACACATTGCTTCTATCGCGGTGGGCGAAGGATTGCTGGGGCGGGTGATCAATACATTGGGAGAACCCATCGATGGAGCCGGTCCGGTCAAAGGGGAACTTTTGCATCTGCCTTTGGAACGCAAGGCCCCCGGGGTGATTTACAGGCAACCGGTCAAAGAACCTTTACAAACCGGAATAAAGGCGGTCGACTCCATGGTGCCGATCGGTAGGGGACAACGGGAGCTGATTATCGGAGACCGTCAAACCGGAAAGACAGCCATCGCTATTGATACAATTCTGAATCAGCGGGAAAATTTCAGGCAGGGAAATCCGGTTTATTGTATTTATGTGGCGGTCGGACAGAAAGCTTCTTCGGTGGCGGCATTGGTCAATGTGTTACGGACTCATGGCGCTTTGGAATATACTGTCGTGTTGGCTGCCAATGCTTCTGATTCGGCAGCGATGCGTTATTATGCTCCGTTTGCTGGAGCGACGATAGGCGAATATTTCCGCGATAGCGGCCGGCATGCTTTGGTGGTATATGACGATTTGTCCAAACAGGCGGTGGCTTATCGGGAGATCTCTCTGATTTTACGTCGCCCTTCAGGACGGGAGGCTTATCCGGGCGATATTTTCTATCTGCATTCCCGTTTGCTGGAAAGAGCTGCTAAGGTTATTTCCAATGATAAGGTTGCTGCTACCATGAACGATTTGCCCGGACCTTTAAAACCTCTGGTGAAAGGAGGAGGTTCGCTGACGGCTTTGCCTGTTATAGAGACGCAGGCCGGAGATGTTTCCGCTTATATTCCGACAAATGTAATTTCCATTACCGATGGACAGATTTTTTTAGAAACTTCGTTATTTAACGAAGGAGTACGTCCGGCTATTAATGTCGGGGTATCGGTATCCCGGGTCGGTGGAAATGCGCAGTTGAAAGCGATGAAAAAAATAGCCGGCACTTTAAAAATCGATCAGGCACAGTACCGGGAATTGGAGTCCTTTTCAAAATTCGGTAGTGACCTGGATCCGGTGACGCAGATGGTTATCGATAAAGGTCAGAAAAATGCCCGTTTGCTGGTACAACCTCAATATGCACCCATGCCTGTTGAAGAAGAAATCGCAGTCATCTATTGCGGTACGCAAGGTTTGTTACAGCATGTCCCTTTAAAATATATTACGGATTTTGAAAAATATTTTCTCGAAATCTTAAGGGCCCGTTACCGAAAAGAAGTATTGGATGAATTGCGCGAGGGACGCTTGGACAAGGGGGTTGCTGCCTTGTTGGAGGAAGTGGCTAAAGAGGTGGCTGGCAAATTTGCAGAAACCCAAAAACAAACCGACTAATTTCGAAAGAATATGGCAACGATGCGCGAGCTGAAAGGAAGGATCAATTCTGTACATTCTTCCCAGAAAATTACCGGGGCGATGAAAATGATTTCGTCAGCCCGGTTACGGAAAGCGGAGAATAAATTGCTTCAGGCAATGCCTTACCGCCGTGCCTTGGAGGATATGTATGCCCATATCCAGTTGTCGGGATGTGAGTATACTTCTCCTTTGGAGGAAGCAAGAATACCGGAACGGATAGCCATCGTGGTGTTTGCTTCGGATGATGGTTTATGTGGGGCCTTTAATATCAATTTATATAAAAAACTACTCGAAGTAATCGGCGTATATCGGTCGAAAGCAAACACCGGCATCACTGTTTACCCAGTCGGGAAAAAAATTCTTCCGGAGGTACGCCGGATTCCGCGCATTCAGGTAGGTGGACATCCGGACCTTTTTGAGCAGAAAGAAGATGTTCGGGCAACTACCCTTTTTGCCGATCAATTGATGCGAGATTTTCTGGAGCAGCGGTATGATCGGGTAGAGGTGGTATATGCTTACTATAAAAGTATGGGAGTACAAATCTATCGGTCGCATCAATTCTTGCCGGTGATTGTGGAAGAGATAGACAGGGCGGAAGTCTTGGAAAAGAAACCTTGGTATATTTATGAGCCCGATTGCAGCAATATTTTAAAATTGCTGTATCCCTTACTCTTACATGCTTCGATGTATGAAATGTATATGGAAAACCGTACATCCGAACAGGCTGCCCGGATTTTGGCTATGCAGATGGCCAACGATAATGCTGTCAAATTGTTGGGGAACCTGCAATTGGAATATAATAAGCTTCGCCAACAGGGAATTACAACTGAATTACTGGATATAGCCGGAGGAATTAACAAAGACTGAACACTAGATTAATAATGGTTCATAAAGTTTTGTCCTTGATTCTCAAATAAAATTAAAATGCCGAACTTTTCAAGCCTTTTGTTCGTTGAGATAGTACACAAACTATAAAACAATTAGGTTATGAAAAGCGAGAATTCAAATTCTAAATTATTGCTGGGGTTAGGTCTTGGCGCATTGGTCGGAGTGGCTGTCGGCTATCTGATGAGCGGAGATCATCGTAGAAAACTGGAAGAAGACCTGCATGAAGTGGGACACGGTATCAAAGACGGTGTAAAATCTGCATTTTCAAAGGTAAAATCAAAAGTTGAACATGCTGGATCCGAATTTGCTGGTAAAGCAGAAAACTGGTCGGAAAAAGCTGGAAACCGGGCAGAAGACTGGTCGGAGAAAGCCGGGCAGAAAGCAGCTGATTTCTCTAGAAAAGCTGGAGAGAAAGCAGAAGAATGGGCTGACCGGGCTGAAAATAAAGCCAGCGGTTTTGCCGATCATCTTTCCCAGAAAGCTAACGATTTCCGTAGCGAAATGGATAGTAAAGCCCAAAAAGATGCTACAGCCCACAACAAGTATGCTCAAGATTTTCGTCAGGATGTGAATGACATCAAAGATCGTATGAAAGGTGGTAAAAACGATACTACGACAACATCGACCAGTAGTAATAAAACCACGTATTGAGTTGAGAGAAGATGGAGAATGCAGCAGAGAAAATATTCACTCAACTGAAGGATGATCTGTCGGCTTTTGCCGGTTTAAAGCTCCGTCTCCTGAAATTGATGGCCATCGAAAAAGCCGCCAAGCTTTTGTCGGTTTTTTCGCATGGCATCTTGTTAATAACACTCGCCTTTTTTACCATTCTGTTTTTATTTACAGCTTTGGGATTTTTCTTGGGAGAGTTATTAGACAGTGTGGCTCTTGGTTTTTTAATTGTTGGGGGAATATATCTTTTGCTTACGCTGGGTTTTGTCTGGGGAAAGCAGATGATACGTATGCAACTCACCAACATATTGATTAGTGCTTTACAGGATAATGATGACGATGATGATGACAAAGAAGATCAATCCACAGACGCCGCTCGGACAATTGATTCTGGAGAAGAGGGAAATCCGGCGGCAATGCCGGGAATCGGAAACGAGAATTAAAGAAAACTGGCGGTATGTTCGATCGCATGCCGGACGGTTATTATGGTCTGAATTAGTAACCGTTTTTATGCCGGGCCGGAAGCATGAAGGAGAGAAACAGGGCGGTTCAGGCATCATGAACAGTCCGTGGATGCATGTGACATGGAAGATTGCAAAACCATTTGCTTACAGGTGGATGGGAACAGTTGGCTGGCAAGTATTCAAGAGCATGTTTCGTCGCCATAAAACTCACTGAAACGGCGATTTACGATTGTTTTATCCAGTCGTAAATCGTGTTTAAATTCTTTTTTCTTTCCATATCCCTTTTCGCATATACCGGTAGGCTAAAAATCCCATTACTAATAAATAAATATATTCGGTGGTCCAGCATAAAGCAATATCGGCTTTTCGATAAAGAACGATATAAAAAACAGAAAAAACATAGACAGCGAGTGCGATAACTTCGATAAACAGGGCAGAACGAGTATTACCGGTGCCCGATACTGCATTGAACAGGATATTAGCGGGAACGCTCAATAAATATACAAAAATCATAACGTAAAAAGAAGCTACCGAACTATCGATTAAAGACAGGTTATCAGTATAAATGCGCATGATAGCTGTCGGAAAAAGAGTGGCCACCAAAAGAAGAGGCAAAATAAACCAATAACAAAGACGGGTGACCTTTCGGATTGTTTCAATCACCTTTGCCGGAGATCCCGAGCCCATCAGATTGCTGACAAGAGAACTGGCGGTAGTGGCGAAAGCACTGACAATAATGAAAAAGAACGTAGAAATATTCCGTAGAATATTGGTGATCGCCAAAGGACGTTCGCCCAAATGTTCCACTGCAATGAAAAATAAAAACCAGGTACTGATAGAAACAAAAGCCTGTATCATCGTCCAGACCGAGATATTCAGGATGCGGGAAAGCAAATGTTGTTCGTCATGACGGAAACAGAACAAGCCATATTTTTTCACGTTTACCCGCCACAGGGTATAAAACACAAAAAACAAGAGCGAAACCATTTCGGCAATTACCGAAGCTATAGCGGCTCCGGCTATGCCCAGGGCGGGAAAGCCTAATTTACCGAAAATAAGTATATAATTCAGTACGATATTGGTGGACACCATGACTACAGAATTGGCCGTTAGGGTTCGGGTATCTGCTATTCCAACATAAAAAGCCCTGAACAGGAGAGCGGTAAAGGAAAAGAAAAAACCGAAAATCCGCCAATTCAGATAACTTAAGGTGGCTTCATATACTTTATCCGATTGGATCAGCAATTCAAGAATATAGGGAGAACCGAACCAGGAAAGAAAAAACAACAGTGTGGCTAAAGTCAATTGAAAAATACATCCCTGGTTGAAAATAGGGCCGATTGCTCCATATTTTCCTTCACCGTTTCGTCTGCCGATCATAATCTGTACGCCGGTGCTGAACCCGAATCCAAGCATAAAAATAGCCAGATAATATACTCCTGCCAGGGCAGAAGCGCCCAGTTCGATTTCTCCCACCCGTCCCAGAAAGGCCGTATCGGTCATCCCAATCAAGTGTTCCATCAGTAGACTGATGAGGATCGGGCCGGCTATGTGTAAAATTTGGCGGTGGGTAAAACGCATAAACTTTTTTTATCAATTCGGTAAAGATAGTGTAAAATTGATTAATTTCGTTTTTCTATTTAATTTGTGTTGTATGAAAAAGCGTTTAATGCTGATTGTCATGGTTTTGTGTGTTTTAGTTGGGCTAATCTGGTGGCTGGCCTTTCGGAAATCCGGTATGTACGAGGTGCGGCAGGCCGTTCCTCCGGATGCGGTTTTCGTGGCAGAAACCCCTTCCATCAATAGTATACATGAAAAATTATACCGGAATAAAATCTGGACTTCCTTAAAAGAATATCCGTATTTCGAAGCCTGTCATAAGAATCTGGACTTGATGGATTCTTTGAGTAATGCTCATCCCATTTTAAAACGTTGGCTAATGGACCGGCCCTTGGCTGTGTCCTGCCACCGATTGGCAAAAAACGATTATGATTTCTTGTATGTCTGCGACCTGGGCAAATTGAATGTCGTTCAGGCTTTTGAAGGGATGTTAGGCAAATTGTTGAACGAGGAACAAATCCAAAAGCGTGGCGAATTAAGCTATGTGATGTTGGATTCTCTGTCGTTTTTCTATGCGATTAAAGCTAATTTATTGCTCGTTTCTTTTTCCGAATCTTTAGTACTCCGTTCTCTGACTGGATGCGGGCGCACTTTTGCTCCGGCCGTTAGCCGGAACGGTGATATTACATTGGAGGTCGACCACGATCGCTTCAGAAAATGGATGGGGGATTTTTTAGGGGAGATATTCCTTGGGAAACAGGATACCGTAGCGTTGAAAACAACAGCTTTAGCCTTGGAATTACAAGATAAAGCTTTGTATTTCAAAGGGGAAACCCAGCTTAACCGGAATTATTTTTCTTTGTGGAGTGCCTTAAACCTGATAGATGGACATGCTTCGGAAGTAGAGGAGATTGTCGGCAATCATGTTGCTGCTTATTTATCCCTTTGTTTCAGTTCGTTCGAAGAATTACAGGGGATTTTGACGGATAATTATAAAATTTCTCATTTCCGGGAATATACAGAATATGAACGGACATTAAAGCGTTTAAATAAATACTTGGGTGTGGATATTGCCGAACTGCTTACCTCTTGGATCGGGCATGAAATAGCGGTGATCAAACCTGCGGTAGATAAGGAAAAGCGATTGGATAATCTGGTGCTGGCCGTTCAGGCTAAAGATCCGGATCTGGCCCGTGATCAGTTGAGTTATCTGGTTGAACAAATCGATCGTCGTACCCCTGTGCGTTTCCGGGATATGGAATATAACGGCCACACCATTCGTTTTCTGAGTCTGAAAGGATTTTTCCATATTTTTTTAGGACCTTTATTCAAAAAATGGGATACTCCTTATTATACTTTTATCGGTGATTATGTGGTTTTCAGTAATTCTGCTTCTACATTAGCCACGATGATCAAAGATTATTCTTTAGGAAATACCTTGGAAAACGATGAAAAGTACCATACCTTAATGAAACAATTGGGGACCGGAAATAATGTATACGCATATATCAGCTCGCCGGAAACTTATGAATACCTTTTCCGCTCGTTAACGGCCGGGACAAAGGCGGAGTTTACGAAAAATAAAGGTGCTTTCCAAAGTTTCGAGTCCATTGGAATAGTTTTGAGAAATGCCGGGAGTAATTATGAAACCCGTCTGATTGCCAATTATAACAGTAATGCCTCGGCTGATTATGAAATAAAGGAACAAAACCGGGAATTAGAAGATTTTGCCGATCGCGTGGAATCGGGTTATTATGCTATTGTGATTCCTGATAGTATAGCCGTCAGCACCCGGGGAGATTATGCTTATCAGGACGAATTGTGGAGCTATGCCGGACGTTTGAATAACGGTGATCCGGATGGAGTGTGGACTATTTCCGATCGACAGGGACGAGCTGTCGCCCAATGTGTGTATCGGGAGGGCAAGCCGCATGGGGATGCCCGTTTCTTTTTTCCTGACGGAGTTGTTTCTGCTCAGGTCAGGTATGAACAGGGACAAATAACCTCTTATCAGGAATTTTTTCAGGATGGAACCTTAAAAGCCGAATTAGAGTATAACAAAGGCTTACGCCACGGGTACGCCCGTTTCTATTACTCTACCGGACATTTGTTTGCAGAGGGAAAATATAAGAAGGGAAAACGGTCCGGCACCTGGAAATACTACCGGGTGACTGGAGAAGTGGACCGGAAAATGAAATTCTGACCGTAAAGAGCAGTTGAAAATGACACAGACGAAAAATCCGCATGTTTTAGAAACAGAACCTATCGGCAAATTGTTGGTACAATATTCTATTCCTGCCATTATCGGCATGACGGTAACTTCTGTGTACAATATCATCGACAGTATTTTTATCGGACACGGAGTGGGGCCCTTGGCTATTTCCGGTTTGGCGCTGACTTTCCCTTTGATGAATCTGGTGATTGCTTTCAGTACCTTGATCGGGGTTGGCGGAGCGGCGATCAGCTCTATTTATCTGGGACAAAGGGACGATCATAAAGCGACCGAAGTGTTGCATAATGTACTTCTGTTGTGTATCATCACCGGTTTTTGTTTCGGTGGATTGGCCTTGTATTTTTTGGACGGGATATTGGTATTTTTCGGGGCTAGTAGTGAGACATTACCCTATGCCCGGAGTTTTATGCAGGTGATTCTGATGGGAAACCCCATTTCTTTTGTATTTCTGGGTTTGAATAATGTGATGCGGGCGACGGGATATCCCAAAAAAGCTATGCTATCGTCTTTATTGACAGTAGGCATCAATATCATCCTGGCTCCTGTTTTTATTTTTCATTTTCAATGGGGAATACGGGGTGCGGCTATGGCTACTATCTTTTCTCAGATCTGTGGTTTAGCCTGGGTATTGAATCATTTTATACGGCCATCGAGTTTTATCCATTTTAAACGGGGATATTATCAATTGAAAGGCCGGGTTATCGGAAGTATTTTTTCTATCGGGATGGCTCCTTTTTTGTTAAATGTATGTACCAGTGCCATTGTCATTATATTGAATCATAGTTTTAAGGACTATGGCGGGGATTTGGCTATCGGGGCCTATGGCATCGTCAATCGGGTCGCTATCTTTTTTGTGATGGTAGTAATCGGACTCACGCAGGGAATGCAACCTATTGTAGGTTATAATTTCGGTGCCCGCCATTTCGACCGGGTACAACAGACATTGAAAAAAGTGATTGTAGTGGCTGTGACGATTATGTCGGTAGGATGGTTGCTTTGTGAATTATTGCCGGGGCATATTGTGGCTCTGTTTTCGGATGATAGCCGGTTGAATGAATTGGCCAGGGTAGGATTACGGATCACGATGGTAGCATTTCCGCTGGTAGGTGCCCAATTGGTGATTACGAATTTTTTTCAGTCTATCGGACGTGCTAAAATATCGATTTTCTTATCCTTGGCCCGCCAGCTGTTTTTCCTGATTCCTTTGTTGCTGATTTTGCCCCGGATATGGCATATCGATGGAGTGTGGGGAAGCATGCCTTTGTCCGATACTATCGCTTTCCTTGCTGCGGTGTTGACACTGAGATGGTATTTGAGGAAAGTGAAAAGAGAACCTTAGCAATCGGGAAACGCGGAGCATCTTTTTTCGTATATAAGAAGAATATATAGACGAAAAATAAATGGTTTATGATCGATTTTAAATCCGTAACTCCGCAAGACCAGAAATTATTGTATTCTTTCATCTTCCCGGGAGAACGCCGCGACAGCAATTTGTCCATAGCTAGTCTTTGCTGCTGGCAATTTCTGAATTGCAGCAGTTTTGCTGTGATCGGCGAACAACTGGTAATTCGCTTTTGTTTTCCTGACAGCCAGACCGTCTATACTTTGCCGGCAGGGGAAAAGGCAGGTAAACAAGTTATCCGGCTGTTGGCCCGGCAGGCGATGGAAGAAAATCTGCCTTTGTACATTTATGGTATTCTGCCGGAATTGCAGGAGCGTCTGGAAGAGACATTTCCCGGTGTTTTTGAATATCGCGATAATCGGGACCATGCCGATTATTTATATCTGCGACAGGATTTAGCGGAATTGAAAGGTAAAAATTATCAGCCTAAACGGAATCATGTCAATAAATTCCGGAAGACTTATGATTATCGGTATACACCTTTGACGACAGCGATGGTTCAGGATTGTATCCTGATGTACGAACAGTGGTGTGAAGACCGCCGTTGTATGGAGGACGAGAGTCTGGAGAGTGAAAAACAAGCCTTGCTCTTCGGACTCGATCATTTCGATGAATTGGGGCTAAGCGGAGGAGCACTGTGGGTAGAAGGGCATATTGTGGCCTTTACTTTCGGCAGACCGGTGAATCACGATACTTTTTGTATTCATGCTGAAAAAGCCTTATTGACTTTCGAGGGAGCATATAATGCCATTAACTGGGAATTTGCCCGTCGTTTGTCCGGCAGTTATCTTTATCTCAACCGGGAAGAAGACTTGGGAATACCGGGCTTGCGGAAAGCCAAACTATCCTATCACCCTTTTAAACTCTTGGAAAAAGGACTTGCCGTTTGTGCTGAAGGCCTTTGGGACAAACTATTTTAGAGAACAAGAAGGGTAAACCAAAAACGCGAACCTTTCCCTTGCTCCGATTCGACACCAATTTTTCCGTTCATTTGTTCGATCGTGTTTTTGCAGATGGAGAAAGCTCAAGGCCGGTACCGTGAACGAAACTGTTGAGTTTGACAAATTCATCTGGACGGAAGTGATGATTATTCGCCAGATCCGTTCGCTTTTATCCGATAATTGTGTAACTTTCGACCTTAAAATTTTATAAAAACGATTTTGCCCCTTGAAAATCGGAATTAAAAAAAACTTCAGGGATGTCCCGGGAGGGAAGGAGGATGGAAATGAAATTTTTTA
>JAETOX010000164.1 GCA_021771575.1 Bacteroides sp. | reverse complement strand
CGGCAACCGCTTATCAGGAGAGATACCGGAATCCATTTTGATCCAATTGAAAAGCGGTAAACGGGATGACTATTGGTTTATCGTCGACCAGCAGGAAGGATACGGATTTAGTAACTGGGATTATTCAAAATGAAATGCTATGAAAAAAAATCTAACTATATGGACTTTAATCGCCTTACTGGCAGCCTTCGGAGCAGCCTGTAACGACGATAATAAACCGGGTGGAACTGATGATCCCGGAGAAGAGTTGAAACCGGTGGTAGCGCCCTCCAACCCACGGGTAGTGAATGTGACCGATCTGACGGCGATCCTGGCTTGGGACGGCAGCACGTCAGCATACGAAGTGGAATGGGGAGGCGAAACCTTACCGACCGAGAGTACCTCGTACGGTGTGCAGGGCCTGACACCCGAAACCACCTACAATTGGAAGGTACGCTCTAAAGAGGGTGAACGCTACAGCGAATGGGTGGAGGCAGAAGCTTTTACCACCGAGGAAGTGATTGATTACACCAAAGGCTGGACAGGCGACTGGGCCGGTACGGATTTTAGTCTGAATCTGACGGTACTAGGCATCGGTGCACCGGTGGAATCTTTCCTGCCGGAAGATGTCCTCCAGCAAGCCATCGAAGTCAGCATTAAGAAAAAAGAAGGTACAGTCGATCGTATCCTTTTTGATATGTCCCGTTTGCAGGAGATTTCCGATAAATTCCCCCGTGAGGTGGAAGGCCGGATTACAGGCAACCAGATGAGTGTATTGTCCGACTTGAAAGATACCTTGCGTCCCAAGGGCGTCGAGTTCCCGCTAACGATGGATAACCTGCCGCCCGAAATCAAAGAATTGGTGGATACCGTGTTGGTAGAAATTCCGCTGCTCGGCGAAGTGCTGGAGGACATCGAGATTTCCGACATGGGGATCGTGCTCACCGGCCTGAGTCTTTCAGGAGAACTGGGCGAAGCAACTGAAAACAAAATGAAGGTAAACTTTTCTATCAGCGGTAAATTTCATCTGGTCACAGATAATACACTCGCTAATACAGCCCTTTCGATATTACCCTTGACTGTTTCCATAGATGCTAAAATGACCCTTTCTCTGAAACAGTAATAGTTCATTGTTGTTTTTCAATTCTCTTGCCGGAAGTGTCAAGGCTTCCGGCAAACTTCCTCTAAAAGATTGTGTATGATACTGATTGGATGCGTCTTTACTGCATTTCATGCTTTGCCAAAATATAGGAAGAGAGCTATAGGAGAAGTGCCGGGACATTGACCGCACAGGAGTTCAGGGGGGCATTTGCCGAAAATAGACGTTACCCTGACACCTCGCATTGTGGCGGAATTTCATAAAATTTGAAAAGTCCATAAGATACGACGATCTTATGGACTTTTCAGGCGCTTTAACCTTAGCGGTTTGCCCGGGCTATTTTTCTACCATGGCGTGGCGATAGCCCTGTATTTTATTCCAGTTCCCGCGGGTGAAGTCGGGGACTTCGACGGGCATACTGTTGTTTTCGATGGATAGACGGGTCAGGTCGCCCAGACATGACCATTCTGCTGCGTCGTAAACGTCCTGGTCCAGCGGGAGGCCGTTCCGCAGGCAGTATACCAGACGATAATCCATGATGAAGTCCATACCGCCGTGACCGCCGACTTTTCTGGCTTTTTCTTCCAGTTCTTTTTGTATCGGATGACGGTATTTTTCCATTAAGGTGGTTTTCACTTGCTGTGGTACGAATGTGTGCATGTTTAGGTTTTCATGATCGGGTACACCTTCGAGCGAAGTGTTATCGGCTTTGAAAGTATATCCTTCTATAGGATATTTGTTTGCAAATCCTTCGCTTCCGGTCAGTTGGTACATCCGGCTATAAGGACGGGGATTCATCACATCGTGCTGGATGTGTAGGGTTTTCCCTTTTTCGGTCCGGATCATGGTCATCGTGTGGTCGCCGTTCTGGAAATCGGGGCACTCCCTGCCGGTTTGTTTTTTGACAATCTCCGGACCGGTAACGGCTTTACAATCCATAGCTACCAGATAATTCATCTTGTCACCGCGGTGGATATCCAACAGCTGGCAAGCCGGTCCCATTCCGTGAGTAGCATAGACGTCGCCCCGGTATTTTTCGTTGAAGTCAAGTCGCCAGTTGCCCTGATAAGCATGCCAGAATTCTTCTAGGTTGTGGATATAAGAACCTTCCACATGCAGAATCTCGCCGAATAAACCGTGTTGCGCCATATTCAGGGTGGTTAGTTCGAAAAAGTCATATACACAGTTTTCCAGCATCATACAATGGCGTTGGGTCTTTTCGGCTGTGTTCACCAACTGCCAGCATTCGTCCAGGTTCATGGCTGCCGGAACTTCGATGGCCACGTGTTTACCGTGTTCCATGGCATAGACCGCAATAGGAGTATGAAGCAACCAGGGAGTAACGATGTAAACCAGGTCGATGTCGTCGCGTTCACAAAGTTCCTTCCAGCCTTCTTCGCCACTGTAAGCGGCAGCACGCGGACAGTTGTTATCGGTCAGGATTTTTTGGGTGGCTTCCACTCTTTCGGGATACAGGTCACATAATGCTTTTACAGAGGTACCTTCGATTTGGGTGAAGCGATACACGGCTCCCGGGCCCCGCATACCTAAGCCAATAAATCCCACTCTCACCGTGTCCAGGGGTGCACAGCGCAACCCGACAACGTCCTTTTGTCCGGCGGGACGGGTGGGAATCTTAGTTTTGATCATGCCTGGTACGGCATTTTCTGCTTTCGGTTCGGTTTTGCAATGGCAACTGTAGCAGCCTATAGCCAGCGTTATAGCCAACAGATAAATGATTTTCTTCATAATCGATTATTTAGAAAGTTGTTTAATCCAATCGTTCATTTCGTCCAGATGGGCGTCAATACTGTGGAGCAGAGTCAGCTGTGCCAGTGTACGCTGATAATTATGCTCCGGATATTTGATTTTATAGTAAGTGTCGCCGTTCAGATAATCGGTCAGGAAACGCACCGTTTGCATATAGGTGAGTAGCTGGGCTCCGTATGGGAGATGCTCTTTTTCTATAGGGGTGAGGAAGGCGCTGGCCGATTGCAGATAGCCTCGTGTGAATTCGCGGAAAATCTCCATATCCACACCTACCCGGCTCAGTTCTTCGTCGTCTTCTGCTCCGGTATTGGCTCCGGTACGGATAAAATCACCGAAATCTGACAGAACAAATCCCGGCATGGTGGTATCCAGGTCGATGACACAGAGGAAACCGCCCTTTTCATCGAAAAGCATGTTATTGACCTTTGTATCGCAATGGGTGATACGCTTCGGCAGTTTACCTTCCTGGTGCAGGCGCTCGGCTTTGCACATCGCTTCGGCCCGTGCCAGCAATTCGTCTACAATGGATTGGACTTTTTCCAGCCGGCCGGCAGCATTGGCAGCGATAGCCTCGCGGAGTTGTTGCAGACGGAAAAGCATATTATGGAAATCCGGGATTGTGGCTCCCAACGGTTCACCTGGCAGGTCCGACAGCAAGTACTGGAATTCTCCGAAAGCCGCTCCTGTGAGACGGGCGAATTCAGGAGTCACTTGCTCGTAAGTTTTCGAGCGGGGAATATAAACGGTCATGCGCCAGTAATTTTCTCCATCGAAGTGGAAAAGCTCTCCGTCGTGCGTAGCCACCAGCGTCAGGGTTTTCCGGTCTGGATCACTTTCGCCTCTTTCTTGCAATTTCCGGCGGATATGGGCGGTGATCCGGGATATATTGTTTTGTAACAATCCGACATTCCTGAAAATGGCATGATTGATGCGTTGCAGAACATAATCGGGAGTGTCGGACGATTCGGTTTTCACCCGGAACGTATCGTTGATAAGGCCGGCTCCCAGCGGCGCGATTTCTGCAATATCTCCTGATACTGCAAAGTGAGAAGTGATTTCTTTTAGGTCCACGATATTATTTTTTCGGTTAAAACAGACTGATATGTAATTGTTGTACAAGATTTGTCAAAATTATTGAAAAAATTCCGGGAATTCAAGAATGAGACGAAATAAAAAACAATTAAAAAGATCGAAAGAGTTAAAAGATTGACTGTTTTATCCGCTTTATCTGTTTCCTCCGTTTTATACGTTTCCTCTTTTTTATTTATTCATTTCATCGGGGAGTTTTTTTAATTGAAATTCGGTATATTTGCACATCACAATGAGGGTAGGCAAGTTATGATTGTTTCAGATGCTGAGATGCTGGAGTTGTTTCAGACCGATCGGGCCAGGGGATTGAGGCTGCTTTTCGAGCGGTATTATCGTCCTTTGGTCTTATACGCCGATGAACAGCTGGATTCCTTGCCTTTGGCCGAAGATGTTGTGCAAGAGTTTTTTGTGCGTTTGTGGGAGGACGATTATCTTTGCCGGCTATTGCCCAGGGCGCTTTCTTCTTATCTTTTCACTTCTGTCCGTAATGCCTGTTATACACAGCGGCGTCGAAAAGAGGAACGTGTACGCCGGGTGGAACTGGAGGGGGTAGATGTGGCGGCTGAGTCGGCGGCTGAAATCAGTCAGCAAATTGTCGATCGCGTAAATCAGGCCATAGCCCATTTGCCCGGACAAACGGCGGAGGTGGTGAAACGCATCTTGATTCAGGATATGAAATATCAAGAAGCTGCCGAAGATTTGCATATTTCGGTCAATACTGTCAAAACACTGCAAAAGAATGGATTGAAGATGCTGCGCGAAGAATTGAAAGAGGAACTTTTACTGCTATTTTATTTTTTCCTGAAAAAAAAGATACATTAATTCACCCGTTTTAATTTTTATTTAGTCCTACTGGTAAAATTCAAAATTACCGGTATGGCATTATCTGAATCGGACCGAGATTTAATATACCGTTCGTGGGCGGAGAGCACGACGGAAGAAGAGGAAACTTACCTGAGGCATTTGTTGGCTGGAGATGCCGAAGCTACTGTCGAATACCGGCGGTTGGCTAGTTTGTATCAGTACGGGCGTTATGCAGGGAAATGGGAACAGGTAGATACGGAAAAGGCCTGGAAGAAGATTGTCGGACGATCGCCGCGAAGGAAAACGGCGGCTTTCCGCTACTGGGCTGTGGCGGCTTCTGTTGTTCTGTTGGTGGGCATTGCTTTTACTTTATTGCGGTCGCCACAATCTGCCGGAGTGACATCTTTGGCAGATGCAGTGCAATCCGGGGGAACAAAAGCACAATTGATCCTGTCTTCGGGTGAGAAAATACAGTTGGGAACAGCGAAAACTCAAAAGATTACTGAAAAAGGGGTGGTTATCGCCGGCGATACAGCAGCGTTGCGGTATGAGGAAAACCGGGCAGGCTACGCGGTATCCTGTGTTTATCACGAATTGGTGATTCCCCGGGGGGGAGAGTACCGTTTGCAATTGGCTGATGGAACGGTGGTCTGGCTCAATTCAGAATCCCGGTTGAAATTTCCTGTCCTGTTCGATGGTGAGAAGCGGGAAGTCTATCTGGAAGGAGAGGCTTATTTCGAGGTGAAAGCTTCCCGGCAGTTTCCTTTTATCGTCCGTACGCCGCTGGCGGAGGTAAATGTGTTTGGCACCGGTTTTAATGTGATGGCATACGAAAGTGATTTCTCGGTACAGGTGACCCTGGTACATGGCAAAGTGGATGTACGGACCGCCGCGGGGCCGAAAACGATCCGGCCGGAAGAACAACTTATATTTGATAAAATCACGGGTAATCAGTTGGTTAGAAAGGTGAAAGTAGGAGATTTTGTGGACTGGAAAGAGGGGATTCTCAGTTTCGATGCCATGCCATTGGAAGAATTAGCACAGAAATTGAGCCGATGGTATGACGTGGAATTTTTCTTTACGTCCGAAAGGCTGAAGTTGC